>JAJRRF010000013.1 GCA_024279735.1 Alphaproteobacteria bacterium
CTGTCTCATGAGCAGGTTCAGGAGGTCGAGCGCAAGATCAACCACAGGCCAAGAAAAATCCTGGACTACAAGACACCACATGAGGTCTTCTCAAAGCGACGCAGGCTGAGTGTTGCGTTTCACTGTTGAAGGGGCGAGATATTTCCCACGAGTTCTTTGCTGTAATGTTCTTACTCGTCATAAATCAGTATTTCAAGATTCCAAGCATTTAAAAATGTACGCTCCAAATACTGGCAACTATGCTGCGTTTTCCATAAATTCAATTATGTGAATAATCTTCGCAAGGATTATAAATCCTTCAATATTTTCAGGGCAACCTCGACAGGCAGGATAAGCCTGTTGTCCTGTCCTTTTACGACTGTAAAGCCGTGGCGATTATAAAAACTGATGGCGGAAGCATCCTTTGCATCAACCATCACAGCATAGATAGCTATATCATTTTGGGCAATACGGTTTATCGCATTAATAAAAAGGGATGACCCCAAACCTTGTCCTTGTGCATCAAGACTAACGGCCAGCCGACCAATGAGAGCCACAGGCGCGACAGGATAACGGGGCAGCTTTTTTATGACCTTATCAGGCAGGTTCAGCTCTGACAAGGCAAGGTAGCTGGCAGACATTGTATAAATCCTGCAATTTCTTCTGTATCTGTATCAATGACGACAAAGCACTTGCCAAAACGGCGGCGCATATCCTGCGAGACCTGTTTTTGGAAATAGCTATCAAGCAGCTCTACGCCACACTGAAAGGATTTTCGGTTATGCTTTTTTTCAAGGCATTCAATCCGATAGGTTGCTGTATTCACGAAACGATAAGCCGCCTGTGATTTTCAACAGCCTTTTTCAGGGCATCCGTTGGTTCTGGTGGATTGATAAGGAGGTCTGCAAGCTGTAGGCTGTAGGCTGGCTTCACGGCTCAGGGTAATTATTTCAGTTTCGGCAATAACCTTGCTGGCTGCACTGACACCCGAGCTTGCGATAAAATCACTGACAGACTGCCCTTGCAGGTGTGCTGCATGTTTCATCAGGGCAAGAGCTTCTGGTGTTGTGCGTGCGTCTATACAGGCTGTTTTCAGCTTTTTTCTAGCAGATGTTGTCATAATGAATATTGTACGAATTATTATCGTACAATGCAAGAGTTGAAATTTCTTGCAACGATCATGGAATTTGCGCAGAAATGGAATCTCGCCGAGTCCCCCTACCCCTGTTCACGATTAATTTAGGTGTCTGTTACTGGGGAAATTGCTATATGTTAACAAATATTTGAGGGAGAATGTTTGTGAACCTAAAATTAGTTTGGCTTGTCACGCTACTGTTTTTTTCCAGTTTTTCGACAACTATGGCGGCTGATAACAGGCTGGTCATAACAGGGTCAAGCACAGTTGCTCCCCTGGCACTTGAAATTGCAAAATTGTTTGAAAACAACAATCCTGGCATAAGGATTGATGTCCAGACGGGCGGTTCTTCGCGCGGCATCAATGATGCGCGGATGGGACTTGCCAATATTGGCATGGTATCGCGTGCTCTGAAACCTGCCGAATCTGACCTGACCCCCTTCACCATTGCGATGGATGGCATTGGCATGATTGTCCATAAAAGCAACAACATAAAGACGCTCAGCAATGCCCAGATCATTGCCATCTACAAAGGAAAAATTACGAACTGGAAGCAGCTTGGCGGCTCTGACCTGGCGATATCCGTTGTCAACAAGGCGGAAGGCCGCTCTACCCTGGAACTGTTTCTCAAACATTTTTCCCTCAAAAACTCCCAGATCAAGGCTCATGTGGTGATTGGCGACAACCAGCAGGGCATCAAGACTGTTTCGGGTACTCCTGGCGCAATTGGTTATGTCTCAATCGGCACAGCAGAATATGAAGAAAAACAGGGAACGCCCATCAGGCTGCTTCCGTTGGCAGGAGTTTCAGCCAGTGTCAGGGACGGTGTCTTTCCTTTGTCCCGCCCCCTCAATCTAGTAACCAAGGGAAAGCCTTCCTTGTTGGCAAAACGCTTTATTGGCTTTGCCCAATCTGCGGAGGTACATGGCCTTGTTAAAAACCAGTTTTTTGTTCCTCTCAAGCCTTAAACACCAGCCAGACAGAACCCTCTCCTTCTTCCTCGCCATACTGGCAGCCCTGAGCGGACTTTTACTGTTGCTGGTTATCCTGTTTTTGGCAAAGGAAGCCTGGCCTGGCCTGACAAATGGCGGCTGGCGGTCATTCCTGACCCATAAAAGCTGGTATCCTTTGGAAGGCATGTTTGGAATTTTCCCTATGATATGGGCCTCTCTTGCCATGATGTTTGGGGCTGTCCTTATTGCCATTCCCCTGGGCTTGTCTGCTGCAATTGTGATGAGATTTTATATCCCGCCAACGTCTCTTCTGGCACAGGCGTACAGACTGATTCTCGGCCTTCTGGCTGGCATACCCTCTGTGGTTTACGGTCTTTGGGGGCTGACTGTACTTGTCCCCCTTATTGGGCAACTGCACCCACCAGGAGCAAGCCTGCTTGCCGCGATCCTTATCCTCGCCCTTATGATACTGCCAACCATCGCTCTAACGGCTCTTGCGGCACTGGAAGCCATCCCAAAAACCATTCTTTCTGGGGCAGCTGCGTTGGGCATGAGCCAAAAGGGGCAAATTCTCTCTGTCGCTTTGCCCGCCGCAAGGATGGGTATTATCGGCGGCATTCTGCTTTCGATGGCGCGCGCCTTGGGGGAAACCATGGCTGTCCTGATGGTTGCCGGAAATGTCGTGCAAAACCCTGACAGCCTGTTTGCCCCTGTCCGCGCCCTCACGGCAAATATTGCGCTGGAAATGGCCTATGCCACCAGCTTTCACCGCGCCAGCCTGTTTGCCTCAGGCTTATTGCTGACCTTTCTGGTGTTTTTGCTGTCCTGGTTTGCGTCCCGAAATATGGGGAACAATCATTATGGCTGACCAGATTTTTAAGGCTGTTATTTTAGCCTGTACTGCTTTCATTGGCCTCGTATTTCTCTGGATTTTGGGAGAGGTTGTGGTGAAAGGAATATCCCATCTCTCTTTCTCTTTCCTGTTTGATGCCCCTGTCAATTCTGGACGCGCTGGTGGAATAGCCCCGATCCTTGTCTCCACCCTGATGATTATTATTGTGGCTGTCAGTGTCTCTGTGCCTTTAGGCCTTGGGGTTGCTGTCTGGCTTTCAGAGTTTACGAAACAGGGTCAGAAGTTTGCCACGTCCACACGCCTGACACTTGATGTGCTTGCCGGCATACCCTCTATTGTTTACGGTCTGTTTGGCAATGCTTTTTTCTGTATTTACCTTGGGCTTGGCTTTTCTATTCTCTCTGGCGGGTTGACGCTGGCCTGTATGATTTTGCCTATCTTTATCCGCACCTGTGAAATGGGTCTCAGAACAGTGAATGACAGCTGGCGCAAAGGTGCGCTTGCCTTGGGCATGACCCGCACAGCAGCCATCTGGCACATTCTGTTGCCTTCAGCGACCCCTGCCATTATTGCTGGCCTGGTTCTGGGCATTGGACGTGCCACAGCCGAAACAGCTGCCCTTATCTTCACCAGCGGCTATGTCGACAGAATGCCGGAATCCTTTATGGATTCGGGGCGCGCCCTGGCCGTCCATATCTATGACTTGTCGATGAATGTAACTGGCGGAGACCACGCCGCCTATGCAACAGCCCTCACCCTTATTATACTGATCGTTTTTTTCAATATCATGGCGCAATTCATGATGGATCAATGGCTCGGACGAAAGGTTCTCTCTTCATGACACAAAAGCAGCCCCCTTACAAAGCAGACAAAGATAATCAGGACGAGAGAGCAATCCCTTACACATTAGGCAACCTGGAGGCAGGCGAACCCTGCTGCATTCCAAAAGCGCACCTTCAGGTGCAAAACCTGTCGGTATCCTATAACAATATAACTGTTCTGGATGATGTCTCCCTAGATATTCACAAAGGCTGCATCACAGCCCTGATTGGCCCGTCAGGCTGCGGCAAGACCAGTTTTCTCTCTGCCCTCAACAAGCTGACAGACCTGACGGCTTCGGCTGAGGTCAAGGGCAGTATCCTGTTTGACACCCAGAACCTTGTCAGTGATAAGATTGATGTGATGGCGTTGCGCCGCCGCATTGGCATGATTTTTCAGCAACCCAACCCTTTTCCGCTGTCCATCTGGCGCAACCTGGATCTCCCCCTGCGCGAACACGGCTTCCGAAACAAATCTGTCCGCCGTAAAAAAATAGAGAAGTCCTTGCAAGATGTCGGGCTTTGGGATGAGGTCAAGGATCGATTGCAGGACAGCGCACTTGCCCTTTCCGGCGGCCAACAACAAAGGCTTTGCATTGCCCGCGCCCTTGTCCTGGAACCGGAAATATTGTTGATGGATGAACCTTGCAGTGCGCTTGACCCTATCTCATCCTGCGTTGTCGAGGAACTTATCTTGCGTCTACAAGGAAAATATACCGTTATTATTGTCACCCATAACCTTGCCCAGGCGCGCCGCATTGCAAATTATGCCGCCTTTTTCTGGATGAAGGAACGTGTTGGTAAACTGATTGAATTTGGCCAGTGCCAACACTTGTTTGAAACCCCTAAAGACGACCTGACCGCCGCCTATATTTCTGGAGCCAAAGGTTAGGTTTCGATAACACTGGTTCTGCACCATTTTAGCCAAAATTTACCACTAGGCTTGGCCACAACTCTTTTTCACAACCTGGTTGGCGGCTTTGATGGCAAAAATTTCAATTGATGACAAATCCCCCTTTGATATAGAAAACCCTAAAAAACCATTTGCCCGCGCAAAAAAAACCTTTTTGGAAAGGTATGAGGAACGCAAAGAGGGCAAAAAGACCAAGTCTGCCCTGCGTACCCACGCCATTATTGCACAGCCGCAAGAACTACTCAGCTGCGACCCACTGCTGGCAATCGAGCTGGATGCAAACCGCTTTTGCATTGCAGGGCGGTTTATTGTGTTTGACCCTGCACTGGACACCCCGTTTGCCTTTCACCCAGTCTCAAAAAGGTGGGAAACAGAACTCCATCGGTTTGACTGGCTCAGGCATCTTTCCGCGCCCCAACCAGAAGGCCAGGATACCCCAGACTATTCGACATTTTACGCCCAAAGCTTCACCAAGGGCTGGCTGTCTGAAAATTTTGAACCCAGCCATGTCACCTGGCATCATGACATCATGTCTTGCCGTATCATCAACTGGTTGACCCACTCTCACCTGATCCTGTCCTCAAAGAAATCCTTGAAGAAAAAAGTCATGCGCTCCCTTGGCGAACAGCTCCATAGCCTGGCAAGCAACTACAATAAAATTCCTCCCAACCAGTCCAGGATGCAAGCTGCCCATGCCTTGCTGATGGGGGGGCTGTGCATTGCAGGACAGTCTGGCCTGTATGACAAGTTTATGCCGCGCTACCTGTATGAGCTGACCACACAGATATTACCTGATGGCAGTCATATTTCCCGCAACCCTGAAACCCTGCTCCACCTGATCCAGAGTATAATGCAAATTCGAGAAATGCTCCAGGCCTGCCACAAATCTCCCCACGAACGCATTGAGGAAAAACTGCCGCTGATGCTTCGGGCGTTGCGCTTCATGCGTCTGGGTGATGGCAACCTGGGACGCTTTAACGGGGTCAGTCAGAACCATATTGAAGAAATTTCCTATTGTCTCTATCGTGACAAAGACAGGCTGCCACTGGAAAATGAACTGGCTGACGGACACTATTTCAGGTTGGAACAGGGCGAGGCTGTCTTGCTGGCTGACGGCGGCACAGCACCGCCTGCACATGCGGGAGGCCAGGCACAGGCTGGGGCAACCTCATTTGAGTTCTCATCAGAGATCTATCCCATTATCGTCAATTGCGGAACTGCCCCGCTTGAAGGTGAAAAGGATAGCCTTTTTGCACGCTCAACCCCTGCCCATTCTGCAATTGGCCTGTCAGACTTTTCCAGTGCCAGCCTGCAAACTGTAACCCTGAAAGACATCCCCGAAAGCCTGGACATATTGACAGGCCCGCCCCAAGCTGAGGGGCAATTCTCTTCAGATGAAAACGGACAGACCCTCAAGCTTTTTCATGATGGCTTTGCTGCTGTTGGGGGCATTGGTTACCAGCGCATACTGGCTTTGGACAAGACAGGCCTGAAACTGCAAGGTGAGGAACGGTTGAACAGGATTAATGCCACCGCCCTGCCAAAAAATGCTGTTGTCACCCGTTTCCATATCCATCCTGCCAACCATGTTGAACAGCCTGATAGCCAGACGGTTCATATTACCCTGCCCAACCAAAAACGCTGGATATTTTCAGTTAGGGGCGCGCAAATCACCCTGTCTGAAGATCGTTATTTTGGGACAAAACAATCCGTTTTATCTCCTCTAATAACCCTGGACGGCCCTGGGGACACAAACCAGGTGATATATTGGGAACTTTGCGAAGAAGACCAACGCAAAAAGGCTGCGCTGGCAGGACTGTCAGCGAAAAAATAAAATGGCAATAAAATTTCTGACGAATCGGCTATCTGCTTTCCTGCACATACCATTACAAGAAATTTTGAAATGTCTTCTGCTTTATGCTATCGGATGTGCAGCCCCTCGAAATTCCAGTAAAAAGAAGCTGCTTTTATGAGTAACACTCCCACCATTCGCCGCGCCCTGCTTTCTGTATCTGACAAAAGCGGCCTTGAGAATTTTGCCAAAGGCCTTATTGCGCAAGGTATAGAGCTTGTTTCGACAGGCGGCACGGCAAAAATGCTGTCTGATGCCAATTTGGCTGTCCGTGATGTTGCCGACCTGACAGGCTTCCCTGAAATGATGGATGGCCGTCTCAAGACCCTGCACCCAAAAGTTCATGGCGGCCTGTTGGCAGTACGCGGCAATGCAGACCACGAAGCTTCCCAGAAAGAACATGATATTGGCAATATAGACCTGCTTGTGGTCAACCTCTACCCATTTGAGGAAACAGTCGCCAAGGGGGCAGACCTTGCTACCTGCATTGAAAATATTGATATTGGCGGCCCTGCCATGATCCGTGCTGCGGCCAAGAACCACCAGGCGGTGACTGTCCTGGTTGACCCTGCGGACTATGATACAGTGCTGGCTGAAATGAAAGACAATGCAGGGGCAACAACAGTGCCTTTCCGCCAGAAGATGGCACAGAAGGCCTATGCCCGCACGGCTGAATATGATGGCCACATCTCCAACTATCTTGGCCAGATTATTGAGAATGACGAGGACAAGCCAAAAGGGTTTGGCACAACCTTTACCGTCCAGTACCAAAAGGCGCAGACCATGCGTTACGGCGAGAACCCGCACCAGACGGCAGCCTTCTATACAGATATAAACAGTTCAGGCGAGGCCTGCGTGGCCACAGCCAAACAGTTACAGGGTAAGGAACTGTCCTATAATAATATTGGCGACACCGACGCGGCTCTGGAATGCGTCAAGCAGTTCGGCGAAGAGCCAACATGTGTGATTGTCAAACACGCCAACCCCTGCGGTGTTGCCTCTAGCGGTTCACTACTTGAAAGTTATGACCGCGCCTTTTCTACAGACCCCGAATCAGCCTTTGGCGGCATCATCGCCTTTAACCAAAAGCTTGATGGCGAGACCGCCAAGGCCATTGTTGACAGACAGTTTGTAGAGGTTATCATCGCGCCTGAAGTCAGCACAGAAGCCATTGAAATTGTCAAAAAGAAAAAAAATGTCCGTCTGCTTGAATGTGGCAACTGGTCTGCGGGCATCAATGACCGCCTTGACTTCAAAAAGGTCAATGGCGGCCTGCTGGTTCAGGATGCTGACCTTGCCCTGCATAATGACCTCAAGGTCGTAACTGACAGGCAACCGACAGAAAAGGAAATGGAAGACCTCCTGTTCTCCTGGAAAATCTGTAAATATGTCAAGTCAAATGCCATTATTTACTGCAAGGACAAAATAACGGTGGGAATCGGCGCAGGCCAGATGAGCCGGGTCAACTCAGCGCGCATAGCTGTGATCAAGGCTGAAATGGCTGGCCTGGATATTAAGGGCAGTGTTGTCGCCTCCGATGCCTTTTTCCCATTCTCTGACGGACTGATAACCTCAATTGAGGCGGGGGCAACAGCGGTAATCCAGCCAGGCGGTTCAATGCGTGATAATGAAGTGATTGATGCTGCCAACGAGGCTGGCATTGCTATGGTGATGACAGGTATGCGCCATTTTCGCCATTAACAGCTGTTAATGAAATCTGGAAGCTGACATAAAAATTGACCTGGGACACAAAAACTGTGTTCTAACTGACACAAGCACAAAATAAACGTGGCAATTGATTACCCAATAGGCATTTAGGCTTATTGTCTGCGAGCAATATCACGCTAGGTTAAAGATATATCTTCCACCATACTGTCTTCCAGGGCTAGATATTTTTTGAATAGTATTTTAAGTATTGGTAGCATCATCCAGGCATTGCTCTTCTAAGGCTTAACATCACTTAAGTTTCCCTTAAGGAAATGCTCCTTGAAACCCATACGCGGCTGTAGCGTGAGTAAGATGCAGCCTTGATAAACATGCAGGATATTTATATGAGCAACGCTTCATCCCTCCAAAAAACGTCGTCACCTCCAGTAATAGAGGCCGAGAACGACAACCATTCAATACACCCTGTTTCCGAAACACTGGAACTGACCCTGAAGCAACGTATCAAGCCATTTGCCGTTCCTCATTTGGGCAAAGCCCTCAGTGAGTTTTCCCTGGCTCTGTCAGGTTATGCCTTGTTAGCTGGCGGCGCGATATGGGCGTTCAAGTCCTCCTACTGGCTGGCTTTTGCAGCCCTGATTATTGTGGCAGGCCTATTCCTGGTCAAACTATTTACAATCCAGCATGATTGTGGGCACAGCTCCTTTTTCAAAAAAGAAATCTGGAACAGGCGACTGGGACGCATTATCTCACTGTTTACAATCGTCCCTTTTGCTGGATGGAAAAGGGAACACAATATTCACCATTCCCAGATCGCCAACCTTGATCTTCATGATACGGGTGAAATTATGGTGATGACTGTAAAGGAATATCTGCAAGCTCCCTGGTACAAGAAACTGCGATACCGCATTTACCGCAACCCACTTTTCCTGATTTTTACAACACCGATCCTTTACTATTTCATCAGGCAACGCTACCCCATCAATTTGCAAAAGCACCTTGTCCTGAGCGCGGTTCTGAATAATATTTTTGTGATTGCCCTTTATGCAGGCCTGAGTTGGCTCGTTGGCTGGCAAGCTGTTCTGGCTACCCTGGTTCTTTCCGTTTACGTTGCTGGCGTTGCTGGCGTTTTCCTGTTCTATGTCCAGCACCAGTTTGAGGATATGGTTTGGTTTGAGGCCAAGGACTGGGATTTTGAAAAGGCCGCCATTACAGGCAGTTCCTTTTTCAAGATGCCATGGCTACTCAACTGGCTGACGGGTTCTATTGGCTATCACCATATCCATCATTATAATAGCCGCGTCCCGTCCTACAATCTCAAAAAGGCCTATGCCGCGATTCCTGAAATGAGGGAAAACAAGCCACTCCATTTCTGGGGTGCCGTCAAAGCTCTCAACCTGAAACTGTGGTGCAAAGAGCAACAAAAAATGGTAAGCTGGTCCATCCTGAAGACTAGGTAATTATTCTCTGTATTTCAATTTACAAAGGGCATTCCACATATGGGATGCACTTTTTTTATTTTCAAGACATTCCGCCAAATAAATGTGCCTTAACATCATCTGCGGTCCAACCCTGTTTTCTCAAATCCCGCAATGATATATCCCCCGCGCTTTTGGACAGTTTTTGTCCGCCCTCAGTCTTGACAAGATCATGATGGCAATAGGACGGAACATCCAGCCCCAACAAGACCTGCAAAAGATGGTGAATGGATGTTGCCTGCTCCAAATCTTTGCCCCGAATAACATGCGTTATGCCCTGTAAAGCATCATCAACCACAACAGACAGGTGGTAGGAGCTTGGCACATCTTTCCGAACCAGGATAATATCCCCCCACCTCTTAGGGTCAGCAACAGCCTTTCCTGTCGCCTCCCCCTTGCCCTGCTCCCTACATTCCACAAAGTATTTTCCAGTTAGAGGAAGAACTTGCCGCTCCTCCAGCAGCTGCAACGCTCTGTCCATATTCAGCCGAAGGGCATGACGGCCATCCTGCATTTTCTCCCCTGTTATTGGTCTGCCCCGATATATACCTGGATAAACCAGCCCACCGTCAGGGTCATGCGGCCAACCCCCTGCATTTGGCAAGGCAGCAATATAGGACAATATTTCTTTCCGGCTGGCAGCGCAGGGATAGAGCAGGCCAAGACTGCCAATATGTCTGCTTGCCGCCCTATAATCCCCGAAATGCTCCGACTGCCGCCTGACAGGCTGCTCCCACTTTATGCCAAGCCAGTCCAGGTCTTCATAGATCGCCTGTTCAAATTCTGGCCTGCTGCGCCCTGTATCAATATCCTCAATCCGCAGCAAAAACCGCCCGCCCTGCTCCATTGCAAACTGATAGTTCAGCAAGGCTGAAAAAGCATGACCCAGATGCAGGTAACCATCGGGGCTTGGGGCAAAACGCACAACAGGTCTGACAGATTCCATAAAACACACCGCTAATCATAGAGAACAGACAAGAACATGCTTGAGTCATAACACGTTATCCCCTAGCATCCCGAACAGAATATTTCCGTTAATTTTTGAGCAGGAACCAGATCCCCATGACAACCGCCCCCTTGAATGGCCCGCGCACTGAACCCCAAAGCGGCAAGCCTGCCCAATCCCTGGTGATTTTACTGCACGGCTATGGCTCAAATGGCGAAGACCTCGTTAACCTGGCTGAAAACTGGAAATTTGAACTGCCTGACACCCTGTTTGTCGCGCCCAACGCCCCCCACCCCTGTGCTGCGGGATTTGGCTATGAATGGTTTCCGCTGACTAACCGTGACCCTGATGAACGCTGGAACGGTGTCCAGTCTGCCGCCCCTGAACTTAACAAGTTTATTGATGATGAACTCAAGGCCAACAGCCTGCCAGACAAACAGCTCGCCCTGGTTGGCTTTTCCCAGGGCTCGATGATGGCTCTTCATGTTGGCTTGCGCCGCGAGAACAGCCCCGCCTGTATCGTGAGTTATTCTGGGATGCTCGCAGGTGCGGAACACATCAAGGAGCAGGCCAAGGTCGCACCGCCTTTGATGATGTTTCACGGCGACCAGGACGACATCATTCCGATTGAGGCTCTGCCGTTTTCCATTTCTGCCCTTGAAGGGGCAGGCCAGACTGTGCTGCCACATGTCATGAAGGGCATCGGCCACGGCATTGATGCTGAAAGCATCGACCTTGGCGGTGAATTTATCAAAGGGACATTAGGCATGGAGTTTATGAGCCAAAAGGAGACCTAAGGATACCCGCAAAATTGAACCGTTTTGCCTGCCCTTTTACCCGTCAGGATCGTTTCAATAATAGTGACATGACACGCCCTCTATCTTTTGGCTGGGGCACTTGATATCGTTGACCACATTCACTGTCATACCGCGCTACGACGCGGTATCCATGCCCTGCACTGCCAACAACAAAAAGACCAACAATTTTACAGCACAGGGTCTCACGACACCCAAACAAACATTGCCATTTGGGCGCAAATTTCACGGCATGGATACTGCATTTCTGCGGCATGACAGTGATCAAGTATAGCCTGTTGTCTACTGTGATAACACACTATGCGCCCATTTCTGTGCCCTGAAGACAAACAAATTTATACGTTTTTTCTAAACCCCGCTACTGTCAACAATGCTCAAATTACTGGTCTCACGCTTGGCCACCAGCTTGTTGAGCGCGCTGACATAGGCGCGGGCTGAGGCCACCATGGTGTCAAGGTCGGCAGAACGGCCTGTGACCACGCGCCCCTCCTCTTCCAGACGCACTGTCACCTCTGCCTGGGCATCTGTGCCCTGGGTCACGGCAGACACCTGGTACAGCGCGAGCCGCCCAGTATGGGGAATGATCGCCTTGATAGCATTGAAGGTCGCATCAACCGGCCCCTCGCCTGTACTTTCTCGGGTCTGTTCATCGCCCTCAATATCCAGCACAATGGTTGCCTTTTGCGGGCCGTCAGTACCAGAAATCACCGTCAGGGAACGGAACTGGATCTTGTCATCCATCCCCACCATCTCGTTACCGACAAGGGCGGAAATGTCCTCGTCAAACACTTCCTTCTTACGGTCGGCCAAGTCCTTGAACCGCTTAAAGGCATCCTGAAAAGTCGCATCAGGCAGTTCATACCCCAAATCAGCCAATTTTTTCTTGAAGGCATGGCGACCGGAATGCTTCCCCATCACCAGTGAGGACTGGGTGAGGCCAACACTTTCAGGGGTCATTATTTCATAGGTCTGGGCATTTTTCAGCATACCGTCCTGATGAATGCCGCTCTCATGGGCAAAGGCATTCTTGCCAACTACCGCCTTGTTATACTGCACAGGAAAGGCCGTAACAGCCGACACCAGCTTGGAGGCACGGGTGATCAGGGTGGTGTCAATATTGGTATGGTATGGCAAGGCATCCTGCCGAGTATTGATCGCCATCACCACTTCTTCAAGCGCGGCGTTTCCCGCCCGCTCCCCAAGACCGTTAATGGTACATTCCACCTGACGCGCCCCGCCAATCACCGCTGCCAAGGAATTGGCAACGCCCATGCCCAAATCGTTATGGCAATGGGTCGAAAAAATAATGTCATCTGCTCCCGGCACACGCTGTTTCAGCATCTGAATCAGGGCGGTATATTCTTCCGGGATGGTATAGCCCAAAGTGTCGGGAATGTTAATTGTCCCTGCCCCTGCCTTAATGGCGGCCTCAACAGTGCGGCACAAAAAATCAGCCTCTGTGCGGGTGGCATCCTCTGCCGACCATTCCACATCATCTGTAAAAGACCGCGCCAGGGTGACGGAACTTGTCACCGCTTCCAGCACTGTTTCTGGGGACATGTTCAGCTTGTACTTCATATGCAGCGGGCTGGTTGATATAAAGGTATGAATACGGGGATTTTTTGCAGCCTTCAGGGCATCCGCAGCGCGGGTGATATCCTTCTCTCCAGCGCGGGCAAGGCCGCAAACCACCGCGTTTTTAACCCGCTTTGCCACTTCACTGACAGCCTCAAAGTCACCGCGCGACGCAATGGGGAAACCCGCCTCAATAATGTCGACCCCCATCTGGTCGAGCAATTCAGCTATCTGCAATTTTTCCGGCAAAGTCATGGACGCGCCAGGGGATTGCTCCCCATCGCGCAGGGTGGTGTCAAAGATATAGACCCGCTCCCCTTTGGGGGCAGCCGGCTTGGCTTTCATCTTGGTCTTAATAGACACAACTGTGCCTTTGCTTTTTTGAGAGGTATTCTTCTTAGACATGAAACTTCTTCTTCAATTTTCTGGGACGCAGCTTATTGGTATATGCCCATTGGCATTGCATACGTCAATATCAACATGAACCAGTCCTGATCTTTATAACTGTCCTGAAAATTTATTCCAGCACACCCACCGCCCTGTAAATAAACGGAATTATAAAGCCCATACAATGAAGGTGCATTTCTTAACGTATTCTATGACAATGGAACAACCATAGCATAGTCATGCAACCTTCGACAGGAAGTCTGAACCGGTTGTGGAGGTAAAAACATCCCTCTAAATAATATGCCACCTTACGAAATTATGCCTCAAGGCATAACGATGACGAACAAAATTTAGAGGCTGATAAGTAGAAGAATTGAAAAAAGACCCAGTAGTGATAGCGTGCCAGCACGCAAGATATATGCCCGTTTTTCATCAACGGTTTTAGATGCGGCTATTGCCCTTGCTCTATTCTGCATTTTGTTCATCACTCAAACCTGTTCGATAAGGAATTGAAGTCTTTAGGTAGATTGGGAAATTTTTCATAAAAAAATGCCAATAGATTGAACGGTACATGATTTGCACCCAAAAGTCAAAAGAATATATGGGCTTGGTTAAATGTTAATCGTTCCAGTCAGTACAGGCACAGCAGATCCACCAATACGGACAGCATGTAGCCCCTTGTCAACCACCAGTTCCAATCTGATTTCGCTGGGTCGCCCCATTTCAAATCCCTGTTCTATAATATATTGATGCTCCCCTGTCACAGGCTGGTCAAATCTCTTAATCACCCCTGCAAACGCAGCAGCCGCGCCGCCTGTCGCACTGTCTTCTGAAATGCCCAGAGCTGGCGCAAACATCCGGGCGTGGAATGAGGACCGCTTATTGATGGTTTCACGGCAATAGAGATAGGCTCCCTTATGGTCTGCCCCCAGGGCAAGGGCAAGAGCCGGCTCATTCACCTTGACCTGTTTCATCACCGAAAGGTCTGCCACAGGCACAAAAAGAATATCCATACCTGCATAGAAAGCAGAGGGTACATGGTTTTCAAAGCCCAGTTCACTCTTGGTCAGCCCCAGAGCCAAGGACAGCTGATCCTTGTCTATAGCCTCAATGGTTTCTTCAGGCTTCACCGGAATATCAAACTCAGCAAAGGCTGCCTTGTCAGGGTAAAGCTTGACCCCAACCCGCACAGACCCAATTTTCTCTTCCAGCACAACAATACAGTCCTGTTCCTGGGTAATGTCCCCCACCTGCTTCATGGCAATATGGATGGCAGCCCCCAATGTGGGATGGCCTGCAAAGGCAATTTCTATGGTGGGTGTAAAGATACGAATCCGGGCACTGTGGCCAGGCTTGTCAGGCGGCAGGATAAACACAGTTTCAGACAGGTTCAGTTCGGCAGAAATGGCTTTCATTTGCTCACCAGACAGCCCCGCAGCATCAGAGATAATGCCCAATGGGTTGCCTGCCAGAATTGTATCTGTAAACACATCCAACGTATAGAATTCACGCGCCATCTTGCCATTCTCCCCGCACCAGAAATTTGGTTGTCAGTTGTTTTCGCATAATGCCCCCTGCCCCGCAAGCCAAATGGGAACAGGGCTGTGGAGAGACAGGACAATTCAATTCTCAGGATTTACTTCAGCCCCACCCCTCTCACGTCATCATTGGATTCCAATGATCCATTCTGTGAACTGTAAACCACTAAAACACACACTTTATCAAGACCAAAACCTTCAGCTATGGATAGTAAGAACAAGTCTTACTATGACGAAAAAGGACACCCCCGCACTCAAATGGCTGCAAAGCTATCTACGCACTGCTGTGGTCACGGCTTAACCATATCTCGCGACAAGTCAGGTGTTTACCATAACCCCCAAGACTGCCTTAACACCTTATCCCTAAAATCATCCCTATCCCCTTAAGCCCCCGATAACCTTTTAGCCAAAGCGATGCCAGCCATGAAAATCCCCAGCCTGAACAGAACACCACAAAATTTCATTGTTGACCTCAACAATACGCCCTATGCCCTGGGCCTGTCCCCCATCACCGCCGGATCACGTAAATACCAGGCCTGTCTGGCATTGCCTTTGGGGATAATTTCCTTTTTTGCAGGCTTCCTTTATCTGCCTATCTTCACCCTGCTTTCCGTTCCGCTACTGTCCTGGGCAGCCTTCTTGCTGTGGACACGCCATATCCTGAGCTTTGAAGGAGCATATGTCGAGATATATTCCCGCACCCTGCTGAGCGAAGCTAAAAAAGAAATCTTGATTTACCAAAACTATCAGGGTGTCCAGGTTACAAGCAGGCCAGCCAAGGCAAAGAAAGGCGCGGCAGCTGAAAACTTTGCCATTACCCTGGTGCATTCTGACACTAGCCTGAACCTGCCACTGCTTGACCTTCCTGACGGCAAACGCGCCTATAACCTGGTTCAGCTCTACGCTAACATGATAGACCTGCCAGTCCTTCCCGCTCGGCCCTATTCCTCCGCAAAGTCTTCATGTCCCAATACTGCCAGGGCGTAAGCCAAAACAGCACAATTCTTGCTTGATCTTGAGGGGCTAGATGGTTTAAGGGTTGGTTAATTTGCCAACCCCAACACCAGGAAATCCCTATATGACCAGACCATCAGGCCGCGCCCTTGACCAGATGCGCACCATTTCGATTGAGCGCAATGTTTCCATGCACCCGGAAGGCTCCTGCCTGATCAAGTGCGGCAATACCCATGTGCTTTGCACAGCCTCCGTCGAGTCGCGGGTGCCGCCGTGGATGCGCGGCAAGGGCACGGGCTGGGTGACCGCTGAATATGGTATGCTGCCACGCTCTACCTCCTCACGTATGCGCCGAGAATCCACAGCTGGCAAGATGTCTGGCCGTACCCAGGAAATTTCAAGGCTGATTGGCCGCTCCCTGCGCGCTGTTGTTGATATGGACGCGCTTGGCGAACAGATGATTAACCTGGACTGTGATGTGATCCAGGCGGACGGCGGCACACGCTGCGCCTCTATCACCGGAGCCTGGGTTGCCCTCAATGATGCCCTGAAATGGATGCAGGAACGTGACATGATTGGCGATAACGTGCTGAAAGGCCATGTCGCTGCTGTCTCCTGCGGCCTTTACAAGGGCAACGCTGTGCTTGACCTTGACTATCCCGAAGACAGCAACGCTGAGGCCGACACCAATTTTATCATGACGGATACAGGCGGCATTGTCGAGATCCAGGGCACTGCCGAGGCTGACCCATTTTCTGAAGACCAGTTTTATGAAATGATGACCCTGGCCAAAAAAGGTGTAAAAGAGCTGGTTGAGGCGCAGAAGGGTGCTTCAAGCTAACAGCTTCCCCCTCCCCAATTGTTAACAAAAAAACAGCCACCAGTCTTGTCATCCTAAGACCCAAGATCTTGGGATTCACGCTGTGAAGTCTGTGGGCATCCGAAAGGCGAACAAAACATAATGGAGAAATTTATATGAGCATAATTCGTACTTTTGTTCCAGTAACTGAAGAGCAAGCCAAGACATTTAAGAAAGACAGTTCTGGATTAGAAGACTTCCTTTTTTCTCAGGCAGCATTTGAAAATCCTAGGCGGCTTGATATGGATAAGGCTTGGGATGGTGTCCATTACTTATTAATCAATGGTTCGGACAGTTTTTAGAAGATCAAAGCCAATGAAATCAATAACTTAAAATCTCAAGAGTATTTAATTCTAGGTCTAGTCAAAAGCTAACCTGCAATTAAATAGCTCCAGCAGAATTTTAAAACATAAGTCA
>JAJRRF010000275.1 GCA_024279735.1 Alphaproteobacteria bacterium
AAAATCCAACGAACACCTGCTCAAAACCTTTTCTTCCATGTTAGGTTTTGAGTTGAACTCCATTAAATCACAACCTGAATTCAAGAAGCTGTGTAACTACGGGACTATAGCAGCATGAAACTGTCCAAACTATTGATATCAGGAGCCTGAAAAATGTCTTCCAATTGCGCCAACGCGCCAAGCGTCAGACAAAGTGTGTAGGGTTTGCCGTCGAATTGCGCGCTGATTTCACCGCGATGCTTGTTGGCCATATCTATTGCTCCTTTATAGGGTGGTAAATGTCAGCGCGCCTGCTGATTCCATTGTGATCTCAAAATTCACCTCAGCGTCATGGCGGCCTGTAAATTCAAGGGACGTAATTTGGAAACCGCCCTCAACCTTGCCAAAACCAGGGATAATGATTTGCCAGTCCGGGATTGCCCCAGTAAAAAAATAGTCACGGATCAGGGCATCTGACTGGGCATCACGAAAAATGCCGCTGCCGGAAAGCCGTCCCGTCTTTATGCCCGCCCCCTGCAACAACTCGCGCCATTGCTGGACTGATTCTGAATGGGTGATGTCAACGCTTTGGGCATTGAACGACAGGGTACGGGCGCGAAGGCCAGCTACTGTCACATAACTCGCCGCTTCACTGTCCTTTATCTTGAGAAGGAGATCCTTACCTTTCTGGGCTACCATATACTTTTCCTTTCTGTGGTGTGGGCGTTTGGGGAGCACACTAAAAAAGGCATCACCCGAAAACGGAAAATGCCTGTAATTGGATTGTAAAATTTTTTAAGATTGTCAGGCTTGTTAACGTCCTGTTAACCATACCGCGCTAATATAAATCTCATACAGACAGGGACTGGTAAGGGCTACGGCCTTGTAGGTTACTGTCAAGAAAGCTTTGCAGGATATACCAGGAACTGAAGCAACAGCAACAGTTTTGGGACAGGATTGTGTAAGGGCTACGACTTTTTGTCATGCTTATTTATCAGTTACCGCCTATATTTTACAGGCATCCCATTTTTTGGTATCTGCACTTTAAAATATTATACTTAGTCCATTTTTGAAATAAAATAACGGCCCCATATTATGGGGCCGTTATTAGTTTTTGTCAGCTAGAATTACCAAAGACTAAATATTCACTATGCTGAAACTTAACTTATAAAAATACAATGATTGCGGGATCACCTATTTTTATATCACTAAGGACACCCACCCAAATAACCGAATCGTTTAGCTTGATCTTTTGTCCTTCAGCGTCGTTTCAAAAATACTTGTATAGCTTGCTATACGCACATTTTTGACCTAACTGGCACACAAAATTATGCGCTATCCTGATCCTTTATTTCTGCATGTATCCTAACGCAAACCACTTTGCAACATACACATACGCAACATACAAAACACTAAACCCTGGTTTTGGGTCTTAAGATCACAACCCCTGAATTTATAAATATCATTCAATCCAAATTCGGTTTTAGCTTTAATATATAAAAAAGCTAGAAACATAACCCCGACCGACAATCTCTTTATCTACCCGACAAATCAATATAATTTCAGGTCTCACGATCTCTCAAGCACCATACGCTATACAAACCAGAAACACAGACACATGTGCAAACCTTTATATCCCAAAACTGTAGACGTTAAACCAATCCATACAGCCCCAATATCACAAAGGGTTTCACCAACGCATTACAACAAACCCAATACCTTACGCACAACCAAACTCGCAAAACTCCAACTCAACAACACCAAGGCCAAGGCCAAATTATTCTTCTTTTTATCATGCTGGCCAAGACCCTACCAAACGCCACATACTCAGACAAAACGACACCATATAAAATACAACCAAACCACATTTAACTATACTCTAACTCTAATTCACTCAACAACACCCAAAACCTTACACAATACCAACAAACAAATTCACGCAACAAACACCAACAACCCACTATACACTGAACAGTGACTCACAACAGAAACACCCAATACTGAACTCAAAACAGGGAAATTAATAAAACTTTGAATGCTTTGTATTTGAAATACTCTGTCACAGGATAGAACGGCACAATAAACTTAAAGCAACTCAGGAAACAGATCAGGACAACAAACCGATAAGCACTATTACAGAAACAACCATATTCTCATAACGCACAACTGAACCTCACAACAACGACCCAAAACTTAACGCCACAAAACAGACGATAACTGACACAATTATAACAACAAGAACCATACCCCAAATCTAGGAACATAAAGCAGTCTAAAAACCATCTAAATATAGCCTCAAACTGCTGGCCGGGTAACCAGCTTCTTCCTGGCATCAATCTTGTTCCTAAAGCTAACACCAATGTGGCTGTTTGACGCAAGTAACTCCATCGTAATATTACGTAACAATAATCAACAGTTTAACTCTTCAACATATGAATGTACGAATAAGCCCTAAAATACGCAGGTTACACTATGGTGACATTATGACGCCTCACCCCTTCTCACAACTTATACACACTTGACACCCTACATTTACAAATCAAATTCGCACATTTGAATATTCATATCCAGAAAAATACCACCCAAAAAGCTTTATACAAAAGAACCCAACATCACCAAAATGGGTAACAAAAAACTAAAAACATACGATTACTGATAACAAATTGACAGATGACTGAACAAAACGAACCCTGAACAACAAGAGCAACAAGACTGAACCAACCATAAGAAACAATTCAGAACAAATCAAGAACTATTTTAACAAAAACACACCACGCCAAAACGCACATACTCAAGACTGCTCAAGAACAACCCGAAAACGCAACACACCATGAAAGGACTGGCTGGACGGATCACGGCTGACACGGGACAACTCACAACGCATATTCACAAGATGGTGGCCATTCATCGGCAACGCTGCCATCTCCAACACCTGACAAACCCTGTCCATAATCTCAAAGGCCAGTTTTCGGCTTTTGCCGCCTGACCATAGATGAAGGGTGATACTGTGCTCACTGCCATCCTCAAGGCTACTGCTCAAATCACGCTCAACAGACTGGCCAAAACTAACATAGGGATAGTTCGCCTTGCGGGGAACATCGTCATATATGCCATCACCAAGACGCGATACAATTTCAAGGGAACTCTTCAGGGCGGTATAGACTGCCTTTTGCAGTGCCCATTGCGCATTGTCCATGACTGTTATCTCCATTTACTAAACTGTTACAAGACATGCATAACAAACAGAAAACCAAACAAGACAACTTATACTATATTTCATAAGGCGAGACTGTTTGACTAAGCCGCCATATCCTGCCAGTTGGGATGGCCTTCACTCAGAAAGCAAGATCCCTTATGAAAACTGGCACAAGACTACAATATATAAGGTGTCTTCGGGTGGGGGCCGCAATAAGCAGCTGTTTCACTGCCCCTATACGCATTAAACAATGTTAGGGGCTTTCAACCGGATGAACCGCTTGTCGAGAGAGTGGTTATTAGCCTGTCCCGAAGACAGTTACAGTATTGCCCCTGATATGAGACAAGAGAAGGACTCAACCAAGGCAATATAGTGGTGTTTTCACCGCCAAACTCCAAAAGTTCGCCATATTCACTAGATGACGAGATCGTCCAGGACAGCCCGTCCTGCGAGGCCTCCAATGTCAGTGAAGCGCGTAATTCCACACGTTTTCGCCTGGAGACAGGCAGTTCATCGACTGATTTTTGCACCTCAGACAACAGGTTTTCAGCCTCCTTGCGCATAAATTGCGCAATGCGTTCCCTGCCTGAAAGTTTTAGAATTTTGTCTTGCAGGGCATCAAGCCCCTTTATGGTGTCCATAGGGAATCAAACTCCTCACACTGGCATTTCAAAACCTGGCTGGCGGAAGGCAGACTCCCCTGCCCCATAACCAGATAATGACCTGTTATATAAAAATGGCGCGCTCCATAGGTAAAGCGCATGGTAGCATCTATTATTTGGCGCGGCCTGATTGTGATGTCATGGAGCGTGCGCATCACCTGGCTGCCATCGCGCTGCACTTCTTTCGCGCCCTTGGTGTCAATTTTTGCCCAGACCTTGCTGATAAATTGCCATTGCAGATCGCGCCCACCGCCCCCGTCTGGCAGAAATATCTGCTGTTCTAAAGACAGCGGGACAGTAAACCTTACATGTTGGCATGTTTTCATATCAGCCGCACCTCCATCACATCCATAAGCAATAATGAGACCGAGGACGGCATTGGCGGAATCGTGCAGCCCGGCACCTCAACACGGTTTTCATAAAAATGAGCCGCCAGCAGCTTTATCGCCAGCCGCATCTGCTCCGGCGCATCGCCGTAACCTGCGGTAAACTCAATCTCTGCGCCGTGGGCAGCTTGCGCGGCAAAGGGAATCCTGACCCCTGTAATGGTGGCAGGACGCATCGCAGAGCTGACCTTCATATTGGCCAAGTCTGCCAAAACCGTTGTCCCCTCTTCCAGATAGAGCCGCACCTGCTGCACAGAGGCCAGCGGAAACAGCGGAATCTCCAGCGCAGCCCTGCCCCTCGGGGTCTTGTCAGCCCTGTACCGCCAGCGCGCAGACAAAAAGGCCAGCGACAGCCGTTTTTCAAGGTGGCGACGGGCAGCAACAATCATGCCTGCCAGCAGGCTGTCCTCCTCATCATGGTCAAGACGCAAATGCTGCTTCATCTCCTGCACAGACACAGGCTCAAGCGCAGGCGCGCTGATACGCTCCAGATACATGGCAATACCTTTCATTTTATCAATGGTGTTTTGGGTGAATATTTGTGGGGGGGGAGTGTTTGCCTAAAAATGCAGGCATAAAAAAACCGATGCTGGGCAAAAGCATCGGCTGGAAAACATTATGATATTCATGTTCTCTCAAATCTCACAGCCAGACTGGAAAAGATTGGCTTCTGAAGCAATGACATTATATATTGAAGTTGGGGGACAATATAAAGCCTTCATTCCAGAAACCAATCCCAGTCTAACTATATTAAGTAGACACCTTACTCTTGACGCGGTGATGGCAGAAATATGTCAACAATATGGTTTAAGTCTTCCGTACCCGTCAAACAGGGTGATTCAATTCACAGATCATGTTGGTCAACAGTTGTACTGTTGACCAGAACGTTACAGATAAATGGTGGATTAACACTGTAATGTTCTGATGAAGAGTTCAACTCTTCACCGACAGGGAGACAAAAACCTGATTTTACACATGAATTGAATTGCCCTGCCCGTCACAAACTTTAACAATACTGGCTTGCCCTTGCGAGCCTCCTGCCCTATAGATAATTCCAGAGCAATTTAGTCAACAATTCATTTTCTGCCCCGGAGCGTCTCTTGTCCTTCCCTACCTGTTACAAGCCTGAACCTGCCCACCTGCAACTGGGTGAGAATTTTTATGACCCGGTTGAGGCGGCAAAATTTTCCCGCGCCATATTGCGCTACCGCAATGACAAATGGGCGAAGCGCGTTGGGCTGGACGAGCTAAGCAATTGGGACTGGATTGGCCATTTTGGCCGCTTTACCCCCCTGCCTGACAATCTGGAGCAACCGCTTGCCCTGCGCTATCATGGCCACCAGTTCCGTCACTACAACCCGAACCTTGGTGATGGGCGCGGCTTTCTGTTTGCCCAGATGCGCGATTGTGAAGACGGGCGGCTGCTGGACCTTGGCACAAAGGGCAGCGGCCAGACCCCCTGGTCACGGGCGGGAGACGGGCGGCTGACCCTGAAAGGCGGGGTGCGCGAGATTATGGCAACTGAAATGCTTGAAGCCCTTGGTGTGAATACCTCAAAAACCTTCTCTATTATAGAGACAGGCGAAGCCTTGACGCGCGGCGATGAGCCTTCCCCGACCCGCTCCGCTGTGATGGTGCGGCTCAACCACAGCCATATCCGCTTTGGCACATTCCAACGTTTGTTTGCCACTGGCAAGCATGATGAGATTGAAAAGCTGGTCAATTATTGTGTCACCTATTACTGGCCAGAGCTTGAAGAGGCTGGCGACAAGACCGCCGCCCTGTTTGACCGCCTGGTCACCGCCTGCGCCGAGCTGTGCGCTGACTGGCATGTTGCCGGATTTGTCCACGGCGTTTTGAATACTGACAATATATCCGTGACAGGCGAGAGCTTTGACTATGGCCCATGGCGGTTTATTCCCGTCCATGACCCAGACTTTACCGCCGCCTATTTCGATGAATACGGCCTGTATAGCTTTGGCCGCCAGCCTGAAGCCCTGCACTGGAATTTGGCACAGCTCTATAAATGCCTGATGCCGGCCAGCCCCGCGCCAAAGCAATATTTCCAGGATATTTTGGAACAGTTCATGCCCCGTTTCAAGGAAGCCCTGACCCAGAAGACCTATGCCCGCCTTGGCCTGGCACAAGACCAGCCTGGCCTGCCTGAAGATTTTGTATTCTATATGTATAATGTGATGCGCGTCACCAAAGCCCCCTATGAGCAGTGCTTTTTCGACCTGGTGGGCTGCGCAGACCAGGAGCGGCTAGATGCCAGCCCGTCCAACCATATCTACCAGAAGAAACCCTGGCAGGAAGTTATTCAGATCATTCAGCAAAAGGCCGTCCCTTGCGCTGGTCTGGAAAAAGCCCTGTCCCACCCCTACGCCAAACACCGCCACCCCTGCACCATGCTGATTGACGAGGTCGAGGAAATCTGGAGCTTTATCGACAAGGACGACAACTGGGATGTGCTGGAGGAGAAGATAGAGGCGATCCGCGAGATGGGCGAATTTTACGCGGTTTTGCGGGGTGACTATAATATTTTACAAACCTAAGATGAATATACTTGCATATCCATTCGGATAGATTTTGCTAAACCGAAAAGATCTCCATAAATCAACTTTGCATTGATATTCATCTTACGTAGCAAAGCAAAAATCTGACCATGCAAATCTGAACTGATTATAAGTTTTTCAATTTGCACATCTCTATAACAATAGTTCGGACAGTTTTCACCCAACAAAAAAATAAGTGAGCCCTCAATTTGTGGGAAGATGGTGTTGTAAACGACATCAATCCTTCAAAACGGAGGAACTCATGGACATTGTAACAACTGTTCTGGATCAAA
>JAJRRF010000276.1 GCA_024279735.1 Alphaproteobacteria bacterium
CGCAGAACATGGAAATTCAATGGAAGCAGAAGTGCGGGGGATTCTTAAGAAAACAATGGAGCAATCACAGACAAGGCCAATAGACGCGGCGCGGCGTATTCATGAATTGTTTGCAGAAATTGGCGGCGCAGATGATTTGGTCGATGCCTTGCCCAAGCGCGATAAAGAGGCAGGCAAGCCAGCGGCGTTCAAAGAATGATTATTCTTGATACCAACATCATTTCCGAACTCTTTCGCAAAGTGCCAGCACCGCAAGTTATGGAATGGCTGGCGGCCCAGCCGCTGCAAGAGCTGGCGACTACCTCAATCACAATAGCAGAATTACGGTTCGGGGCGCAGTCTCTGCCAGATGGTAAACGCCGCGACACGCTCAATGCACAGATTACAGCCATGCTAAAGAAACAACTTATTGGCAGCGTTTTGCCCTTTGGACAGGACGAGGCAGAAATTTATGGTGCATTGGCCGCTGACCTGCAAAGGCGCGGGATTGCAATTGGTATGGCTGACAAGATGATTTCGTCCATTACCTTACTGCAAGATGCGACACTTGCCACACGCAATACCAAAGATTTTTTGCCATGTGGTGTGAACGTGGTTGATCCTTTCAAAATTTGAAAATTTCCATTAAAAATAACGTAGGTATTTTTAGTCTGGTGTTGTGAGGTCATGTTTTTATAATTTAATGATTTGTATTATTTTATGCGTATGATAACATACTACTATAAAAGCAATAGGAATTTTAAGATGACCATAAAAGAACGGTTTACAATAACCATACCAGCGACACTCAAGACAGAACTTGAACAAGCTGTTCCTGCTGGTAAGCGGGCGCAGTTTACAGCCGATGCCCTTGAGAGAGCCTTGCAGGAAAAGGCACGAATCGAACTGTTGGATGCTCTTGATAATTTGAAATCCTATCCTTCTAGTGGGGATAGTGTTGAACTTTTACGTAACATTCGGCAAGGACACCCAGATGAGAGCGTTTTAGAACAGGGCAGGGCGGTTTCCAAAAAATGATGATTGTTGTGGATGCCAATGTTTTTAACAAACTGTTCCTGGCAGAGCCTGACCAAGATCAGGCAAAAGAATTTTTTCGTGAGGCTGTGAACCAAAATGCTTCTCTTGTTGCACCAACCTTGTTTCGTTATGAGGCGTGGGAAGTTGCAAGACGCAATGGCGTGCCTCTTTCTGAGGTGAGCAGAATGATAACATTACAGCAAAACCTGTTGTTAGAATTGGTTGAGCCAACTCTTGAGCATGTTCTGAAGGCAGAAGAGATTGCATCACACGGCACTAAAAATAGTGGTTTTCCATCCATCTATGACAGTATCTATCATGCCATTGCACTTGTTGAAGGTGGTAATTTCCTGACAGCCGATCATAAACATGCTAGTAAGGTACAAAAGTTCGGTTCATTGATAAAACTGGAAGATTGGCAAGACCTGTTTTAGAAAACGAAGGTATTTCTAGTCTGCTGTTGTTAGGTCGTGCTTTGCCCTTGTTTGAAGGTGGTCATTTCCTGACAGCAGACCGTAAACATGCTGCCAAAGTGCAGAAATTTGGCGCATTGGTGAAGCTGGAAAACTGGCAAGATTTGTTTTTGAAATAACGGTCTCATGATAAACGGGACAGATTACCCGTCTTCATGGCTGCGGTTAAAGTCATCCTCATAGCGCACGATGTCGTCTTCACCCAGATAGGCACCGGACTGGACCTCTACCAGCAGGGCAGAGACCTTGCCAGGATTGCCCAGACGATGCTTGACCCCAATCGGGATATAGGTGGACTCGTTTTCTGTCAGCAAGCTGGTCTTGTCATTGACCCTGACCTCTACTGTGCCAGACACCACAACCCAGTGTTCAGCACGGTGATAATGACTTTGCAAGGAAAGCTGCGCCCCTGGCCTGACAGACAGGCACTTGACCTGGAAGCGTTTTCCTCGGCCCAGGCCTTCATACCAACCCCACGGACGGTAGACACGGGTATGATAAATATGCTCTTCCCGCCTGTCCTCACGTAGTTTCTCGACCACCATCTTGACATCCTGGGCACGGCTTTTAGGCGCAATCAGGATCGCGTCCTTGGTCGCAACTGCCACAATGTCATCCATCCCGATCACAGACAGGAGAATGCCGTCCGTACTATGCAGATAGCTGTTCGTGGTATCAAACAAAAGGTGGTCACCATGGGCGACATTGCCGTCCTTGTCCTTGTCCTCAATTTCCCAGAGCGCGGGCCAAGCCCCCAAGTCACTCCAGTCACTTTCCAAAGGCAGGCACTTTATACCGCTTTGCTTTTCCATAATGGCATAGTCAAGCGAGATATTGTTGCAGTCTCCGTAAGCCGTCTTATCAAGGCGCAAAAAGTCAAGATCCTGGACAGCCCCGTCCAGAGCCTTGCGGCAGTGGGACAAAAGCTCAGGGGCATGTTGTTCAAAGGCTGCGACCATTGCCTTGGCCGTATAGAGAAAAATACCTGCATTCCAGAAGAAATTTCCCGTCTCCAGATAGCTCTCCGCTGTGGTCTTATCTGGCTTTTCGACAAAACGCACCACATCAAGCATTGGTGCGTCATCGCCTTTGGTTTCAATATAGCCATATCCTGTTTCAGGACTGTCAGGGCGGATACCAAAAGTGACAAGATGACCTGCCAGTGCTGTCTCTACAGCCCTGGCAATACTGCGCTGGAATCCCGTCAGATCCTGGATGACATGGTCAGAGGGCATCAGCAAGACAAGGCTATTCTCCGAACCCTTGCGCGCTGCCACCAGGGCAGACACCAGGGCAGCAGGAGCGGTATTGCGGCTGACAGGCTCAAGTACGATGTCACAACCGCCAAGGCCAGCCTCTTCAAGCTGTTCGGCAACCAGGAATCTGTGACTGTTATTGCATAATACGGTTGGGTCACTGAACATCTTGTCCCTGACACGGTGACAGCTTTGCTGCAACAGGCTGTCTTTCCCGACCAAAGGCAAAAACTGTTTTGGGTAGGCCTGGCGCGACAACGGCCACAGCCGTGTCCCAGACCCGCCTGACAATATAAAGGGATGGATGGCCTGTCTATTCGTCATGATCTATATTCTCGTCCCAAATATTCCTGCTTGGCCAATTGCTCCCGAAACCGAATATTTGCTGCTAAATTTTTTGGCGAGGTTAACGCTGTTTGGCAAAAGCTGCCCCATGCCTGTCCTGCCAATATCCACGTCATGGGAACAGGGCATCACGAGAGTCTCGCATAACCAAAACATCCTTGTAAATATTATGTTGTCTTTATCGCTAAACATAGTAAAAAACCTGTTTTATATAGATTAAGGGTATTGTGGATTATTCTTTTTGCATCATGAACCCAAACAGTGTGAAGAGCCAAGGCTTGCCAAGCCTCCGAAAACAAAAAATTCCCCCAGAGACCCTATCTGCCGGAATTTGCAATCTGGTTTCCCTGGCTGATAATTTCCTTGCTTGGCACATAACCGTTGACAAGTTTCTCCAGGGCTGTACAGACCCCCTTCAGGTCATCTTCCCTGATCCTGTCCCTGATATCCTCCAGAGCGTTCTGAAACTCTTCAAACTTGACAAAAGGTTCGTTGTTTTTTCTGATCCTTGGATGTTCTGTCACCTGTGATATCTTTTCAATCAGCAATTCCTCATAAAGCTTTTCACCGGGCCGCAACCCGATAAACCTGATCTCTATATCGCCTTCAGGGTTTCCCTCATTCCGAACCTCCGCCCCCATCACTCGGATCATTGTCTTGGCCAGGTCAAAAATCTTGACCGGCTCACCCATATCCAGGATATAGACCTCGCCGCCTTGTGCCATCGCTCCGGCCTGGATCACCAGCTCTGCCGCTTCAGGTATTGACATAAAGAAACGGACAATATTGGGATCTGTCACTGTAACAGGTCCCCCTTCGGTAATCTGCTGGCGAAACTTCTGGATGACAGACCCTGAAGAATCCATAACATTGCCAAAGCGCACCATGGTAAAGACTGTCTTGCCCCCATTCTTTTCACTTAGAGCCTGTAGGTACATTTCTGCCAGCCTTTTGGTTGCGCCCATAATATTGGTTGGCCGTACCGCCTTGTCTGTCGAGACCAGAACAAAACGCTCAACCCCTGTTTCTATGGCAAGGTCAGCAACAACCTTGGTGCCCCATACATTATTGAGGAGGCCGACCATTGGGTTGGCTTCAACCAAAGGGACATGCTTATAGGCAGCAGCATGAAAGATAATCTGAACCTTGTGTTTCTTTAGGTTCAGCAATACCCTGTCCCTGTCCAGGACAGACCCGAGGACAGCAACAATCTCTATATCCTCGCAAGAACATTCCGGATGCTCAGCCAACATCTTGTCCCTACCGGCAATAATGTCCTGCTCAATCAGGTAAAGGGCCACTTCAGAGACATCAAACAGTATTATTTTTTTGGGACAGCCCCTAAATATCTGCCGGGACAGTTCTGACCCGATAGACCCGCCAGCCCCTGTTACAAAAACAACCTTGCCCAGGATAACCTTGTCAAACAGAGCCATGTTTGGCGGGACAGGATCACGGCCAAGCAGATCCTCGACACCGACCAGCTTGATATCATTGACCGAAACCCGTCCGGCCAGGATATCTTCAATGGCCGGCAATGTCCGGATGACAAGGGAAAAGGGTTCAAGAAAGTGCAGGATCTTTTTTCTTTCACTCAAGGAAGCAGAAGGCAAAGCAAGAATAATTTCCTCAACACCCTCCTCGCTGACCATCCTCCAGATATGGTCCTGGGAATATATATTAAAACCAAGGATACGGCGTTTCCACATCACGGAATTATCATCAATAAAAGCCCTGATATCATAGGTTCCCTGGCTGACCAATTTTTCTGCAAGCTGCGTCCCGACAATGCCTGCGCCATATATAATGACCTTCTTTTTCTCCCCTGCCTTGCTGCTGATCTGGTGTTCCTGCCCCTTCAGGAGGGAGGCTGCAAGCCACCTGGGAAACCACACCAGCAGCAAGGCAAAAATTATGAAACTGACAGGGGTTGACCTGGGGATCTGTCCAACACCATTGGCAAAATAGACTGTGGCAAACCACAGCATTATCGCCAAAATTGTTGCGAGGTACAGCCTGACCTGGTCCGAAAAGGACATAAACCTGGTGACCGGCTTATAGACTCCCAAAAAGAAATACATCAGGATGATGATCACTGGCGCTACCAGAAAAAGCAGGCCGATCTGGTTATTGTCAGGCACATAAAGCCTTTGATAGCGCAGGGACAGGGACATCCACAGCGCAAGAGAAAGCATGATAAAATCTGCAATAACCAATATTGCACGCTTATAATATTTAGGAAGGTTTACAAGGAAATGTCTTGTTTTGGAACGTGAGAAACGAACAATTTCCCTTTCCATCCATTCAAACAAATATTTTTCCATCAGCCAATGACTCAGGATCAAGCCAGGGTTCATTCCCTGTTTATATCCTTCGGTCCCTTGTCCTTGTAATTAAGGATCTATCTGAATATTCGGCGAGCTAAGCTCAAAAGTTGGTGATGGTGTTTTATCAGGCGGCGCGTTTTTGTGATTTTGGTTTGAGTTCTAGGCCGTTTTTAAACCTCACACCTTCTATGATTTTTGGCAACTGGTTTTTTCCATCCAGAACCTTCCAGTTTTTCTGGGCGGCTTCCACCAATTTGAAAACCATGATGGCGGCTGTTTTGCGGGACAGGCATCCTTTGGTGTTGATGGTGCGATGCCGAACCGTGGCAAACGTGCTTTCAATGGGGTTTGTGGTGCGGATATGCTTCCAGTGCTCGGCAGGAAAATCATAGAATGCGAGCAGTTGCCGCTTGTTTTTTTCTAGGCAAGTGGTGGCTTTGGGATATTTCGTGCCATATTTTGTCACAAAGAGTTTGCGGTCTTTTTTTGCGGTCTTTTTGTCCTCTGCCATCCAAATTTCGTGAATGTCTTCTTTGGCCTTGGCCTTGGCGTGGATGGATTTGGGCATTTTATTGAGGATATTGGCTGTTTTATGCACCCAGCAGCGTTGATGCCGCGTTGCGCTGTAGACTTCCTTGATCGCCTTCCAAAACCCCATAGCACCGTCTCCCACGGCCAGTTTAGGCGCGGCACTCAAGCCGCGTTCCTTCAAATCAACCAGCAATTCTCGCCAGCTTTGCGTGCTTTCTCGGTAGCCATCGCAAAAGCCAATCAGCTCTTTTTTGCCCTCGGGCGTTGCCCCAATAATCACGAGAATACACTGCTTGTCATCGTCCCTGGTGCCCAAATAAATCCCATCAGCCCAGATATAAATATAGCGTTTTGCCGACAAATCGCGTTTGCGCCATGTCTTCCATTGCTTTGACCATTTTTTCTTCAGGCGGCGCACCGTATCTCCCGATAAATTGGGAACTTCACCCCAAAGACCACTCAAGGCATCCGCCATATTCCCCAGCGAAATCCCCTTCAGATAAAGGTAGGGCAACATCTCGTCCAGATCCTTGCTGCGCCTCAAATAATTGGGTAAAATCAAGGACTTAAATTCTATTTTTTTATTTTTTTGTTCAGCAGTTCCACTGTCTTTTTTGACACGAATACGCGGTTTTCGGACCTTCACAGGGCCAAGAGCTGTCAAAACCTTACGTTCTGGCAGATGGCCGTGACGCACAACGCGCTGCTGCCCATTGGCAAGCTTTTCATCAGACCATTTGGCGAGAAAATCCTCAACCTCCGCTTCAATAGCATGTGCAAGAAGTTCCTGCGCTCCTGCGCGCAACGCATCATGCAAATGATCTGTAATTTCTCCTGGCTGTTTTAAGGCAATTATTTTAGAGTCGGTCATGGCGTATCATTCCTTTGTTGGAAAAATGGAAGGCAATTATTCACCTCCATGATACGCCACCTGATTTCTAACCGTCACCAACTTTTGAGCTTAGCTCATATTCGGCCAGACTTTTGGCCTGCGACAAGGTACAACACATAAAGACTGGGAAAACAATAGCCAATCATAAAGCCCTGACCCTTTTATATCCCTATCGTTTTCCACTCCACAATATTCAAAAACAGGCTACAATCTGGTGGATTTTTACAGTACTCCCAAAAGTCTGCCAAGATACCCTGCCAAACCCCAAGCCATACGGCAACCTGAAGCCAAGATACCCCCAAAATAGGCAGGGTAACAAAGTTCATTTTAACTGGCCTATATAGTAACTAATGCCAATTTACAAAATATTACAAAAGTCTAATATTAGGGTAATATATTTTATACCCTCATTTTCGGACTTTCGTCATGAAACAAAAACTCGTTGTCATTGGCAATGGTATGGCCGGTATCAGGACTGTTGAAGACCTGCTGGAACTGACCCCTGATTTTTATGACATCACAGTTTTCGGTGATGAACCTTACGGCAACTATAACCGTATTCTGCTGTCCCCTGTCCTGGCCGGGGAGCAGACCATTGATGACATTATGCTCAACACCGAGGACTGGTACAAAGAGAATAATATCACCCTGCATCATGGACAGGGCAAGAGGGTTGCTGAAATTCGCCGTGACCGCAAGGTTGTTGTGAGCGAAGACGGCACAGAAGCCCCATTTGACCGCCTGCTGATTGCGACAGGCTCAAAACCCTTTATACTGCCCTTGCCCGGCAAGGATCTTGAAGGCGTGATTGCCTTCCGTGACATTGCCGATGTTGACACCATGCTGGCGGCGGCCAAGACCTATAAAAATGCCATTGTGATTGGTGGCGGGCTGCTCGGCCTTGAGGCTGCCAACGGTTTGATGAAAAATGGTATGAACGTCACCGTAATCCACCTGATGGATACCCTGATGGAACGCCAAATGGATCATCCTTCTGGCGATATGTTGCGCAAATCCCTTGAAGAAAAGGGCATGACCTTCTTGATGGGCGCGCAAACCCAAGAAATTATTGGCGATAAACGGGTTGAGAAAGTCAAGCTGGCTGATGGTACGTTGCTTGACGCTGATTTACTCGTGATGGCCGTTGGCATTATTCCCAATACTGAACTGGCGAAAAAGGCTGGCATTCATTGTGAACGGGGCATTGTGGTCGATGACACCATGCAGACCTTTGCTCCTGGCATTTATGCCATTGGCGAATGCGCCCAACATCGCGGCATTGCTTACGGCCTTGTTGCGCCTTTATTTGAACAGGCCAAAGTCTGCGCCAACCATCTCGCACAGCGTGCCTTTGCGGCCTATAAGGGATCTGTCACCTCAACTAAACTGAAGGTGACAGGCATTGACCTGTTCTCGGCAGGTGACTTTACAGGCGATGACAGCACAGAAGAGATTGTATTCCAGGATGCCCGCGCCGGGGTCTATAAGAAAATTGTCCTGAAAGATGATAAGATTATTGGTTCTGTGCTGTATGGCGACACCATGGACGGAGCCTGGTATTTCCAGCTGATGCGGGAAAATTCGGACATTTCCGAATTGCGCCGCACCCTGATTTTTGGCCAGGGTTTTGGCTCTAGCCAGGGCGGCAGCATTGATGTTTCTGCCATGAGCGATGATATTGAAATTTGCGGCTGTAATGGTGTAAATAAAGGTGATATTGTCCATGCCATCACTGAAAAAGGCCTATTTACGGTTGATGATGTCCGCGCCCACACCAAGGCCTCCTCGTCCTGCGGCACCTGCACAGGCCTGGTTGAGCAAATTCTCCAGTTTACCCTGGGCAGTGACTATTCCGAAAGCCCAAGCGACAAGGGAATGTGCAAATGCACTGACCATAGCCATGACTGGGTGCGCAGTGCGATTACAGGCAATAACCTGCAAACCATTCCTGATGTGATGAAGTTTCTGGACTGGAAAACCCCCAATGGCTGTTCGTCCTGCCGGCCTGCCCTAAACTATTACCTGCTCTGTGCCTGGCCGCAAACCTACGCCGATGATGCCCAGTCGCGTTTCATTAATGAACGTGCCCATGGCAACATCCAGAAGGACGGCACTTATAGCGTTGTGCCGCGCATGTTTGGCGGCCTTTGCACCGCAAGTGATTTGCGCGCTTTGGCGGATGTGTCCGACAAATATAATGTCCGCGAGATGAAGGCCACAGGCGGCCAGCGGATTGACTTGTTTGGCATTGAAAAACAGGACCTGCCCGCAGTATGGGCTGACCTGGCCAAGGCGGGCTTTGTCTCCGGACATGCTTACGGCAAGGCGTTGCGCACCGTCAAGACCTGCGCTGGTTCAAACTGGTGCCGCTTTGGCACACAAGATTCAACAGGCCTTGGGGTCAAGCTTGAAGAGCTGACCTGGGGATCATGGATGCCCCATAAATTTAAGATGGCCGTATCGGGCTGTCCGCGAAACTGCTCTGAAGCCACGATCAAGGACTTTGGCGTGATCTGCGTCGACAGCGGCTATGAACTGCATGTCGGCGGCAATGGCGGCATCAAGGTCAGGATTACCGACTTCTTGCTTAAGGTTGATACGGAAGAGGAAGTGCTGGAATATAGCGGCGCCTTCATCCAGAAATACCGCGAGGAAGCCCATTATTTAGAACGCACCGCGCCGTGGGTGGAACGGATGGGACTGCCTTATGTCAAGGAAGCCCTTGAAGACGAGGAAACCCGCAAGGCTCTGTATGACCGCTTCATCATCTCACAAAAACCCGCCCAGATTGACCCCTGGAGAGAACGGGCTGAAAAAGAGGATCTTATTGAAGAGTTTAAACCTATTATC
>JAJRRF010000277.1 GCA_024279735.1 Alphaproteobacteria bacterium
AATTGATAAATAACGATAAAAATAAATCGTTATTTTTAAAACCACTAAAATATGATCATTTTTCCATTAAAAAACAGGATTTTCAGACTGTATTCCGCTTGAAACCGCGTATTTACGTGAAAAAAGAAGCTGGGGAGTTACTTACTTTTTACATTAATGCAGCAACCAAAAACAGAGCATCATGATATGCTAATATTCATTGATTTATTAATAATACCTATTTTGTTATTGATATAGATGAAATGAATCGCTAACCTTTTTGGAAAGGTTATAAAAAGGGAGGTTGTTGTTCAATATGTTAAAGAAAATAACAGGCGGTTTACTGTCTGCTGCCATTCTGGCAAGTTTTTCCAGTTTTGCCCTCGCAACAGAGGACAAGAAAGCTGAAACCAGGATCGCTGTTTCAGGCGACCCTATCGAGGCCCTGAAACAGGCATCAAAAAAGATTGTGGAAGATGGTACGCTCCAGTTCAGCCCCTCCTATATCACTGTCCCCGAACACAGGAAAATCACCCCAAAAGACTGGACAGACCCCAAAGTTTGTGGCCAGTGCCATTCCCGCCAATATAAGGGCTGGAAAGGCTCCATGCATTCCAATGCCTTCACAGATCCTGTGTTCCAGGCCATGTGGGCTATTGGCGAAAAGGCCACGAATGGCCGTTTCAAGAACCATTGTTCTGGTTGCCATACACCAATTGGCACGATTAACGGTACTGTCAAGTTTGATCCAAAAATGGGTCTTCACGGTGGCTTTACAGCCGACCCCATTGCTGAAAAAGGTGTATCCTGTGATGTCTGTCATTCCATTACAGGCACCAACTTTACCAGGACTGCCACTATGGAGCATGGCAATGGCTCCTTTATCATTGATCCAGGAAAGATCAAGCGTGGTTCATTGAAAAAATCAACATCCCCTTTTCATGAGACAGCCTATTCTCCCCTGCATACCAGTTCACAGTTCTGTGGCAACTGTCATAATATTTTTCATCCGGTGAACAATTTCCCGATTGAGCGCACCTATGACGAATGGAAATATTCCATCTATGCCCAGAAAGGTATCCAGTGTATGGACTGCCATATGGTGAGTGTCGAGACTGCCAAACGGGTAGCTGACGAATTGAAACGTCCCCATGATCTGGTTAATGCTGATACTGGCGGACTTGCAGCTGTTGGCGGGCCTTACCGCAAGGTTGTCCATGACCACCAGTTTGTTGGCGGCAATGCTGTTGTCACCTCTGCGCTAAATGGCAAAAAAAGTGATAACTATCAGGCTGCGATCAAACGTCTGCAAAGTGTTGCTTCCCTAAAACTGATTGTTGAACCTGGAAAATATGGCCTACACAACCTCAAGGTCAAGGTCACCAATGAGCGGGCGGGGCATAATTTGCCAACCAGCCTGACAGAAGTGCGCCAGGTCTGGGTCGAGGTCATTGTCACTGATGACCAGAACCGAGAGCTGTTCCGTTCTGGCACTATGGACAAGGACACCAATGAACTGCCAAAGGATACTGTGATCTTTAATGCCCATGCGGTGGACAAAAATGGCAAGCACACAGCCTATCCATGGGAGATCACACGCTTCCTGGATGTCAATACCATCCCGCCAAAGGGCTATAAATATGGCAAATATGCCTTTAATGTCCCGCCAGATGCCAAAAAGGTCAAGGTCATAGCAAGACTGCATTACCGTTCCTTCTCCCAGGGACTGGCTGACCTGCTGCTGGGCAAGGACAAAATCAGGATTCCTGCTGTCAAGATGTCCCAGGTTGACGGCGAATATGAGGTCAGGGACGGCAAGGTTCAGGTCAAGCATAAGCCAGCTGAAAAGCACTGACCTTGAGAAAAATCTCCTCTGGGCAACCTTCCTTTATGACAGGTTGCCCGGCTTCAAGATTATCCAAAGCATCCCAAGTTTTCAGGATTAAACAAGACCCATCCATACAGATTGAGACCGCTTATGAAAAAATATCTTATATTCAGTGCCATAGGTCTGACATTCAGCCTTATCGCCACCAGCCTGCTGACATCCCCTTCCTTTTCCGATGGCAAAAAAGAACAGTTCAAGTGGACCAAAACAACCTCGCCATCATTGCTTCAGGCAACGCTGAACTTGGCAAGGAACTCGCCGAAGAGATGGAATGTTCTGGATGTCATGGCGACACAGGCATCAGCGAGGACGGAGAGTTTCCCAATCTTGCAGGGCAAAGGCCAGCCTATATCGTCAAGCAGCTCCATGACTACAAGAGTGGCGCGCGGGCGACCGACACCATGCAGGATTTCACCGAAGAGCTGGACATGAAAAAGATGGCTGACCTCGCCGCCTTTTATGCCGCTCAAAAACCTGCGGAAATGGCAGGCGACATTGCCCCCAAGCTGGCTGTAGAGACCGACAAGGCGCGGTTCATGATTGCCTGTGACAAGTGCCATGGCATCAAGGGCATTGGCAGGGGGTTTGACGCACCGCGACTGGCAGGACAGCAACTGGATTATCTCCAGTCCACAATGGAAGCCTTCCGTGACGGCGAACGTGCCAATGACCATTATGAGCGGATGCGTTTTATTGCCAAGACCATCACCAAGGACGAGATCAAGGCTCTGGTCAAATATTACGCCATGAAACCTGAAGATGATGACTAGTGCAACTTGCAAGCAAGTTTGTGGTCAACCGACCTTGCCCTAGCCTTTTAATGGCGCATATCTTAACCTGCAAATTGATTCAATTTTCTTGCACTATGCACCATAGTACACGACTAATTTGCATAAGACATTGACAATAGTTCGGACAGTTTTCACCCAACAAAAAAATAAGTGAGCCCTCAATTTGTGGGAAGATGGTGTTGTAAACGACATCAATCCTTCAAAACGGAGGAACTCATGGACATTGTAACAACTGTTCTGGA
>JAJRRF010000278.1 GCA_024279735.1 Alphaproteobacteria bacterium
AATTCTAAAGTGAGGCTAAAAATTTGAACCAAAACACTATCCACTCAAAAAAACAAAAAATAACGCCCTAATTGCCGTTTCAATTTAATATTTTGGAGCTGAATTTATAAAATCATAAAATTTCGTGCAATTGCCCTGCTGTTCCTGTGGCTTTTTTCTTTCGTGACAGGATTGGGGCTTCCAGGGTACAGGCACTGGCATTGTTGAACCTGTTGTTAAGCCCATTGACCGCCTGGTCGGTAAAGTGATCCTGGTAACGGTTTTCGAGGGCAGCCCTGAAGCTGTCCCTGTCTGTCAGGATACAAGTCTGGTGCGATAACTTGGATGTCTGAATGAGCATTCTCAGTTGTGATAATGTAAGGAATGCAGTGCTGATGAGCAGGAAGCGGCTGCTATCCTTTTGATTTGGAAGGATGAAAGAAGCGGTAACATGATGTTCCTGTAAGATAATTTTCTCAAGCTGGGAGTCCAGACCCTTTTGTGCAGTCAGGCCTTCGCCCTGATACAGCCTTGTCCCAAAATGGCATGATAGGGCTGTCAGTAGTTTTGTTTCGCTGATAAGGCCACAATTGAGCAGTGTTTGGAAAACGGTAACATTATCTTGTCTTGCAAGTGACTGGACTTTTCCCCAGTGTTTGCGGGGGATGTAGTCCCTAAAAATCAAAAACAGTTCTGGTTGCTGCATAGAGGCCTTGTATGTCCTTGTAACTATTGTTATTTTGTCCTGAATAATATGAGGCTAGTTGCCCGTTCTGGATTAACGAATAAGATTTGTTCTTAATTATTAATATTAGGGAATATTTAAGGAGCAGGAGGAAGTTATGGGACGGGACACTTGATGGGTAAGGAAAAATCTATTGGCAAAGTGAGTGATGCTGACAGGGGAAACTGGGTTGACCATTATGCCCCGGCAGCCCTGCGTCCATATCTAAGGCTGGCCAGGGCAGACCGGCCGATAGGGTCATGGCTGTTGTTTTTGCCGTGCCTGTGGTCTCTCCTGTTGGCACTGGTTTCAGACAGGGCGTTACTGGATGTTGATGCCTGGCAACCGACATTGCTGATTATGCTATGGCTTGTCAGCTTGTTTGGGGTGGGTTCTGTTACCATGCGTGGGGCAGGATGTACCTATAATGATATTGTGGACGCGGACATAGATGCCAGGGTGGCACGGACACGTTCAAGACCTATTCCCAGTGGACAGGTCAGCAAGGGGCAGGCTATACTCTTTCTGGTTTTGCAGTGTCTTGCTGGGTTGTTTGTACTGTTACAGTTCAATAGTTTTGCCATCTTGCTGGGTATCTCCTCAATACTGGTTGTGTTGGTCTATCCCTTTATGAAACGTGTTACCAATTGGCCGCAAGCAGTGCTTGGGGCAGCCTTTGCCTGGGGAGCCCTGATGGGTTGGGCGGTCATCAAGGGGGAACTTTCCCTTGCACCTGTACTGCTCTATCTGGGCACAGTTATGTGGATTATTGGGTATGATACCATCTATGCCCACCAGGACGTTGAGGATGATGCGTTGCTGGGGCTGAAGTCAACGGCTTTGAATTTTGGACAGCAGACACAGGGCTGGCTTGTTATTTTCTATAGTGTTGCCTTATTGTTGTTTGTGCTGGCAGGTTACCTTGTTGGGGCAGGCCTGGTTTTTTTTATAGGGATGGCTGTGGCCGGGGTTCATTTACTATGGCAGATATGGGGGCTGGATATTGATGATGCAGATGATTGCCTGAAGCGGTTCAAGTCAAACAGGGACTTTGGATTGCTAGTCGCCCTTGCTCTCGTGGCTGAAGTCTTGTTTGTTTGCGCCAATGTAGGATGATTTTTTTGTCTGTCGTGTGTGGTAATGGGTTTACATTGGATTGTGCCCAACCTAAAGGTAAGCAGGATTTTGACAGGAGAAGGTGTTCATTCTGTAAGGTGTTCATTCTGTCATGTTCAAGAGGAAGATTTTGGGTTCGGTGCTGGGTGGCAACACTTAGTTGACCAAATTGTTATTGTGAAGGAATATTTTATGCCAGCAACAGAACAGATACCGAAACAGTTGTTACATCTTGTCTTTGGCGGTGAGTTGACTGAACTGGACAGTGTAACTTTTAGGGATCTGGACGGCTTGGATGTTGTCGGGATTTTTCCTGATTATGCCACAGCCTACGATGCCTGGAAGCAAGCTGCCCAATCCAGTGTTGATAATGCCCATATGCGTTATTTTATCGTCCATATGCATAAGTTGTTGGAGCCTGATGGGGTAAAGGGCTAGTTATAATGCCGACATATTTTAATTATACTGAACAGTAAGTTAATTTTTTGAAAAATAACATGATATACTTGTTATTGAAGGCCATTAAGGGAAGCCTGTTTTTTACAGGGAAATATGGATTTCTGCTTTTTTATAAATGTTATCTCTTTCGTAGCAGGAAGGAGAAATGTCTTTCAGGATTGTTCGGGAAATTATGGTAACTAAAGGTCAGATAGCTCAGGACAAGACAAATCCTGATAGCAAAAAATCCAAAAATTCTGCCGGGCATAGTGAAACAGTCTTTCGTGAAGCACAGGATGTGGTGCGTGACGATGATGTTTTACAGGTCAATTATACCACCAAAGAAATCGCCCTCCGTATCTTTAATGATCATTTACGCCCCCATAAAATGGTTCTGGTTCTGTCCACCCTTGCCATGATGTTTGCAGCGATGACAACGGGTGCCATTCCCTACTTCCTTAAAATGGCTGCGGATGAAATTTTCACAGCCAAAAATGCTGCGTTGATTCCGTATTTGACGGCTGGCGTTGTGGCGGTAACACTGCTTAAGGCTCTGTCAGAATTTGGCTCAAAGGTGGCGATCAGCTATCTGGGGCTTAAATTTATTGCAGATATTCGGATCAAGATGTTTGAACGCCTGGCAACAGCTGACCTGTCATGGATTGAGAATGTCCATTCAGGACGTTTTCTGGCAGGGTTTTTGAATGATGTGAATATGGTACGGAACATGGCCAGCCGAACCATGGTTGCCCTGGTTGAGAGTTTTGGTAAAGTTGTTGTCCTGTTTGGTTATATGTTTTGGCTGGACTGGAAAATGGCACTGATCATTATGATTTTCTTGCCAGCAGGCTTGTTTATGATGACCAAACAAAAACGGAATATGCACCGTTCCACCACGAAGTCATTGCAGGAAACAGGAGACTTGGCAAAACTGATTTCCCAAATTTTACGTGGCACCCGTATCGTCCGAGCCTATAACCAGGAGCAGCAGGAAATAAGGCGTGCTTCAAAGGTGATTAACCGCACAATGGAATTTACCATGCGCGGTGAACGGGCAAAAGCCATATCAGGGCCTATTGTCGAGATGCTGGCTGGGCTTGGTTTTGCCCTGGTGATCTATATTTCAAGTATGGAAGGTGTTTCAGGCAACATGACCCTTGGGGATTTCATTGGTTTTGCCTCTGCGACCATGCTGATGTACCAGCCCTTAAAAAGCCTGGCGACATTACAGACTGTCATGCAGGAAGGCGTAGCCGCAGCCAGCAGGGTCTATGGTATCATAGACAAGCCCCAAACCTTGCTGGAAATAAAAGAAGCAGGCACGCTTAAAGTTGTAAACAATACGATTACTTTTGATAAGGTGACTTTTGGCTATAAGGTTGGGGTCGCTATTTTTAGGGATTTTAGCCTGGACATACCCAAGGGGAAAACTGTTGCTTTGGTTGGTCCTTCAGGTGCTGGCAAGAGTACAGTCTTTAACCTGGTGTTGCGGTTCTTTGACCCCCAGTCGGGCAAGGTCTTGATAGATGGACAGGATATATCGCAGGTGACCCTTAAAAGTTTGCGGGACTCAATTGCCCTGGTGACCCAGGATCCTATTTTGTTTGATGATACAGTCCGTGCAAATATTTTATATGGTAACCCTGATGCCAGTGAAGGGCAGGTCAGGCAGGCTGCCAAAGAGGCTGCTGCTGACAAGTTTATAGAGGCATTGCCCAGGGGGTATGACACAATTGTTGGTGAGGCAGGAAACAACCTTTCTGGCGGGGAACGCCAACGCATAGCCATTGCCCGTGCCTTTTTAAAGGATGCGCCATTTTTGCTTCTTGATGAGCCGACAAGTGCGCTGGATACAAAATCTGAAGCCATTGTTCAACATGCCCTGGATCACTTGAGGGAGGGGCGGACTGTCCTGATGATTGCCCACAGGCTGTCAACAATTGAGCAGGCTGATATTATTTGTGTGATTTCTGATGGCAGAGTGATAGAGCAGGGAAGCCATAAGGCACTTATGGACAGGGATGGTTATTATAAGCAGCTTCACATGACCGGCAAGGCGGTGGGCTAGTCTGCTGAACTTCACAGCACAAGAAAGTGTCCCAAGATGTCTGACAAAAAAACAAAGAAGCGCAAGGTATCATGGGGTGCAGTCCTGATTGCGCGCTATATCCGTTTTGTCTGGCGCAGCAACAGGATTACCTTCGAGCCGGAAAATTTACAGGATATATTGGAGCAGCAGCACCCCCTTATTCTCGCGGTCTGGCATGGCCAGTTTATCTTGTCCCCACTTTTGCGTCCTGAAAACATTGATGCCCGTGTCCTGGTGGCCAGGCATGGGGATGCACAGCTGATTGGTCAGGTGATGGAACAGCTGGGGGCTGGCATAATATTGGGGGCTGGTGCGGGTCATAAAAAGGTTGATAAAGGCGGTAAGGCTGCCCTGATGGCTGCCCTGAAAGCCCTGAAGAATGATATTAGTGTGGTGCTGACGGCAGATGTACCGCCAGGCCCTGCCCGTCAGGTGGGGCTGGGGGTGATCATGATGGCCAAGTTGTCAGGCAAGCCAATTATACCTGTTGCCATTGCTACCAGACGTTACAAGTCTGCAAAAAGCTGGAGCCGCTTTACCATCAACATGCCTTTTACCCATCAGGCTGTTGTGATGGGGGAAAGGCTGGTTATTCCAAAGTCTGCCAGGGGAGCAGTCCTTGAAGCGTATCGCCTCGGCCTGGAACAGGACATGACCCGCATTACAGAAAGGGCCTATCAGTTGGCTGGGGCAAATGCCCTGTCAGCCACGCCCCTGGCCAAGCGCAAGGTCGGGACTCCTGGCCTGGGCCTGAAGGCATATGCTGCCTTGATGACACTGGCGCGGCCAGTTGTGCCGCTCATCCTGTCTCGCAGGATGAAGAGGGGCAAGGAGAATCCCGACCGCTTATCAGAACGCTATGGGGTAACGGCAGTTCCCCGTTCTGGGGGTTTCCTGGTCTGGTTTCATTCTGCCAGTGTGGGCGAGACCAATGCCGTCTTGCCACTGATCCATGACCTGGTGAAGCATGACCCATCGCTCAATATATTGCTGACGACCATGACAGTAACATCGGCCAGTCTGGCTGCAAAAAGGTTGCCTGAAGGGGCGATCCACCAGTTTGTGCCGTTGGATGCCCCTGCTTTTGTCAAAAAATTCATGGATCATTGGCAGCCAGATATGGCTATTTTTGTGGAATCTGAAATCTGGCCTAACCTGTTGTTGGGAGCATCAGAAAGCAAAAAGCCGCTGATTCTGGTCAATGGCATCATGTCCAAGAAATCCTTTAAGAAATGGCGCAGCAAGGAGCATATGGCGCAAAACCTGTTTGGCCGTTTTGATATGGTGTTTGCCCAAAATGAACAGCTGGCCCTTTGGTATCATAGGCTGGGGGCAAAACATATTAGGGCAGTTGGTAATATGAAGCTGGATGCACCGCCGCCGCCAGTGGATATAGACAAACTTGCAGTGCTGCAAAGGGCGGTAGGGCAACGGAAAATTTTTCTTGCAGCAAGCACCCATGATGGGGAAGACGCTGCCATGGCCGATGCCCATATCCTGCTAAGGAAGACTTTTCCTGATATCTTGACCATTATTGTGCCGCGTCACCCAGAAAGGGGCGCGGCCATCGCAGCGATGGTTGCTGAAAAGGGGCTGTCGATAGCACAAAGATCCCTGAAACAGCAGCCGGGGCAGGGAACTGATATTTATATTGCGGATACCATTGGGGAGCTTGGCCTGTTCTATAGTGTTGCGCCTGTGGCCTTTATCGGCGGCTCCCTGGTGTCAAGGGGCGGCCAGAACCCGATTGAGGCTGTCAGGCTGGGGTGTGTGGTGCTGACCGGGCCTCATTACCATAACCAAAACCAGTATATTCCGTTATTGGCAGCGGGTGCTGCTGTTGAGGTCAACGATGCAGCCAGTCTTGCAGAAGAGACTGAAAGGTTATGGATAGATGAAGACAGGCAGGTTGCCATGAAAGATCGTGCTATGAGAGAAGTTGAGAAGATGTCTGGTGCTACGCCAACCATATTGGAGTATCTCTTGGGAACTATCGCTAAAAACAGGGCTGGTATATAGCCTTTGCAGGATGGCTGTAAAAAAAGTGGGAATGTTTATAAATTATGATTGCACAATAGCGGGTGAGACGTTACGGTGCAGCCTGGCAGATACGCTTTTGGCATAAGTCATAGTGATGGGGTGTAGCCAAGTGGTAAGGCAACGGGTTTTGATCCCGTCATGCGCAGGTTCGATCCCTGCCACCCCAACCAGCCAACCAAGATATTCAAAATCATGAACATCAAACCATTTCCTTAATAAGCTGGATCAGGCGTTTAATGTCCTCTGGCCGTGACAGGCGGTGTCCTGCATCCTTGACCAACAGATAGTCCATGTCATCTTCATCAATGTGGCGCATCAGTTTCATGCTGTGCTGCCAGGGGACAATCTCATCCTGCATACCCTGAATGATGCGTACAGGACAATGTGACCTGAACACTGCATTGATCTGGTGGTATTCGCCTTCACGGATAAAGTGCTGTGTAATGGGAAATTCGGCCTCATCCTTACTGGCGGGCTTCATCCAGAAACCATCCTTTTCAATGATGGCGCGTATTTCATCATCCATCCGCTTCCATATCAGGTCATGGGTCATGTTGAAGGCAGGGGCAATCAGGGCGATCCCCGAAATTCTGCTGGTCTCGCCTTCCTTCAGCGACTTTAGGTAGCTTTGCAGCAATAACAGAGCCATCCAGCCGCCCATTGATGAGCCAACCAGTATTTGCGGCCCCTTGGTGAGGGTGTCAAACAGGTGTTGGGCTTCCTCCAGCCACTGCCCGATAGTGCCATCCTTAAAATCGCCAGAGGATTCGCCATGTCCTGAATAGTCGAAGCATGTCATGGCCAACTGGTTCTGCTTTGCCCATTGTTGCACCTGGGTTGCTTTCTGGCTGCTCATGTTGGAACGAAAACCATTCAGCCAAAAAATGGCAGGCTTGCCATCGCTGGACTGCTTGCCAGACTGTTGATAGGCAATGAGCCTCTTATTGTCTTTTGCCCCAAGCTCTATCGTGCTGTTAACTGTGCCAGACATTTATTTCTCCCTAATTTTCTTTTATCCTGGTATATAGAGGTAACAAATGAGGACAAGAGAAAAATAACACATGACTGAACCTGTTATATTACAAGTTGTGCCTGAACTGACCACGGGCGGAGCTGAATTGTCAGCCCTTGAAATGGCTGGGGCTGTGCAGCTTTCGGGCGGCACGGCAATTGTAGTGGCAAAGTCGGGGGAGATGATCCCTAAACTGGAGAAGACGGGTGCACGTTACATTGCTATTGATGTTGCCAGTAAAAACCCGCTCAGGATTATCAGGAATATATGGGTTCTGGCAAAGATTATCAGGCAATATAATGTATCGCTTGTCCATGCCAGAAGCCGGGCTCCTGCCTGGAGTGCCTGGCTGGCGGCAAAAAAAACAAATATCCCTTATCTGGCAACCTATCATGGTGCTTACGGGGAAACAAACAGTATTAAGCGTTGGTATAACCGCGTGATGGTTCGAGGCAAGCTGACAATCGCCAACTCCCACTATGTCAGGGATTTGGTGTGTCAGCGTTATGGTTTGTCCAGGGATCAGGTCAGAACAATTTATCGTGGTATTGACTTTGAAAAATATGATTCTGTGCTGGTTTCAGTCCAAGACAAAAAGGAATTGCTGCAAAAATGGGATATTGAGACGAACCAGAAAATAATGTTGCTGGCTGCCCGGCTCAGCCCGATAAAAGGTCACTTGGTCGTGATTGGGGCTGCAAAGGTGCTGAAAGACAAGGGGCTTCTCAAAAACCATGTATTTGTATTTGCTGGCGGTGATCAGGGGCGGGAAAGTTATGTGGCGGAGCTGAGACAAAAGATTGAGGACTATGGACTGGGACTAAATTTTCGGCTGGTCGGGCATGTTGGTGATATGGCAGTGGCTTACGGTGTTGCGACAGTGTCGATGAGCACATCCATTGTGCCGGAAACCTTTGGACGTACTGGTGCTGAAGCCCAGGCGATGGAATGCCCTATCATAGCCACCAGGCTGGGAGCACCCCGCGAAACTTGCCTTACAGAACCTGAGGCCAAAAAAGAAGACATTACGGGATGGCTGGTTGAGGCAGGGGATGTGGATGGCCTGGCTGATATGCTGGAAACAATACTGGAAATGGGAACGGATGAGCAGAAGCAAATTGGTCTGCGTGCCAGGGCATATGTCTTGGGAAAATTTCCTGTATCCCAGATGCAGTCGCAAACCCTTGAGGTTTATGATGAATTATTGGGCAGTACGTTGGCCAAAAGGTTTGAAAACCATCATAGTACACGACTCTCTTCAGGCTAAAGCCTTTTGGACGGGCTGTTTTTTCGTTTGTGGGGCTAGGAACTTTTTAAGCAGGCGGATTGCTTCATCTTTTTGGTGCATGAGCAATTGCCGTAATTTATCAAGCCCAT
>JAJRRF010000279.1 GCA_024279735.1 Alphaproteobacteria bacterium
AACTGTCTCATGAGCAGGTTCAGGAGGTCGAGCGCAAGATCAACCACAGGCCAAGAAAAATCCTGGACTACAAGACACCACATGAGGTCTTCTCAAAGCGACGCAGGCTGAGTGTTGCGTTTCACTGTTGAAGGGGCGAAAAATAAGAAATTTTGTAAGGCGTGAAAAGAAGCTGGGGAGTTACGAATTATATTAAAATACTAACTCATGTTAAGCGTTCCAAAGGCACGCAGCCTTTTCGCCCTAATACGCGGCGGGCGTTGCCCTTTGACTTCGCTTTCGCTTCGTATTTTCATCTGAGAAGAAAGTTTGTGCACGATTGTTTGAAATTTTCGTAACATCAGATACTAAAGAAGAAATTTGCACAAGACCAAAAAACAACCTAAATTTTCTAGCCTGTTATAAAGATATTTTATGTCCAGCTCCTCCCAAAAAATGATAACCGACTTTAGCCGTGCTGCGATAATGTGGCAGACACTCCAGGGCAGTCATGGACGCTGGCAGATTGATGCCACCTGCACAAGGCTATCTTCAAAAACAGGGCAGTCCCAACAGCCGGGACAAGGCGAAAGGCATTTTGCCCTGGCACCAATGGTCATGGCCGGGGATGTTTACGGCACAGGTAAATTGCCTTTGGAGTCAGCCTATAGCTACCGGTTTGCAGCCGGAATACGGCATCACATCATCTACCGGAATGCTGCGTCCAGTTCCGGCATTGAGGATAGTGCAGACCTCAATAGCCGACATTTCCAGAGTCTTGTATTATCCTTGCCACAAATGGCCGTTGCGCCGTTTTCCCTGTCTGGACTGACAATTGGCAAAGTCGATGCATCCTGGCCAATTTATGCCTGTATCACCCTTCAGGGTATCAAAAAACAGGCATGGCGGCTTGAATTTCCGATCAATCACATTAACTGCCAGGCCAGTAAGGGGAAAAGCCAGTATCAGGTTGAAACCGGCCCTGTCCTGATACCTCTGGACTGTGTACAGCCGCCTCCTGGCACTATAACAGGATGGCCGCCATCAATAGATTTTGTCCCTGGCTATATTTTTTTTAACCGGCCAGACTCGGCTGACTTGTTGTTACTTGATCCACCCTTGTCGCAAAAGGACAAAAAATCAGGTATGACCCGTCATTTTTCTCAGTACTGGCCTCTGAAAAACATTCAAACAGAACTTTATCATATGATATGATATATGGTCAGGCTCTCAACCAAATATCAGTTATAAAATGGGAACAGGGCATGACAAAACCAAAAGACACAAAGCCCCAAAAGAGAGGGCGGGTCATACAGATTGAGCAATTTCTGGCAACAGAAAGACATAAAAAGAAAGCGGTATCATGGCAGCTGGATGACCTGGATTTCTGGCCTCTATTGTCCACCTGCCTCCTTAGCCTAGCGGTGCTGGCCGATATTGGCCAGAAAAAAAAAGGAGGCGCAATTACTGTTGGAAACCCTCTCTGGCAAGCGGGAGTTTTACTTGATTTTTTTGTGGTTTCCAGAATACGCCATAGGTTGGCACAACGTCAAACAGCCCTTGTCCCGATTGATTCTTTGGATAACCATATCTTATATGTTGCAAGCCAGGTCCAGGCCAGAATGCTTGGAGACTTGTTCATCTCTGCCCCGTTAGATGTACCCGCAACGATTATGCAACAGGCTGGATACCAAAGTGTGACCTGGTTTGAGGATATGGTACAGACAGACGAACGATTGAACCAAGCACTGAACCCGCCAGCCCGTGGCATGGCTGCCTTGCAGGAACTCGCCTATAAACAGGCCTGGCGACCTGGAACCCGCCAAAAGATACGCCGCTTGCCAGGCTTTCGGGCATGGTGCAAAGCGGCTGCGGTTTGTCTGGGGTTTTCCCAGAACTTCCTTGAGATTTGGCTCGCACGCCAGGCCAATATTATGCTGTCAACAAAGGGGCAATATGACAAGGTCTTTCAGCAGGCTGGCCAACCTGTCCTTATGGTTCTGCTCAATGCAGGCTTTGCAACCACGGCCGGCCTGACAGCGGCGGCACATGACAAGGGTATTCCTGTCCTTGAGGTGCATCATGGTGCAGAAAGCAGCAGTGCTGTGACAGCACCAGGACAAACCCCCCATTTTTCCAGCTTTAACACAGCCCCGGATGCGCTGGTCTCATGGGCTCTGGAAATAAAGGGTAACCCTAAAGATGACAAGGCCATTTTGCCTGTTGGCCCTATTGGACTACACTTGCCCGCAGTCGTTGCTAAACTGGATATAGCAGGATTGCCGCCCCAAAAGGCTTTGGCCAAACTCATCCGGCAGCAGAGACATGCCCTGGACAGCCATGCTGACCAAACTGGCTGCCATACTGAAATATTGGTCTCGCTCCAGCCCGGCGATAATGCCAGCTGGCTAGCCCCAATAATGCAAGGTCTTCCGGATATGTTGTTCTGGATTAGGCGGCATGGGGCAGACCTGAACAAGGAGACCCTTTCTGCTGTGGCTCTCAAGGGGAATGCTGAAAGTACCCTTGCCACCCGCTCTATCTTGCCACTCTTGCTGCAACGCACCAGCCTGCACCTGACACGTTTTTCTGCGGTTACGCTTGAAGCCGGTGCCATGGGTATCCCTACACTTGCAACCGAGGCTTATGCCAGGCAACTTTACCAAAAACGGGTTGCCCCTGACCTGCTGGTTATTGAAAAAGATATTACCGTCATACCGGCCATCATCCAAAAAAAGTTGGGCGGCCAAAAACTACACCAACACGCCACCCTGCCAGACATTCAGCACATTCAGTCCTTTATCGAAAACCTTATCAATAAAGGCTAGCCCTTTCCTTATCCCCTGACATAGCCAGCCAGGCAATAATGGCAGGCAGGCCAACAATGACCCAATGATAGCCCTGTCAAAATATTGAGGAAAGACAAAATGAATACAGTTAAGCTGAACCTACCCTATATGGCAGCAGCACAGGCACAAAAACATGTCACTCATAATGAGGCTATCAGGGATCTTGATACTCTTGTCCAGCTCAATGTGATAAGCCGTGACCTGAACCAGCCCCCAACAACAAATGGTAATGGCGAGAGCTACATTATTGCTGACACCCCATCAGGGGACTGGTCAGGAAAGCAGGGGCAGATTGCATCCTGGCAAGATAATGGCTGGTATTTTTATCCTCCCAAAACAGGCTGGCGGTGTTGGGTTTTTGATGAAGACAAGCTTTGTGTCTGGAACGGGACAGGCTGGGCCGAGGTTTCCGGCGGCGGCGGATCGACAGCCCCTGTCAACCCAGCAGCCCTTGTCGGTGTCAATATAACAGCGGATACAGCAAACAGGCTGGCTGTCAGTTCCAGTAACAGCCTGTTTACCCATGAAGGTGATAGTCACAGGATCAAAGTCAACAAGGCTGCTGTGGGGGATACGGCCTCCCTGGTTTTTCAGGATGATTTTTCAGGCCATGCTGAAATGGGTCTTACAGGGGATGATGATTTCCATTTCAAGGTATCAGTGGACGGAAGCACCTGGAAAGAGGCCCTCATTATTGACAAGGCGACAGGGGGTGCGACTTTTCCCAATACTACCTTTGGCGGAGGCGGTGGCAGCAACCCCAACCTTTTTATCAACGGATCATTTCAGGTAAAACAGCGTGGATTTGCAGGAGGAACTTTGGCAAACGGGGTTTATGGTTATGACAGGTGGAAGGCGGATGGCAGCAATGCTGTGATGTCTGTCTCAGGAGATATTGTAACCTTGACCAGTGGGATTATTGCACAAGTTCATAGTACACGACTAATTTGCATAAGACATTGAAAAAGCGTTAAGATTTTCTGATTTGTTTCACGACATAATGAGGAAACCTTATGAAACACTTGATCAATGCCCTGCAAGGAAGCCTAAAAGAATATATTCCACTTC
>JAJRRF010000280.1 GCA_024279735.1 Alphaproteobacteria bacterium
CCCGAAAATGGCAAGATTTTTGCAGCCAGGTTACAGATAATTTTAGAATTATATCCCATAAAGGTGTTAAAATTCTTGAACAGGATGAGTGCGCCCTAAAAATATAGGTTTTCATGTCTTAGGAGTATAAAAACGCACAAAAAAAGTGTTTCAGGGGCTTCGTCATGGCTTCTGGTTTGCAGGGCGGAACTATATGGTATAGATGTGTTTTCAGTGGAAGAATTGAGATGGCAGGGGCAGGGTCTTATGGGTGAAAAAGAAAGTGGTGAGGCCGGGAAACATATGAATCCCTGGGAAGAACAGGAAGAACAGCCTGTCGAGCAGGGTAATCCCCCAATACTGAACTTACCTGCCATCATTACTTTCCTAATTGTATCATTTGCCCTGATTCACCTTCTGCGCGGTTTTCTCCCTGAGCGGACTGATAACTGGTGGGTCGCATTTGCGGCCTTTATTCCTGCGCGTTTCAGTGACGGGGATATGAGCCAACTGCCAGGCGGACAGCTGGCTTTGATATATAGCTGGTTCAGTTATAATTTTTTGCATGGTAACTGGCAGCACATCCTTTTTAATTCTTTGTGGCTGGTGATTTTTGGTAGTGCTGTGGCTCGCAGGATTTCTACAAAAAGTTTTATCTTTTTCTTCCTGCTGACAAGCTTTGCGGGAGCCTTCGCATTTATGGTAATGCATTGGGGGGACTACATTCCTGTTATCGGGGCTTCAGCTTTTGTGGCGGGCTTGATGGGGGCAGTCACCAGGTTCATGTTCAGCCCTGTTGACAAGGACAAGCAGCGTTCAGACAACTGGATAAGTGATACAAAAGTATTTTCAGTCGCGGAAACATTCAGGAACAGGAATGCGCTCTTTCTGATTGTTGTTGTGATGGCCATGAATTATCTGGAGGGCAGTGGCATAATATCCCTGAATGGCGGCACAGCCCAGATTGCATGGGAAGCGCATATAGGCGGGTTTCTGGCAGGCCTGTTTTTTTATGGTTATTTTGAGCGACAAGAATAACTGCTGGGTAACACAGTTCACTACCATTTTTCTCAAAACATTATTTTCGCAGGTGGGAGGATGTGCTATAAGCTTGGTCTATCCTTTATTGAAATCACCAGTGTGCATTGTGTAACCTGCCAGGACAGGAATTGGATCTAAATGTCTCGAATTTTGATTATATCATCCCTTTTTTTAATGCTGTCCCTGGCTTTCTTGTTTCAGGGTGAAATAAAAAGTGAGGCGCGTAAGCGCATTGTCCCTGAAAGCCGCCTGGGGATTACCCAGTCCTTTGCCCCAGTGGTGAAAAAGACAGCACCGGCTGTGGTTAATGTCTATATCAGACACCGGAAGGAAAAAAGGTCACGTTACAGTGAGCAGTTTTTTGAACGCTTTTTGGGAGATGCGTTCGGTGTTCCGCAAAAAAGGCGTGAAAATTCTCTGGGTTCTGGCGTTATTGTCAGCTCTGGCGGTTTGGTTGTAACCAATCATCATGTCATCAAGGATGGCAAGAAGGGTGAGATCAAGATAGCCTTTGCCGACAAGCGTGAGTATGAGGCACGGCTTGTGCTGGTTGACAAGAAGACGGATCTTGCGATTTTACGTATTGTTTCAGGAGGAGAGAGGTTTCCATTCCTGGACATCGCCGATTCTGATGATTTGGAAGTTGGGGATCTTGTTTTGGCGATTGGCAACCCGTTTGGGGTCGGGCAAACAGTGACTAGCGGTATTATCTCTGCATTGGCACGTACACAAGTCGGTGTCTCGGACTACCAGTCCTTTATCCAAACTGATGCAGCCATTAACCCAGGCAATTCTGGCGGCGCACTGGTTGACATTGATGGCAAGCTGATTGGCATTAACACTGCGATCTTTTCAAAAAGCGGTGGGTCACTTGGTATCGGGTTTGCGATTCCCTCAAACACTGTGAAGCTTGTGGTTAACTCTTCGCGGACAGGTTCTGTTGTCAAAAGGCCTTGGCTGGGAGCGGGTCTTCAGAATGTCACCCAGGAAATTGCCCAGTCACTGGGTATGTCACAACCCAGTGGGGTTTTGTTGGCAGAAGTGTTTCAGGGCAGCCCAGCTTCTAGTGCAGGTTTGCGGGCAGGAGATATCATCTTGGCCATTGATGGCCATAGCGTTACCAACCCCCAGACTTTTAGCTATCATTATTCAACAAGGGGTGTCAGTGGATATGTAAAAATGGATATTTTGCGCGGCAGGCGAAAAATTCAGCGCAAGGTCAGGCTTTTGCCTGCCCCGGAAGTTCCGCCCCGAAATTCCCAATATATCCGAGGCAGCCATCCCTTCAGGGGAGCAGAAGTCTCAAACCTGTCCCCAGCACTGGCAGAAGAGCTGTCCATGTCCATCATTGAGGGAGTGGTCATCACTAAAATCCGTTCAAGAAGTACTGCGGTTCGTGTTGGCCTGAAAAAAGGTGATATTATCCTGGCCATCAACAGGAATGTCATCAATTCTATCAAGACCCTGAAAAAGGTTATCCGTTTTAGGCCAAGAGCCTGGCGCATAACGATATTACGCGACAACCAGGAAATTGACTTTGTTGTCGGGAGATAGTCGGGTTGTCAGGAAATGATTGGGTGAGGGAGTTCGATAGCAATGGATAAGTCAGCCCCTTCTTTATTTGATGTGTCAGGGGGTGGTCAGAATACCCCACGTCCGCTGGCTGACCTGTTACGCCCAGATACATTGTCTGCGGTTGTCGGACAGGATCATTTGCTTGATGAAGACGGTAAACTGACCCGTCTGCTTCAAGAAGGGCAGCTCAGTTCTGTGATTTTTTGGGGGCCGCCAGGCACAGGGAAGACTACCGTTGCCCGCCTGATGGCCGATGAGACCAACCTGCATTTTGAACAGATTTCTGCTATCTTTTCAGGAGTCCAGGATCTGCGCAAGGTTTTTGGCACAGCGAAAATCCGTTATGCAGACGGCTTGCCAACACTATTGTTTGTCGATGAGATCCACCGCTTCAACAAGTCCCAGCAGGACAGTTTCTTGCCGCTTATGGAAGACGGCACCATTATCTTGATTGGGGCGACTACAGAAAACCCTTCCTTTGAGCTAAATAACGCGCTATTGTCCCGTGCCTCAGTCCTGGTGTTTAACAGGCTGGATCAGGATGCTCTTTTTACCCTGATGGCACGCTCGGAAAAGATAAGAGGGCAGACATTGCCCCTGACGGACAGAGCCAGAATAACACTGACTGAAATGGCTGATGGGGATGGCCGGGTGATCCTGAACTTGTGCGGGGAACTGTTGTCGCAAAAGGCCGGAATGGATGCGCTGGACAGCGAAGGGTTGGGGGACTATCTGCAACGGCGCGCCCCGCTTTATGACCGTTCAGGTGAGGGACATTACAATCTTGTCAGCGCACTTCATAAATCAGTGCGTGGTTCTGATCCGCAGGCTGCCCTGTACTGGCTGGCACGTATGCTTGAGGGCGGTGAAGACCCACGTTATCTTGGCCGCCGCCTGGTGCGGATGGCGGTTGAGGATATTGGCCTGGCTGATCCCCAGGCACTGGTACAGGCCAATGCAGCCAAGGACGCATATGAGTTTTTGGGGTCACCTGAAGGGGAACTGGCTTTGGCGCAGGCTACGGTTTACCTGGCAACCGCCCCCAAGTCCAATGCGCTCTATACCGCCTTTAAGCAGTCAATGGGTTTTGCAAAGTCAACTGGGTCGCTGCCCCCACCAAACCATATTGTCAACGGGGTCACATCACTGATGAAACAGCAGGGTTATGGCAGCGGTTACCAATATGACCATGACGCTGAACATGGCTTTTCAGGACAGGACTATTTTCCTGAAGGGATTTCAAGACAAGAATTTTACAGTCCAGTCATGCGCGGCTTTGAACGCGATATTGCCAAACGCCTCGACTTCTGGGATAAGTTACGCAAGGACAGACAAAACAAGACCCAAAAGGATCAGACATAATGCAGTTACTTGACAAGATACCTCTTCTTCCTTTGGCTGTGATGGCCATTTTTCTGGGGTTGGCTCCCTTTAAACCGATGCCGCATCTGGTGGAAAAGATTGGGATGTTGATGGACGGGACACTTTCCAAACCAATAGATATTTTTGACCTGTTCCAGCACAGTATCCTGATCATTATTCTGGTTCTGAAGTTGGTAAGGATGATGCAGGTAAGGAGCAAGGCCTAGAGGTTTTGAAATGAAAACATTATTGTTTGTTGCAATGGGCGGGGCTGTCGGGGCTTCCCTGCGGCTGTTGTCTGTGCAATATCTAACCAGGATACTGGGGCTGGGCTTTCCTTATGGCACCCTGTTTGTCAATATTGTTGGTTCTTTTGCCATGGGCGCATTGGTTGAGCTGTTGGCACAGCGTTACCAGCTTTCGCCTGAGACAAAGATTTTTTTGACGACTGGATTGCTGGGCGGCTTTACCACCTTCTCAACCTTTTCGCTTGATGCTGCCTTGATGATTGAGAAAAAGCAGTTTGCCCTGTCCGCGCTTTATATGGGCAGCTCTGTGATCCTGTCTGTTTCAGCCCTGTTTGCAGGATTGTGGATGGTTCGCACGTTGCTGGTGTCCTGATTCTTTTGATAAAAATGTGAGTAAAAAAATGTCTGGTGTGAAGCTGGTAGAAGTAAAGACTGCGGATGATGGCATGAGGTTGGACAGGTGGTTCAAGACCCATTATCCAGCGATAAGTCATGGCCAGCTGCAAAAGATGCTGCGCAAGAAGCAGGTCAGGCTTGATGGCAGCAAAACCACAGGTAAGGACAGGGTTGCGGAAGGCCAGGTGATCCGTGTGCCGCCCCATGATTTTGCCGCCCAGAGCGAAAATGAGGGGCAGGACAGGGAAAAGCCCAGGCCGCACATGCCCAATGCCAAAGATATGGCTTTTATCCGTTCCCTCGTGATTTATGAGGATGATGATGTTATTGCCCTCAACAAGCCGCACGGCCTGGCTGTGCAGGGCGGCAGTAAGACCCGCCGCCATGTTGACGGGTTGCTGGATGGCTTGCGCCCTGAAGGCGGGGAGGGCGAGCGTCCCAGGTTGGTACACCGCCTTGACAAGGATACCAGCGGTATTTTGCTGCTGGCCAAACACAGGAAATCAGCAGCAGCCCTTGGCGAGTCCTTGCGCTCGCGTGAAGCCCATAAATTGTATTGGGCATTATGTTACCGCGTCCCAAGACCGTCATCGGGCATTATCAATGTCTCCCTGATGAAAATAGGCGGCGCGGGACAGGAAGTCATGCAGCCACCGCCAAAGGGGCTTGAGGACAAGGCACAGTCTGCCCTGACGCATTTCCACCTCATGGACAGTGCTGCCAGCCGCGTCAGTTGGCTGGCCCTGCAACCTGAAACAGGCCGTACCCACCAGCTCCGCGCCCATCTCAAGGCGATAGAGTGCCCGATTGTTGGTGATCCCAAATATGGTGACCCTGAACTGAAGGGCAGCAAGGAATTTGGCTCAAAAATGCAGCTCCATGCCCGCCATATCGAAATCCCGCACCCCTCCGGTAAGGGCACACTCAGCCTGTGGGTAGAGCTGCCGCCCCATATGCAACAAAGCTGGGAGCTTCTTAGCTTTGATGCCAGTAACAAGGAAATTCCGTTTGTCTGACAAGACCTGGTTCTGTTCATTCAGCACAGTAACCTGAAGCGATAGGGCTAAATCGGCTTGCCTTATCTTTATTCTATGTGTATAATACTTAAGTAACGTACACATAAGGATTAGGATAATGAGAACAAATATTATTATCAATGATGATCTGATGGATGAGGCTATGCATTTATCTGGTTTAAAAACAAAAAAAGAGACTGTAGAGTCTGCTTTAAAACTTTTGGTCAGAATCAACAGGCAAAAAGCTATTAGGGCAGCGAAAGGAAAACTGCAATGGGATGGTGACCTTGAGAAAATGCGGTTGGATAAATGATACTTGTTGACAGTTCAGTCTGGATTCCCTTCTTTAATGGCCAAAATACACGACAGGTTCAAAAACTGGATAAGGCTTTGGGAGAAAATATTGTCCTGATAGGTGACCTTATTTTAACAGAAGTTTTACAGGGGTTTCGCCATGATAAAGACTATCTGTCTGCCATGAACCTGCTCACGATTTTAGAAATACGAACTTTGGGTGGTCGTGATAACTCTATCAGGTCAGCCCAAAACTATAGAAGCTTGCGTCGTCAGGGTGTAACAGTACGCAAGACTATTGATATTTTTATCGGTACATATTGTATGGAAAACAGGATACAGCTTTTACATAACGATAAAGATTTTTATCCCATGGAGATGTATTTGGGGTTAGATGTCTATTAATCGGCGACAAGGCATTTTATCTTATTTTTCTCTTTATTTCTGGAAAAGAGTGAAATGAAGCAAAACAAGAACTTAGAGCCCAAACTCATCATTTTTGACTGTGATGGGACAATCATTGACAGCCAGGATATTATTATCAGGGCGATGGTGATGGCGTTTGACACTTCTGGCCTGCCTAAACCCTCCGATGACGCAGTGCGGGGCATTATTGGCTTGTCGCTGGAAGAGGCGGTATCCACTGTTGCCGCATTGCCTGAAAAGCAAAACCGGGAAATGTTGCCCAGGCTGGTTGAGGGCTATAAGCAGGCCTTTGTCGCCTTACGCAATGAGGCAGAACATACAGAAGTGATGTATCAGGGCGCGCGGGATGTGATTGAGACCCTGGCGGGGCGTGACGATGTACTTCTTGGCATTGCCACAGGAAAGTCTCGGCGGGGGCTGGATGTAGTCCTGGAGCGTGAAAATCTTGCCCATCACTTCCATATCCTGAAAACCGCAGATGATGCACCCTCAAAGCCCCATCCTGGCATGATTGACCAGGCTGTCGCAGAGACAGGGGTTCTGAAAGAAAATACCGTAATGGTTGGGGATACCAGTTATGATATGGTGATGGCTCATAATGCTGGGGTATCTGGCATTGGGGTGGAGTGGGGCTATCATGACACGGGCCAATTGGGTCATGCCGACCATATCGCCAAAGACTATCCGCATTTGCTGGGTATACTCTTGTCACTTGGAAGTCCGTAAATTTCAGAGGACAAAAGAGCCAGTCTGAAAATACGGAGTTCTGAGTGATTGGAGTATCAAATGCAAGAGACAGTTTTGGCTGACCGCTAAAGGGATGTAGGGATGACAATAGGCAAGGAAGAGCGCAAGGATTTTGAGGTTATCAATGGGATGAAAATCCCGCTTAGGGATAACCAGAAAAAGCCTGCGCCGAAACGGTTTTACAAAAGTGTGTTTGTGGAGCAGGTAGACGGCGGCTTTTGCGTCAAGCTTGACCAGCGTATCTTAAAGTCTCCTGAAAGGGTTGCCCTGGAATGGCCATCCCGCGACCTTGCGCAAAGGGTGGCACAGGAATGGGATTTTCAGGAAGAGCGTATTGTGCTGCATGACATGCCAATGACCACCCTGTCCTATTCCTCTATAGGGCGCGATGACAAGGTATATGCTGAACTGCGCGCCGAAATGTTGTCCTATGCTGGGTCAGACCTGATAGTTTATCGCAGCACAACGCCAAGGGAACTGGTTGAACGGCAGGAGCAGGGCTGGAATCCTGTATTGTCCTGGCTGGAAAAGCAGTATGGGGCTGCCTTTCGCAGTACGCAGGGGGTTGGCTTTGTTGAACAGCCACAAAATGCCCTGGATATCATTGGATTTTATCTCAAAAGGGTTGATGATGAACATTTACCGGCCATGATGCAGATAACAAAAGTTTCTGGTTCTGTTTTCCTGGCAATGGCTGTGCGTGAACGTTTTTTGGAGGTTGGTCAGGCCTGGAAGTTGGCAATGATTGATGAGGACTGGCAAAACAGCCAGTGGGGTCATGACGAGGCGCAAAAACAGAAAATTATGTTGATGAACAGGGATTTTGCAGCAGCCGCTGACTTTATTCATTTGTTCAGAAATTAGGCTATTAACTTTCTTGATTGCACCTTATTGTTCCGCTTTGACCTATTGTATCAAATTTCAACATTGTGCGGGCGCATTCAATGCGCCCCTACAGTAGGTTGTTTTGAGTAAAAGAATGAGATAAAATGATGATAATGTTGTAGGGGCGTATTGCATACGCCCAAATACGCTCAGGCGCATATCACTGGCTCACAACCAACGGTTTGAGTCTATGCACTTGTGTACAAGCCGAACAGAAGTCGTAATCAGGTTAACTTTTACAGTCACAATGAATACTTTCGGATCACAAAGGAGATCATACTTTCAAACTGAAGTTCATTCCTAACTGGTACAGTTTGGCGGCTTGGTAAAAAGTTACGCCCCTTGCGGGTCTGCATAACAAAGAGGATAAGTTCTCCATAATGACAAATCACGCCCAAAGACAGGCTGACAAGACAGCTGACGCGGCAGCCTCGGTCAAGCTGGGACTGAATGCGGCGATTGTCTCTGTGCAAAAATGTCATCCGCAGATATTGTTGGTGAAGGACAGGGGAACGGTTGGGGCAGGAGGGCTGGACAGTCTGCCCTATGGCCCGTTTACGCCTCTTGAACACAGGACGCTTGAGATTGGCCTGCGCAACTGGGTGACCCAGCAGACAGGGCTTGACCTGGGTTATGTTGAGCAGCTCTATACATTTGGTGACCGTGGCCGCCATGCCAAAAAAAGTGACAGATTACCCCATATTGTCTCAATCGGCTATCTCGCCCTGAGTGGCATACAGGATGAGACCACGATAGCGCAGGGGAGCCAGTGGCGCAGCTGGTATTATTTCATGCCCTGGGAGGACTGGCGCAATGGTAAACCTTCTATTCTGAAAGATGAGATTGAGCCACTGCTCAAACAATGGGCTGGGCGCGAGCCATCCTCTGTCTCTTCGGCGCGCCCGATCATGCGTAAGGACCGGATCAGGATTTGCTTTGGGCTGGACGGCGTTCCATGGGATGAGGAAAAGGTGTTGGAGCGTTATGAACTGCTCTATGAGGCTGGCCTGCTGGCGGAATCCCGTCTTGATGGCCGTAAGGCTGCTGAAATCTGGCAGGGGGAGATGGCTGCCTTGGGACAGCCGCTCCAGTTTGACCATCGCCGCATTCTGGCAACCGCGATGGGCCGGCTTCGGGGGAAACTTAAATATCGTCCTGTGGTTTTTGAGCTTATGCCAACCATGTTTACACTATTGGAATTGCAATTGGTGATTGAGGCTGTGACAGGAACCCGTCTGCACAAGCAAAATTTTCGCCGCCTGGTGGAGGCTTCTGGCCTGGTGGAAAAGACAGGGGACACCAGCACCAATACAGGAGGCCGTCCTGCTAAACTGTTCCGTTTCCGTCCCGATGCCTTGCTGGAACGGCCAGAACCTGGCCTGAGAGTCTGATTGGGGGATACTCCCAAAAAAAACGGCTGACAGGAACAATCCCGCCAGCCGTTTTTCTGAAAATTATCTTTATCTGTGACCAAAAGAGTCTTTATTGGTCGCATATCGAAGGCCCGCAAACCGATTCGGTTTGCTCGCACTATGCTTTAGCGTACCGAACAGCTGTGGTGACGGTAAGCAGTGCAGCGTGAGCGTGTTGGGCGTACATATACTGGTGCAGGACGCGGAACATAGACACGGGCTGGACGCGGTGCATACACTCTTGTTGGTCTCCTACGGACAGCACATGCTGAAAACAGTCTGCAATGTGATGCGCGGCGAACTGGGGCAGGACGCGGGACATAGACAGGTGCTGGTCTAACATGTACAGGTCTGCTGATTTTGCAACGTGAGCGTGAGAAACAGCTGCTTCTTGCTCTTCTTGTGTAGGTCTGCTCTACAACAGGTGCTTCCTCAACAACAGTGCCGCCCTGATAGTCATCGCCAGCCTGGGCTGATGTCATTGTAAAACCAATAGCAATGGCTGCAACAGCCAGTTTTCCAAATATATTTTGCACGATATTCTCCATACTCAATTACTAAAATAAATACATCTAAAGAACCCTGTAATTTGAATAGTGTCATTTTTTTTACAATATATTCAAAAAGTTCTTTAGTTCTAAACCCTGAAATATTTGAAATACTTCTCATTAATCCAGAATAATTTGCACTTATTAGAGGAAAAATACACGTCCGTCAATTTTATTAGACAGTAAAAAACAAGCCAGTCTTGCCAGCCTGTATTGTTATGGAGTTTTACGGAGTATTTTATTGCAAATTCATCCGCAGGGCAGCCGCAGAAGCAATCGGTGAAAGGATAATTGTCACCAGGGAAATGGCGCAAAGGATGGCGAAGGGCTGGACAAACGAACCCGGCCCCACAAGCACAGCATTCATGGTGGCAATCCCAAAAATTAGCACTGGAATATAGAGCGGCAGGATCAGCAGGGAGAGCAGCAGGCCGCCCCGGTTCAGGCCAAGGGTCAGGGCCGCGCCCACCGCGCCCAGAAAGCTGACAGCAGGGGTGCCCGCCAGCATGGTCACCACCAGCACCCAGACAGCTTCAGGCTGGAGATTGAGCAGAAAACCCAGCACAGGGGCAACCAGCGCAAGCGGGATGCCTGTGGTAATCCAGTGGGCAATCGACTTGGCCGCCGCCACCAGTTCCAAGGGCATTGCGCCCAGGGCAATCACCTCCAGCGTGCCGTCCTCATGGTCATTATAGAAAATGCGGTCGACAGAGAGCAGGGCAGACAGCAACATGGCAACCCACAGCACTCCCGGGGCAATCTTGGCCAGCAGGTTCAGGTCAGGCCCAAGCCCCAAAGGCAGGATGGCCACCACAATCAGGTAAAAGCCAAGCACGGTGCTGATCGAGCCGCCCTCACGCATCGCCAGCCGGATGTCCCGCATCACCAGTCCAAGAAACATCTTCATCCAAAAACCTCTTCCGTCTCTTGCGCTATACCCAGTTGTAGGGTGCGGTTAAATTCCAGTCCCAAAGGGATATGGGTCGCGGCCATCGCAATGCCGCCGCCCCTGATATGCTCCTCGACAACCCCCGCCAATATCTTGACACTGTGGACATCCAGCGAGACTGACGGCTCATCCAGCAGCCAGACAGGCCGCTTCACCATCACCAGCCGCGCCAGCCCAAGCCGCCTTTTTTGCCCGGCAGACAGCATTCCAGCGGGTATGTCCAGCAAATTCGTCAGTTCAAAGGTTTCCAGGGCGGTGTCCCTGCAGCTGCGTTTGCCTTGCCCTGTGTCATCTTCTGCGCCGCCAAGATAGTCCAGCCAGAAATCCAGGTTTTCAGCGACGGTAAAGCCGTGCTTGATGCCGTTCTTGTGGCCGACATAATGGCACTGTTCACCGACCTCGGCCTCGTCCGCGCCGCCTTCCAGGCGCACTGTGCCTGCATCGTGTTCAATGAACCCTGCCAAAGCGCGCAGCAGGGTGGTCTTGCCGCTGCCATTCGGCCCGGTCAGCAACAGCCCCTCCTTGCTTTCAATATGAAAGGACAGGCCAGAAATAATGGTACGCAGGCCGCGCTTGACAGCCAGCTCGTCAATAATGAGTCTCATGCCTCCTTGCATAGGAAAAGATTTGGGAAAAAGAAAGGTGTTTTCGATACTATTGTTGTTTTGGTGGATGGCTCTACAAAATAAACGGGTTTATTGCATCACTGACTTGTGCTACAAATTTGATAACCTGATTACCACTTCCTTTCCGCTGTATAGCCACAAAAATATATTATTCTTTAAAAACAAGGAGATATAGATATGGCTCAAAATTCGGTTCAATTGCAAAAAGGGTTAAGCATCACTGCTTTTCTGGAACAGTATGGGA
>JAJRRF010000281.1 GCA_024279735.1 Alphaproteobacteria bacterium
CTACGAAAATCCAACGAACACCTGCTCAAAACCTTTTCTTCCATGTTAGGTTTTGAGTTGAACTCCATTAAATCACAACCTGAATTCAAGAAGCTGTGTAACTACGGGACTATAGCAGCATGAAACTGTCCAAACTATTGCAAGCAATATGTTTAAAAAACTATAATTTTTAGGGCAATGCCTGTTTGTGTCGTTCAAATAAGCATTTTTGGCAAGCCTCTTTTGGACAGGGCAAAACTGTTTTTCTTTTCTAAATTATGCGCACGTTACAAGATTATGATGGATGATAAAATCCATTCAACAAACCACCCCATTCATTAAAGTACAGACAATTTTCAAAACTATGCGTTGTTATGTCTTGACCATACCAAACTTCATTGGGTGTCTTTCCTGTTAAATTATTAATTACGGTGACAGTTTACTAAATACACTTAATTTTCAAGTGAGACATAATTTCCTGTAGTAAAGCTATTTCCAATACATTGAAAAATGGCTCACAGGAAAGCAAGGCTGCAAAGTCATTACTTTCTGTAAACAGCCATTTTCTCCATTCACCCATTGATATTCCAAAAAAACAAAATCCCCTCTTCCAGAGAAAAAGCCTGGGTGTAAATCTCCTGCCCCTTCCCTTGGCTGGCGAATACTTCTATAGAGGGGGCAGACAGGTTTCCTCCCGCTCTAGGGCAAAATGCATTTAACATCGGTCATTTTTTGCTTCAGAGTCCTGATTGGTCGCATACTTTAACCAGACAAGCCGCAGGTGACTTGTCTTCATTATGCTCTAGCAGCAAGGTTTATTTCGCGTGTTTAACAAGATTTCCGATGGTGTATTTGAGGTGTTCCGCTCGGCCAATGCCTATGCCAATGACATGGTACATCCCACCGTGCGCCTGGGGGTGACGGGGCTGGCGCGCGCGGGCAAGACGGTGTTCATCACCTCGCTGGTGCATAATATTATTGCCGGCGGGCGGTTGCCGTTTTTTGAGGCGGTGGCGCGCGGGCGGATCAAGCGCGCCTTTCTGGAGCCGCAGCCCAATGACATTATCCCACGCTTTGACTATGAACAGCATCTGGGCGAACTGACAGGGACAACAGACCGCAACTGGCCCGGCAGTACCAGCGAGATCAGCCAGTTGCGCCTGACCTTGGAATATGAGCCGGAAGGCTTTATCAAGAAAACCCTGGGGCACAATACCCTGCATGTTGATATTGTTGACTATCCTGGCGAGTGGATCATTGACCTGCCGCTGCTGTCCATGAGTTTTCGCCAATGGTCAAAACAGGCCTGGGAGCAAAGTGAGGAAGGCAGCCGCATCGGGATTGCCAAAGAGTGGCATGACTATATTGCCTCCATCAACCCTGCGGACAATTCCCTGGAAGCCGTGGAAATAGAGCGTCAGGCGATCAAGGCTTCTGAACTGTTTACCGATTATTTGCGCAGTTGCCGCAATGAGGCCTACGCCCTGTCTGCCCTGCCCCCTGGCCGTTTCCTGATGCCGGGCAATATGAAGGGCAGCCCTGCCCTGACCTTTACACCGCTGAACCTGCCTGCCACAGGAAAGGCTCCGGCTGGCAGCCTGTGGGCGATGATGGAAAAACGCTATGAGGCCTATAAGAGCCATGTCATCAAACCATTTTTCCGCAACCATTTCTCCCAGCTTGACCGCCAGATAGTGTTGGTGGACCTGCTGTCTGCCATTAATGCCGGCCCAGATGCGGTGACCGACCTCCAGCAGGCCCTGGCCGATATCCTCGACTGTTACCGCCCTGGAGCAAATAACTGGCTGACCTCGATCCTGAGCCGCAAGATTGACAAGATATTGTTTGCCGCCACCAAGGCAGACCATTTGCACCATACCAGCCATGACCGCCTGCAAAATATTTTGCAATATATCACCCGTGAGGCGATAGACCGCGCTGAATTTGCCGGGGCGGATGTCAATGTATTGGCAATGGCAGCTGTGCGCGCCACCCGCGAGTCCGAGACCGAGTTTGAGGGCGAGACCATCCCTGTCATTATGGGGACACCGCTCAAGGGCGAACGCATTGGCGATGAGGTGTTTGACGGCATTGAGGAGGTCGGGATTTTCCCAGGTGACCTGCCAAAGAACCCGGCTGATATTTTCAAGATTGACAAGGGCGAGCAGCCTGGCGAGGAAGACTTGCGCTTTGCCCGTTTTGCCCCGCCGCCAGTGGGACGCAATGACCTTGGAGACCTTGCGCCGATCCCCTATATCCGCCTTGACCGCGCCATTAACTTTCTGATAGGAGACCGCCTGTCATGACCACACCCAAATCCCGCAGGCCAACCGTTTTCCGGATTGACAAGAAACAGTCGGCTTCACCTGAAAAGACTGTCAGCCCTTCAGGGCAACAAGACCTGTCAGGTTCCCTGCACCTTCAACAAGCCGTCAAGACAAGCCCTGTCACTGAACCGATCCCTGGCAGACCTGACCCTGGTGAAGGCATAGCAAAAACACAGCAGGCCAGGTCTTCGCGCAAGCCCGCAGTGGTCAAGACAGCCTCCCTGGAGGAAACCCCGTTTCCGGTTGAGGCCGCGCCCCATATTGAGGATGACGGGTCAGACGACTATATGCAGAATGACTGGGAGCAAAACCATAGCATTGCCTCCGCTGCCATCCCAAGCCTGGACGATATCAAGAAGGGATTGCGCTGGGGCAATATCTTCTTTTCCGCCATCTCTGCCCTGGCCGGACTGATTGTGCTGGGCTGGGTCACAGCCTATATTAATGACCTTTATAAACGTCATGACATGCTTGGCTGGATCACACTCGGGGTTGTCGCCGTTATCTGCCTGGCCTTCCTGGCCATTATTATCAAGGAATTTTGGTCAATGCGCCGCCTGAAGAACATGAACAGGCTACGCATTGACGCTGAACTGGCGGTTGAGAATAATGACAGCAAACTGGCAACAGAAGTTGTTGGCGGCCTGAAAAAAATATTGGGACACCGCAAGGACCTGAAATGGGCGTTTGGCAAGATGAAGGAACATGAGGGCGATGTCCGCAATGGCCGCGAGATCATCACACTGACAGAACGTGAGCTGATGAAGCCTTTGGATATCCAGGCACGCCAGATCGTTGCCAATGCTGCCAAGCGGGTCTCTGTTGTGACGGCCATCAGCCCGTTTGCCATACTGGACATGGGATTTGTCGCCTATGCCAATATCAAGATGTTGCGCAGTCTCAACCTGCTCTATGGCGGAAAACCCGGAACCTTCAGTACCTTCCGCATTATTGGCATGATTGTCACCCATCTGGCCATTGCCGGCGGTGCTGCCCTGGCCGAAGACATGATGAAACATGTGCTGACGACCTCTATGGCCGCTAAACTTTCTGCCCGCCTGGGACAGGGGCTGCTCAATGGCGGCCTGACCGCACGGATCGGTATTGTCGCAACCACCCTGATGCGCCCCTTGCCTTATATTGAACGCAAACCGCCCAACTTTAAGGCTATGGTTAAAGAAGTATTCCGTACAAGGAGATAAACTAGCAAAAACCGCCTGACTATTGGTCTCCAGGCATGATATAAAAGTAACATAAATCCTGTTTTATGCATCTTTTATCGTCTTTAGGCATATCTTTGCCTGAAAATCGTCTTATTATCACTATTAAGTGTCCTAACCAAAACTGGTATGGTGGGCTGAATTACAATAAGGAAAAACTCTTACAGGGTATCGGGACAGTTCCGCTGCTGTAACAGTTTTCTGTTTGTAAACTGGCCATCATGATTTTTGCTCATTCTTTCGGGCACCTGTCTTGGCCAAATGTTACGCCAGAAATAATAAGAACAAACAGAATGATGCACTTTACCTCAAGCTAAAGGCACACCCTGCTTAAATTATTATGATGGACGTAGCCATAATTTTACTTCGGGGGAAGTGCTGTTTTTCGGCATATATAACACGACATGCAACAATTTATCCGCGCCTCAGAAATCAGCCTGGGCAATTTCCTGAGCCAGGCCAAGCCTTTTGTCATGCCTGCCAACCAGCGCAATTATGAATGGGGCAAAAAAGAATATGAAAGCTACTGGTCTGACCTGTGGCACACAGTCACCAATGACTGTCCATTCTACTTCCTTGGCTCCTTCGTACTCGATTCTGCTGATGAGAATGCCCTGATTGTGATTGATGGTCAGCAACGCCTGACAACAACCTCAATCTTGGTTGCCGCATTGCGTAATATTCTTGATGAGCGCGGCGAACCCGAACTTGCACAACAGTTGCACCAGAAATATCTGCATTTTGAGCATTCTGAAAACAAGGCACGTCTGACAATGAACTTCCTTGACAAGGATTTTTACCAGGAATATGTCATGACCCCCAGAAGTGCTGAGGAGATCAAGGCACTGTCCAAGGACAAGTCTATCCCGGAATCAAACCGTAACATTGCCATCTGCCTGGACTTCATGTACCGCAAGCTGTCTGCTGAAGGAAACCGCAAGGAAACGCCACCGCTTGGAGACATTGCCCAGATTATCGCAAACATTATGGAAGAACGCATCGGCCTGATACACATAACAGTGCAGGGTGATGTCAATGCCTTTACCGTTTTTGAGACCCTGAATGACCGTGGCCTGGAGCTCAATGCTGCCGACCTGTTGAAAAATCACCTGCTTTCAGTCAATGGCGTTGACACGGCTGAATGTGCCAAGAACTGGGACAACATGACCTCCAACCTTGGCCGCATCGACCCAATTGACTTCCTGATGCACCACTGGAACATTACCCGCGACTTTACCGAGAAACGATATATCTACCAGACCATCAAGAAAAACATCAATACACCGGAAGGAATCCTGACCTATTGCAAAGAACTGAGCCAGGTTTCAGAATATTACGCTGCCTTGTTTGACATGCAACATCCCTTCTGGTCTCATTTTAATGACAGCAACAAGGGTCAGGCCGCAGAACTCTCTGACTTTATCCGCCTGATCGGTACAAAACCCCAGCTGATGGTGCTGCTGGCTACCGCCGAAACCAACCCTGCTGAAATTATTCCAATGCTGGAGATGATGGCACAATTCACCTTCCGTTACGGAAAAATCTGCAATGAGCCGCCCTCCAAGATTGAAAATATCTTCAGTGCAGCAGGACATTTTATCCGCCAAAACCCGGGGGCAACAGCTCTCCAGGTATTCAGTCAGTATTTTGAAACACTCTACCCCAATGATGAGACTTTTACCGAGTGCTTTGCCACCTTCCGCAAAAAGGAAGCCCCGCTTGCCCGCTATATCCTCGCCAACCTGAATGACAAGATGGGCGGCAACATCATCGTCAATACCCTGTCCAACCCGGATGCCTGCACGGTAGAACATATCCTGCCGCAAAACCACACAGAGGCCTGGGGCAACACCCCAAACGGTTTCGCAGACGGAACCGAGACCTATATCTGGCGGCTGGGCAACCTGACCCTGTTGCCCAAAGAGCTCAATAACGAGCTGGGCAATGCCGATTTTTCCACCAAGGTCGCAGGCTACAGGGATCATTGCCTGAAAGTCAGTGAGGATGTCTGCAACAGTCCGGAATGGACGGCTCAGGCCATTGACCAACGCCAACGCAATATGGCAGAAATCGCCAAGACAATCTGGTATTATCCGCGATAAGGACATAGTGCTGGTGGCAGGCTATTCTAAGGACACCCGCAACAATAACCGAATCGTTTAGCTTGATCTTTTATTTCTGCGGGTGTCCTAACGATTGGTCTTCAATGCCAGTTCGTGGCTTTCAAAACGCGCCAGGTTCTTTTTATGGGATGCCAGTTCCCTGGACAAATGCTCAGCCCTGATTCTGGCTGCGTGGGCAAGCTGCAAGGCTTTCTTACGCTCTGCCTCGTTCTTGCCAAGCCTGTTTCTCAGGTTCATGCTACGTTGGTGCGCCCTTTTTTCCAGTGCCGATGCTTGGCGGTAAGCCTCATCTCTGGCTCTGGACTTTCCAGCCCCAAGCCTGTTTTCCTGCTGTGCCTGAAGTCTCAAACGTCTTGCTCTGTCACGCTCCGCACTGGCCTGAAGGGATACTTTCCGTGCCTGGATACTTGCCGCCTTCGCCAGTTCCATATTTTTCTGTGCCAGCCGGGCTTCTGCATCTGCCTTTTGCTTCAGCCGTGCAGCCCTCTGCCGTGCCTGCCGCGCAATCCGGGACTTCTCGCTTGCCCTTTTTTGTAACATGGCAGCCCTTCGTTGCTGGCTTCTCGAACTGCTGTCAGCACGCCCCGCATTGCCACTGGCATTTTGGCTGGCGATACGCAAGGCCTCTGCCTCTTTTGCATATCGTTTTGCAGCCACTTCTGAAGATTTTGCCAAGGCAATAGCACGTTTGTGTGCCACCAGTTCACGGGACAAGGTATCATTAGGCCAGCCTGTCTTCAGTCTTTGCATTGGCGCAATTTGTTGGTAACCCCTTACAGCTGGCTTCGCAATACTGGCCTTACGGCTTTCAAAGTCTTCACCGTTAAAGAAAAATTGTGTCTGCTCAGCACTGGACCCAACCTTGTCTGGGCTGGCTGGGGAGATGGCTGAGGTGCAGGACACCAGCAACAGCGCGGTGGCCATCAGGGCATAAAGGGGAAGATGCTTTCGGAAAGTCTGTCTCTTAGGCCAAACGGCCCACTCTTTGATCATCAGGAGAACTCCTATACTAAATTTACAACGCAGTAATGTCCCCAGCAGCACTCTATGGCTGACCGTCCCAAGTTCCTGAAACAGATTAGGGATGACGCAAACTGGTATTTTTTGGAAAAACGCGGCTGTAGCAATTTGGGTATGGCATGGCTTACCCTCACCAACAGGCTTTGTACCAAAGACAAAGACCCACACTGACACGGAACAGCTTCCACATTATTATTTTATAAATTCCACTATAGTGACCATTTGTTAAGAAACGTTTACCCTAACAGGTCAAATTCGAGCAAACCTACCAATGGCTGGTGGTTTGTCCGCATAAGGAGTAAGCCAGAACCCTCCAATAGCTCAGGTCAGCCCGCCTTTTCTCCCAAAAAAAATCACACCCAAAATAATTCTGGATGTGATGTTTTATTTTTTGTGACCCTGGGTCAGGTCGATGAGCCAGACAAAGGGAAAACCTCAAAAAGAGGCCGGTCGCCTGACAAATAAGGCCTTGAGCCTGCTGCCATCCCTGGACCAGACCTTGTGATAGTCTTTCTGACCGGCCAAAACCTGCCCTGCCAGGTCAGTCGTGGGTATGTCCCGAACCGTTTCGCCGTTGCTCTCACCCCTGTTATAATAAAACATCTTGTCGCTCTCAAATGCCTCGCCTGTCCAGACATGCATCTGTACGGGGGCACAATGACCGGCCATTGCCCCTGTTGGGTCGCAATGCTGTGTGCTACAACCAGACAGGACTGTCGCTGTTACCAACCCCACCACCGCAAATATAGATAAAGCAACCTGATCTGTGGACTTTCAGTCAGTCTTTCAGGTTTCTTCAGTGTTCCAGTTGATATAAGATTTATTGTTTGCTGCCCATTTTTCGTTTATCTCAACAAAGATTGCGGAGACGAGCCTCATGAGAGAGGCTTCATTTGGGAAGATGGGTATTTTGTTGGTGCGTCTTTTGA
>JAJRRF010000282.1 GCA_024279735.1 Alphaproteobacteria bacterium
CGGTTTCAAGCGGAATACAGTCTAAAAATCCTGTTTTTTAATGGAAAAATGATCATATTTTAGTGGTTTTAAAAATAACGATTTATTTTTATCGTTATTTATCAATTAGTTAATGCACCTAAAACAAGCTGGGGAGTTACGGGGAAATTTCCCTTGGGATACCATAAATAGGACACCCTCAAAAATAACCGAATCATTTAGCTTGTCCTTTTGCCTGTCCGTGTCGTTTCAAAAATGCTTGTATAGCTCGCTATACGCTTAATTTTTGGCCTATACTCCCTCAACATCAAAACTCAGACTTTCAACTGGCTCTTTTGCACTCTGGAGTCGTTCCGCCCTTCTCCCAATGCTAAGGTATTGCAGCGAAGAACGCGCCTATCCAGATCACAAAATTTCTCACCTGAAAAAAACTGGGTTTTCACGTCGTGTGAGTATAACTGACAAACAAAATTACTGCGCTATCTTGATCCTTTATTCCTGCGTGTACCCTTAGCTGTCACTCAATACTTTGGGATTCGCCACCTGTTCAACAATGATTGGTTGGGAAGTCTTTTTGACAGGGTTGCCCTGGTTCTTCTTGTTTTTGGAAAGCATAGCTTTTTTCTTGGCAGGTCTGGCCTTGTTCCGTTTTTTGGCTTTGGCAGCACTGGATTTACGGGAGGCTACTTTTGTTTTCGGTTTTTTGGAAACGCTGCGTTTTTTCTTTCCCTTTTTAGAGATTTTTTTTGCAAATTTATTATATTCCTTGAGCCAGTCATTATAACGTTGCTTCAGGCAAGAAACATTACTGCCACATTTGTTGCGGGAGGCAAGCCAGATATACTGGGATTTTCGCAGTGTTTTGCCATTTTGAGATGAAATCTGGTTCATGGCCTTCACATAACTTCTCGACATGCGGCTATCAAGGGCTTTTAGGGAGCTATTTTTACATATTGCCTTTTCTGTCGTGCTACGAGCCTTGCTGCAATCAAAGGCCTGGGCAGGAAGTGCCAGGGTCGCAAGCAGCAGAAGGGAGAGGGCTGAAATAATAGTTTTGTTGAGTTGGGACATAAGTTTTGCTCTTTATTCAAAATGACGCATTCAGGATTATAAATTACCTACAAAATATCGCAATAAGGGAAAAAAGCAACTATATTTTGTATTTTTTGGTTTTGGTGCCTTACGACTATCTGAAGCCGTGCGGAATGGTGGAAAGGGCAGGCTTGCTGAACCGTAAAGGGCGTGCGTCTTCTGCCTGGCTGCTATTCTCTAACAGTTGGGGGCTTCCCCAAATTGGTATCAGCCTTTTATGATACGGGCGGCGAAAAAGCCGTCCATGCCTGGGGGGATGGAATCAGGCAGGGTATCGGAATGGGGCAGATAATGGGGCAGGGTGCGCAAATAGCCTTCCTCAGTCAGCCATTCTGCATGACCGCCAACCTCTTCGGCCCTAATGGGTTGCAGGGTGAGGCCAGGGAAATCTTCCAGGAGTTGGCCTATCTGCCCTTCACCCTCTTCAGGTTCTAGGCTGCATGTCCCGTAAAGCAGTGTGCCTTTTGGCTTGAGCTGGTTCAGGGCATTGCGCAAGATACCGCGTTGCAGGGCAACCAGGTCGCGCATGTCAGTCTCGGCCTTGAGCCAGGGCAGGTCAGGGTGGCGACGGATGGTGCCTGTGGCACTACAAGGCGCATCAATCACAATCGCATCAAACAGTCTGTTGGTGTGCCATTTACAGGCATCATCACAGACAATGGTAGCTTCCGTGCCAAGACGCTGCAAATTTTCTTCCAGGCGTTTTAGGCGTTTTTCAGAGCTGTCCAGCGCGGTGACATCTGCACCCAGAGCTAATAATTGGGCAGTCTTGCCACCGGGCGCAGCGCAAAAATCTGCAATATGCTTGCCAGTGACATCCCCAAGCAGCTTAACAGGCAGGGCAGCTGAAATGTCCTGCACCCACCATTCGCCAGTATCATAGCCCTCAATATCGCTTATCATGCCATGATTGGCCAGGCGTAGGCTTCCAGTCGGCAACATAGTGGCTACCAGTTTTTCCGCCCAGCCAGAAACATCTTCCTTCACAGACAGGTCTAGTCCTGCCTCATGGCCATGAGCCTTCATTATCAGGGCGGCTGTCTCGTTGCCATAGGTCTTTTGCCAGCGTCTTTGCAGCCAGAGGGGGGTGTTGAGTGATGCAATGTCCTGTGACTCCAAAAGTTCCTTGCCTTCCCTTTGGGTGCGGCGCAGGACAGCATTGGCCATATTGGTATAGGCATTGGTGCGCTTGTGAAATTTTACTTGGTCAACCGCCGAGGAAATGGCCGCATGGGGCGGGGTGTCCAGAAACAGTAGCTGGGCAACTGCTGAGACCAGTATTTCTTTTAGTGTGCCAGATTTGCGGGGAAAGCCTTTGGAGATATAGCGTTTCAGCAGGAACTCAATCGTGCCAAGATTGCGCAGGCTGGTGGCAACAAGGGCGCGGACAAAGCCACGGTCGCGGGCTTGCATAGAGGCCATCGGTTCCTTGGCAGCGTGATAGGCCAACACATCATCTAGCGGCTTTCTTTGCTTCAGGACATCGTGAAGGATGGAGACAGCAACATTGCGCGCCTCAATGCCTTCCTTGAGCTGGGGCTTCTGGCTGGCCTTGGCCTTGTAGGATGGCCGTGGCCGCCCGCCGCCTGGTCCGCGCCTGTTGCCTGGCTTGCTTTGGGAGGCGGATGCCTTGGACTTGGATATTTTTGGAAGTGTAAACTTGGGGGCTTTCGCCATACGCATATACTCTATTAAATCATTAGGGCTACAAATAAACAACCAGTCCCTGAATAAAAGGACTGGCTGTTGTTGTGACTGTTAAGGGCTGGCCTGTCAAGAATTGGCAGAAGTGAAATTAGCCTAACCCCAAGGGTTGTCAGGATTTTTGTTGTCCTTGCTTCTTGTCTGTGAAGTGCTGTCCCAGGGGCTTTCATAGTTCTCTTTTTCTGGAACTTCAGAGCCTTCCGGCCTGGTATAATAGTCATCGGGGCGGCTGTAGCGGTCAGTGGGGGCACTATAGTCCTGCATGTGGCCTTGCTGGCTGTGGCCTGCCCCTGACCCCATGCCGGATTCGGCCATGGCAACCAGCGCATCAATCCTGTTTTGGGTGTCAGGATGGGTTGAAAACAGGGCATCCATTTTGCGGCCACTGAGCGGGTTGACGATAAACATATGGGCAGAGGCCGGGTTGGCTTCTGCTGTCTCATTGGGTATCTCGTGGGCTGCCCCGGAAATCTTGTTCAGGGCATGAGCCAGAGCCATTGGGTCGTTGCAAATTTCTGCGCCGCGCGCATCCGCCTTATATTCCCGCGTCCTGCTGATGGCCATCTGTACCAGGCCAGCGGCCATTGGGGCGAGGAACATCACAGCGATTGTGACCAGCATATTTGGGCGTTCATTGCCACCGCCCCTAAAGAACATGCCCCATTGGGCAATCATGGAAATCGCACCGGCCAGGGTGGCGGTCATGGTCATGATAAGGATGTCACGGTTCTGGATATGTGCAAGTTCATGCGCCATCACGCCTGCCAGCTCATCCCTGCTGAGCATGTTGATAATACCGCTTGTGGCAGCAACGGCGGCATGGTCTGGGTTGCGGCCTGTGGCAAAGGCATTGGGCTGCGGGTTGTCCATAATGTAAACTTTGGGCATGGGCAGGTTGGCCCGGACAGCAAGTTCCTCGACCAGGCGGTAAAAGTCACTTTCTGGCCCAACCTCGTGGGCATCGTGCATCTTCAGCACCATCTTGTCACTGTTCCAGTAACTGAAAACATTCATGGCCAGGGCAATGACGAGAGCAATCATCATACCAGTTTGGCCGCCAAGCAGCAGGCCAATTCCCATAAACAGGGCGGTCATGGCTGCCAACAAAAAACCTGTCTTGATATAATTTGTCATTTGGTCTGGGGCTCTCCATGGTTAGGGACTGAACTCACGATATACTATAGGAGATAGGTAATGATTATGTCAGTAATGTGCAAGGGCTTTGCCAGGGGAGAAAGTGAAGGAAAGCAGGCCAGCACCGAAAGATGAGGCTTTGGTGACAAGTAAACAGGATTCTAACAGAATCGTGAAAGATCGGACAAAGTTAAATGTTGCCTTGTCTTTGGCTATAAATTATTCCAGAAGCATTATAGTGCCGGGTGTAATTTTCTGGCAGTATGGGGGCTTGGGTGAATTCAATTCATGGTTTCCGCTATCACTACGCCCCCTTTTTCGTCATAGTAAGGCTTGTCTTTACTATCCATACTGAAGGTTTTGGGCTTGATAAAATGCTTGTTTTAGTGGTTTACAGTGCGTTGAATGGATCATTGGAATAATCCAATGATGACGTGAGAGGGTGGGGCTGAAGTCAATTCTGAGAATCGAATAGGCCTGTATAAGAGGCTTGGCTTGCTTCCACATTTTGTATTAATGGTGGATATGAGGTTAGAATGACAGAGATAACTGCGAAAGCAAAACGGCAAGACAAGGCGATTACAGAGATCATTGCCCAATTTGCAGAAGTCCTGGATGTCAATGCCTCTGTAAAATTGTGGAATGGCCAAAAGCTGCCCCTGGGTCAGGATGTGACCTCTTCCTTGGCTCTTGTCATCAAGGATCCCGGTACAATTAGTGCCCTGTTACATTGGCCAACACTTGACCACCTTATCCGTCAGTATGCCCAGGGGAATATTGACCTTGAGGGGGGGACAATCATAGATTTTGGTGAGCTGTTCCAGAAAACCTCGTCTAGAAAGAAACTGAAGGCTCTGCGGCGCAGGGAGCTTCTGAAAAACAGTTTGCCCTTTATGTTTGCCAGGGGAAAAAAGGCCGGAGTCAGCCGGGAGTTTTATGGTGATGAGGTTGGGGATCGTCGCGACCAGGTCGACAATACCGCATATATCTCTTTTCACTATGACCTGAGCAATGATTTCTATAAGCTGTTTCTGGACAAGGAAATGGTTTATACTTGCGGGTATTTTAAGGACAGCAGCAATACGATAGACCAGGCACAAATTGACAAGATGGATATGATTTGTAAAAAGCTGCGTCTGAAAGAAGGAGACCGTTTCCTGGATATTGGCTGTGGGTGGGGGGCATTGGTCTGTCATGCTGCGGAGCATTACGGGGTCAGAGCCTATGGTATCAGCCTGTCTGTTGATCAGCTTGAATATGCCCGTCACAAGATCAGGGACAAGGGGCTTGGCGACAGGGTCAGGGTCGACTTTCTCGACTATATGGATTTGAAAGGGGAGTTTGACAAAATTTCCTCTATTGGCATGTATGAGGCAATAGGTGTGCCCAATATCCCTGATTATCTTCGTATTATCCAGTCTGTCCTGGCAAAGGATGGCCTGTTCCTGAACCATGGCATTACCCGCCGTGCCAAAAAAAAGAAGAAGAAATTTACTGCCAGGCCTGAACAGCGTGCCTTGCAGAAATATATTTTCCCAGGTGGTGAACTGGATGACCTGGGAAATACTATCCAGCTGTTGGAACATGCCGGATTTGAGATCAATGATACTGAGGGTTGGCGGGAGCATTACGCCCTGACCACGCGTCACTGGTGTGAGCGCCTGACTGAAAACAGGGCAGAGGCCGAAAAGATTGTCGGCCCAGAGGCCTACCGGATTTGGGTGGCCTATCTGGGTGGCGTAGCCCTGAGTTTCCAGCGCGGCTCTGCCCGTATCTATCAGGTACTCTGTACCAAAAGTGCAAAAGGAAAGTCCCCGTTGCCACTGACCCGTGAAGACCTGTATCGGGGCAACAAGTCCTGAAATTGAACCCACATGGTCACTGTATGTCCTGTGGGCAGCATGTGGGCAAAGTGTTAATAAGTTGTAAAAACCTTCTTTACACCAATAAATAGTGATAAACTGTTAAGTCTTGGTGCCTTTTGGCATTTTTTGGGAGACTTGACATGTTATATTCACGTTTGTTTGCCTTGGGCTTTGCAGTATGCCTTGGTTTTCTTTCATTTTCTGCGCCTGTCAGTGCCAAAAAAGGGCAGCTGGGCGGCTATGCCAGGGTACTTGACGGTGATACCGTCGCCATCAGGGGACAGAAGATCAGACTTCATGGTATTGATGCTCCTGAAAAAGCGCAAAAATGTGTTGGGAAGAATGGCAAGTCATGGGCTTGTGGAAAGGTTTCCAGAAGACGGCTGGTTTCCATGATTGGAGGGCGTGAAATTTCATGCAACCTCCATAAAAAGGATCGTTATGGGCGTTGGATCGGGACTTGTTATTCCAAAAACGTCAACCTGAACAAGAAAATGGTGCAGCAGGGCATGGCCTGGGCGTTCAGAAAATATTCAATGGATTTTGTGGCGCAGGAAAAAAGTGCAAAGGTTCTGCGTGTCGGAATCTGGCGCGGAAAAAGCCAGCCAGCCTGGCTTTACCGCAAAAAGAAATGGCAAAGGACTGCTAAGTATCAGGCTGCGCCAGGAAACTGCAAAATCAAGGGGAATATTTCTAGGCGTAACAAACGTGTGCAGAAAATTTATCACCTGCCGGGTTTCCGCTCATATGGCAAGACCCGCATCAACCAGAAAAAGGGGGAACGCTGGTTCTGTTCAGAACGTGAAGCAATGAATGCTGGCTGGCGTAAGTCAAAAGTTCATTAGGACATTTACAAAATGAGTGCTTCAGATGGCACAGCATCCCGCATCTTATCATTGTCATACCGCAGAAATGCGGTATCCATGCCGTGAACTTTGCGTTGAAATAGCAATGTCTGCTTTGGTGTCGTAAGACTTTGGGGTGTAAAAATTCTGCTTTTTTCATGTTGACAATACACGGCATGGATACCGCGTTGTAGCGCGGCATGACAGTGGATGCGGTCTATCTCTCTATCAAGGTTTCACGCAAAAGGGTGTTGTGGATCAAATCTGTCAGTTATGATGCCCGCAGACAGAAGAGGCTAAAGTTCCAGAAATTCTTGCCAGACCTCATTTGGTTTCCAATAGGGAAAGGTCTTGTCTTTTGCCTCTTTAAGAGACATGTCGCAAGAGTTTTTCAGGTAATGGCACAGGAAACCCGATGCCCGATAGTTCAGGGCGCAATGTACCCATATCTTGCGGTCAGAAAACAGCTCCATTTGTGCCAGAAAAATGCGGATATGTTCTGGGGAGGGCTTGTCAAACGGGACAGGCATATGAAAATAAATCATGTCCAGTGCTGCAACAATCGTGCCTTCCTGACGGACGATATCATCAAGGCGGTGGGTGCACAGGTTCATCACCACTTGATAGCCATTGTCAGCAATGGTGATAAATTCATGGGCAAGCGGTTGCCCTGAAGAGGCAACCCTGCCTGTTACCTGGGTGAAATTTAGGATATCCTCAAGTGCCATGCCATCTTAACTTTTGAACTGGAAACGAATGTTTGGGTATATGGCAGGGATAGCAGGTAGGGACGAAACCTTAAAGTTAATTATTGTTGGTTGGTAATCATACCAGAGTGATTCAATTCATGATTCCCATTATCGCAACGCCACCTTTACGTCATAGTAAGACTTGTTCTTACTATCCGGGCTGAAGGTTTTGGACTTGATTAAGAAGCTTGTTATCACGCTTTATCGTTCACAGTATGGATAGTTGGAATGAATCCAACTATGACGTGGAAGGGGTTAGGCTGAGAAATTTTTATGAATTGAATTGCCCTGTAATCATACTGTGTGGAGAGCCTTTATATTACTGCACTAAGGCAACCTTGGGTCTTCCATATTGCTTGATTTGGAAAAATGATGATACCAACTTGCCAGTACCATAAGGCGTGGGGACAATGATCTGGTAGGGTACATACATACGGCTGTGGGGCAGGGGCATAAGCCAGACTTCCACCCCATTATTTTTGGCCATAAACCTGACTTCCTTCTTGTGTGGCTTATGACCAGAAATGGGGACGTATTTGGCCTTGCAGACAACTAGCCGTCCTGAATAGCCGCCTGAGCTACGCTGGTTTATGCGGGCAACCTTCTTAAATGACAGCTTGATGTCAAAGCGCATCTTGCCCTCAAATATAGGGATTGTTTTCTGGCAAACACTTTTATAGCTTTTTCCTGTGCTGGTAAAGGCCAACAATGCTGAAAAAGGGTCGTAAACATTCGTCATGTGACTGCGTGTTACTGGAATGGCTGAGGCTGAAGGGGCCTTGTGTGGCCTGATTTTTAGGCTGGAAACTTGTGCTCCAGTAAAGCGCATCTTGATAGAACCGCTCTTTTTGTTGTCAGCAAAGCTAAAGTTAAACCGCTTTGGCGTGATTGTGTATCCCTTATAGCTGCCTGATGCAGATGTCTTGCCGCGCCACTTGTAAATCAGCCCACCAAGAAGGGAAACTTCTGTCTCTCCCTTCATGCTATAATTTGCACCATTGGTGCGTGAGGAAAATTTGAGCATACCCAGGTTGAAGCCAGCAAAATGGATGTTGTATTCAGCGTAAATTTTTGCCCCCGGAATTTGGGCGCGTGCAGGTGATGTCCCTGATAATATAGAGGCAAGGCCAAAAATAGCGAAAACATGCAGGAAATTTTTGGGTGCTGAAAAGAGTGATCTAAAAGCAAAATAGCGCATTACATTACCAAACCTGTTTATCTTTAAGTTGAGCTGCCAAATTTGACCTGAAGTGATGAAAAGCTGGCACAATCATACTAGACACTAAAATTAAGAAAAAATAGGCCTTTTATGTGACCATAGGTTCAAATATTAATATGATAACCTTCATAAAGAGTTACTTGACGTATCATTGTCACCAGATTATAAAGTCCAAATCACTTATTGTCATTTGTTTAGAGAGACGAATGATCAGTAAATCATCTTATTCTGGGTAACATCTTGATTTATAAAGATTTATACCCTTTAGTCAAAACCTTATCTTGATATATTTCCATCTGTTAATGTTGTCTGGGGTGTTTATGGTCATTGGTTTGTCGCCATATGGTTATGAAGACGGCGGCGGATTTATTCTTTGCCATTCACCTGAAAATAGGTTAGGTGACAACAGCAAAAGATGATTTTTATAATCAATATATGTTTTTAGGTAACACTTTTATACTTTGTGAGGAGCACAAATCATGGCGCGTCGATGTGAATTAACAGGACGTTCTGTTCAGTCTGGCAATAATGTCAGTCATGCCAAAAACAGGACACGCAGGCGTTTCCTTCCCAACCTTTGCAAGGTGACACTCCACAGCGAAATTCTTAAGCAGGATTTTAGGGTGCGCGTAAGTGCCCATGCCCTCAGGACTGTTGAGCATCGTGGTGGGTTCGACGGTTTTTTGAAAAAGTCTAAGAATGACGAGCTTTCAAGTCGTGTCCTCAAGATCAAGAAACTGGTTAACAAAAAAATGGTTGCTGTCAGTTAGGTTGGCTGGTTCTGTTTATTATTCCTTATGCACCGCCTGTAATTTTTTTGCAGGTGGTGTTTTGTGTTGGGGATGTTTGTGTCAATAAAATAGCTGACCCTTTAATTTCGACGGGTGTCCTTAAGGGTAAGGGTAATGTTGGTGATTGGTATAACTCTCGCTCTTGGTAACCAAGAATCTTGCTTGGTGCATAGTGCAAGAAAACCGAATCGGTTTGTGTGTTAAGGTATGCGCCATTAAAGGGCTGGAGCGAGGTCTGTTGGCCGAACCTGCTTGCAGGTTGCTAGTTCTTGGGTAAGATAAACTGCAAGAGCAGGGTGTCTTGGAAGGAGCTGAAATTGTCGTCAGACATGATGGTGATGATCTGGTCACCATTGTCGGCTGTGTGGGTTGCCAGACCTTCCATATTGTCAATGCGGTAGCGGCGGTTGGCTTCCAGCAAGATCTTTCCGTCCAGCAGGTTTCCTGGACGCAGATCCTTCTCTGCGATATGCCTGATCCTCATTTTGATGATATTATTGGACAACATGCCAAGAAACCCCTTTGGCTTCCTGAAACGCCGTTCCAATATAAGCAGGGAGCCATCAGGCATGGCTGCCATGTCTGTAACATCAAAGCCGCCGCGTCGCTTGAGGGTAATGCGGTGGCTGCCCGTCTTTGTCAGTATCCAGCCTTTCAGGTTGCCCTTCCGGTTTTTCAGTCTTTCGGGAATAACAACAACAGCCCCCTTATAGCGGCCAGCCTTCAGTATGGCGAGAGCCTCAATTCCCTTGTTACGCTTGGAAGCCTTTAGATTTTTGGGCAGATAGATGTAGTGGTGGGGTGTTGACAGGTTGCCATTGTTAATCCTGAACTTGCCAATCCTCTGGAGACGCTCAAAACCTATCAGGGCATGGCCATTTGTCAGGGTGCCTGACAACAGCGCAATTGTTTCGGCATCCTGATACCTTTTGCGCCTGAGTTTTTGGCCTCCCTTGCTGAGCAGGATACCCATAACTGTGTTTTTCATGCCAACAAGTTTGCGGTTATTGTAGACAAGGTCGCCCCTGAGCCAATATCCCCTGTCTGTTACGGCAAGAATTTTTGTGCCATCGGCAGAAATGGACACTCCGGAAAAACCGCCAAAATGCTCATGGCCAGAGCTTAGGTTCAGGCCGCCAAGCCATTTAAGGGAGCCGTATTTTTTTTGCGGTATGACTGAAAATGAAATTTTTGCTGTATTGACCGTTATTGGGACAGGAAATAGACTCGCTTTTTTATTCTTTTTGCTTCTGGCAGGCGCAATGACAAGCAGGGTTGCAAACAGGCAAGCCACCAGGAACAGGGAGCGCGGGTATTTTATAATGGCTTGCTTCATATCCATCTGGCTTTTTCAATTTATAGAATTGTTTTGGCGCATATTAGCTTGTCATATTTTATGTTGTTTGGGGCGAAACAAAGATCAGGTCAGTATATTTTATCAGTGATATGTTGTCCAATCAACTTCTGATGATAGTTGTTATGAGGCGGGGCAATTCAATTCATGGTTTTTCACCGCAATTGTAGAGACAAGGCCTGCCTTGTCTCTAGGTTTAAACCTTGTTTCAAATCTCTAAGATATATGAGTTGAATCCCTCTGGTTTTTAGGTTTTAGGTAACTCCCCAGCTTCTTTTTTCACGTAAATACGCGGTTTCAAGCGGAATACAGTCTAAAAATCCTGTTTTTTAATGGAAAAATGATCATATTTTAGTGGTTTTAAAAATAACGATTTATTTTTATCGTTATTTATCA
>JAJRRF010000283.1 GCA_024279735.1 Alphaproteobacteria bacterium
ATTGGCAGCGATAAATTCAACCCCCATAAGGCCGCCAGCCACCATGTTATTGAGGGCATTCCCTCCGGCCCCGCCGACACCCATTACAACAATCCTGGGCTTGAGTTCACGTAAATCCTTGTTTTTAATGCTGTCTACCATAACTGTCACTCAACTCTAAAAAAATTTATCTTTAACCTTGTTGGTAGTTTACAGAAACAGAGTGAATATTTTGTTAATGGAATATTCAAAAATAGGGTATTGAAATAAGGACATGTTTAACTGTAAGCCATCTATGCTATGCAGGCATCAGATTGATATGATAGAGGGTTACAGGATCCAGGGTCTGAACAGATGTTATGTTCGCTTTGGAAGACTTAACTGCTTTGTAATGATTTTGACAACCGAGTTATCTGAGAGTTTTTATGAGTACGTTTTTTTTATATATACTCCCCTCACTGTTTATTCTTGGGGCAGCGGGTATTGCCTTGCAAAAATATCTCAACAAGCAGTGTGCCGAACTCAAGGAGCAGATTGATGTCTATTATATGCGTGAGCGGTATATGAATGACCTTCTTAATATAGACCAGCTCTCACTCAAGGAAATGAATACACTCTACAAGGGCGGCGACAAAATTATTGCCATTTCTGAAGAGCACGCACTGAAAAACCGCGCACTTTTTTCCCAGCTCAATATCACCAAGGCGCAGAGTATTATTGAAAGTGCCATCCAGAAAAAAGATTGGTCGCTTGAGGCTGAAAAATATATTGCCCAGACAGGCAATAACCTGACCTTCCAGCAACGTATGCAAAAGACAGGGGAACTGTTGCATGATATGCCCCCTTCCCTGAAGGGGTCGCAAATACATAACATGTTACGCCAGAAAAACCTGGACACCATCAAGTCTGCGTCCCTCCCGGCTGTACCCGAAATGATAATAAAGGGCAGTCTCGGAACTGTACTGCCGAACCCTGCCACTGTTGACCTGGATGAAAACTCGGCAATGACCAACATCAACTATATGAAAAAGGCACTGCAAGCTGCAAGGCCTGTCGCCCTGCTACGCACCCGTTCGCAGCGCAGCGCGACTGGGTTTCTGGTCGCCCCGCAACTTTTTCTGACAAGCTCGACCGCCCTGCCGAACCCCGCAGAAGCCAGAAAAGCAACAATCATGCTCAATTATCAAGACGATGAAAACAGTATGATTGAGACCACGACTATCCTAAACATTAACCCGCAAAAACTCTTTATAACCGATCCAAAGCTGAACTATACCCTGGTCGGTATTGAGAATGAGGATAATGTTGCCAATGTCACTTCAGCCAAGATCACCCTTCACCCTGTGTTGGATACAGACAACATTACTGTTATCCACCACCCCCAAAATATGGCGCAACATATTTCTTTCTTTGAGACCAGGCTGACTGGTTTTGCAGGTGATTTTATCAACTATACAGCCCATACTGCTGACGGATCCATTGGCGGGCCGGTGCTGGACAATGACTGGCAGGTGATAGCCATGCACCATGCAGTCTATCAGGAAGAAGAACCAGGTGTCCCCACCCTGTTAAAGGAAGGAGTCAAGATAACCAGCATCATCAGGGACATCCAGCAAAAAACCATTAGCCTGACCCGAAAACAGCAGGAATATCTGCACAGACACCTGCTTGATAAAAACGATGGCTAGAACAAAATGCATTTAATCTTGATCATTTTTTGCTCCAGCGTCCTTATTGGTCGCATACTTTAACCAGACAAGCCGCAAAAGACTTGTCTTCATTATGCTCTAGAACCAGATATGACCCCAAACTTCCTGCAGAATATCCAACAGGACACTCAAAAGCTATTTTTAAGCCATTTCCCGACACGGCCTAAATAACCATCCTTGTTTCCGCCAATCAGGTCTGTTTCATAGTCATAACCAATTTCTTCCTGTCTCTGGCCAGGGTATAGCAACAGGCCAGTCACAGTAGAAAAGGCCGGTGTCATCATAAAGTCAGGCATTCCAGCCATAGATGGTGGCATGGAAATCCTGGCTTCACATCCAAAAACTTCCGTCACCAGCTGGGACATCCCCCCAAGCAAACTTCCTCCTCCAGCCAGCACCATATGCTTTGTCGCATTCTCCAGCAAATCAGCGTCATCAAGACGCTTCCTTAATGTTACCAGGATCTCTATTACCCTTGGACGGATAATGCCAGAAAGCTGTGCCTTGCTGACCTTGGCCATTTTCGGTGTGGCAAGCGTATTTCCGATCAGGGGATAGGTGATAAATTCCTGGTCATCAGACTGGGCAGGAAAAACATTGCCATACAGCGTCTTGATCCGCTCGGCCTGAGCCATCGTTGTCTGGAGTGTACGGGCAATATCAGCGGTAATATTATGCCCGCCAATCGCCAGGACATCACTGTGCCTGTATTTCCCGTCAGAAAAGAGAGAGAGGTTTGTTGTACCAGCACCCAGGTCAATGCAGGTCACACCGAACTGGGATTCTTCTGGCAATATCGCCGCCAGGCCGCTGGCATAGGAACTGGCCACAAACATTTCCGGCATCAGAAAACAACGCTCTATACAGAGCCCCAAATTTTGCAATGGGGTAAAGTCAGCTGTCACACTGTGGACATCGACACTGAGCTGCTCCCCCATCATGCCTTTTGGGTTCTGGATGTCACCTTCCTCATCAATGTGAAAATCCAGTGGCATCGCATGAAGGACAGCCCGTTCTTCACGCCCTGCATATTTCCAGGCTGCTGAAAGCACCCGCGTGATATGCTTGCCCTCAACTTGACTTGAGCGCAGGGGTGTTGCAGCCCTAAAATTTTCACTTTTTTGACGGCCGGCAGAAATAGCAACAATCACTTCATTTACAGTCATGTCCGCAGCCTGTTCAGCCTGGTCAACAGCAATACGGATAGCCTGTTCAGCCTCATCCATATTGACAATCACCCCGCCCCTGATCCCGGCAGAGCGGCGAAAGCCAACACCCAGAACCTCAATTTTCGGGGCTGGCTGAAATTCATTTTTACCGACTGTATTGGGTGTCGCAGACTGATCAATCCTTGCAATAATACAGGTCACCTTGCTTGTGCCAATATCCAGGACGGTGACATACTGCCCCTTGCCTGCCTTGGCCTTACTAGCTGAATATGACATCCTGACACTCCTAACACTATACTTATAACCAGTTCATAAAAGCCCTTACAGACTTTCGTTCGTAATCATTAAAGCCTTACAACTCAAGGCCAGTTCATCATTATCCTGATACTTTATTTCTGCGTGTATCCTTAGCGAGCTTCTTGCCCAATCTCAGGCGATCAGCCAGCCGCAAATCAATCAGGGCATAGTCCTGTCCCAGGATTTTATATTTTTGCTCCAGGCCAACCATTTTTTTCAGGGCTTCCACAACCCCTTTTTCTGGCAGCATGACCCGTTTGCCATTTTTTGTCAGAAGATCCCATCGCCTGTCATCCACCCGTATAGCAGCAGAAACTTTACCGCGTATAGCAGGATACAGCCTAAGTATTCTGTCCAGGGTTACAGCATGTCCTTTTGAACCAAAACCCACGAATAATGGCAAGGTTTCATAATCACCTGGATCATGATATTTCAATATTTCGCCCTGTTCATTAATCAGGTAGTGCTGGCCAAACTCCTGGATACGGGCATAGGGCGCGTATTCTTCTATTTTTATGTAAAGCGTGCCGGGCAACAAAAGCTGCACATTAGCCTTTTTGACCCATTTAAGCTGTTGCAGCTGTTTCCAGGCAGTGCGGCTGTCATAGTTCAGGGAGGATATACCTGCCCCAAAACCCAGGACAGCAAGAACCTCTTCCTCCTCCAAGTTTTTAAGGCCTGAAATGGATATATCCTGAATTTGGAATCCCGCGCTGAAGCTAATATCGTTGAATTTTTTTTGAACAACAGCCACAGACCAGCCGTAGTATTTTTCAATCAGGCCAGAACCAGGCATCAAATTCAAAAAAGACATGCCATAACATGACAGCAGGACAAGAAATAACAGGAAAAAACGTATAATCCCTGTGTCCTTACGCTTATGGGCTCGTTGCAGACGTGCCCGCTTGCGCAGACGTTTTTTCGCCTGTTTCGGGTCTGTCAACAGTGGCTCATCTAGCGATTGCACGACGCATCCTCTACGATCCAGCGCACAAGCTCAACAAAAGAAAGTCCTGTATGGGCAGCCTGTTCAGGTGCCAAAGACTTGTCAGTCATGCCCGGCTGGGTATTTACTTCAAGACATATCAGCTCACCAGTCCCTGTTGGCCTGTCATCAAAACGGAAATCCGCCCTGCTGATCCCTCTACAGCCAAGAGCCTGGTGAGCCTTCACAGAATAGTCTCTCACATTATCCTTAACATCTCGTAAAAGTTCACATGGCAGGATATGCACAGAGCCACCGTCTGAATATTTCGATTCAAAATCATAGAACTCATACCCTTCCCCTGGCCTGATCTCGGTCACCTCCAGAGCCTTGCCATCCATCACGGCGCAAGTAAACTCCCGCCCGGCAATGAACTTTTCAACCATCAAAAGGTCATCCGGCTTCCCGGCAATTGCCAAGCCAGGCGGTATATCGTCATCTTCCATGACAATAAAAATACCGACAGAAGAACCGTCACTCACCGGCTTGACCACATATGGACGTTCCAGAACATGCCCAGAGGCTGCTTCTTGCCGTGTTACAACCCTGTCTTCAGTCACTGGCACACCAGCTGATTGCAATGCAGTCTTGGCACGTTTTTTATCCATTGCCAGTGAAGAAGCCAATACACCCGAATGGGTATAGGGCAGGTTCATCACTTCCAGCAAACCCTGGACACAACCATCTTCCCCCCACTTACCATGCAGTGCATTAAAACAAACATCAGGATTTACATTTTCAAGGATTTTGGCAAGGTTGCGGTCAACATCAACACTGGTGACCTTATAACCAGCCTGCTTCAGGGCAGCAGCGCAGGCCATACCTGACTTGAGCGAGACCTCCCTTTCAGAAGACCAGCCACCCATCAAAACAGCTACATGATTATATTTTCCTGCCATATCCTAAAATCCCCATCTATTGCCAGAAGTTCAGGCAGCCTTTCCAATAAAAGGCTTCTGATACCCTGTCTTTTTATCAATGACACTAACCCTAAGCCCTTTACAGAGTATTAACCAGTTTCCTAGGCTAAATTTCCCTGCAAATTTTTGATGACCCCTTTAATTTCTACAAAAACTTTTCTTTTAAAAAATATCTGTCACACTTATAACTATACCTGATTACGCCATCCTCTCCGCCATCCTTATGAATTTTTCAGTTCTAGGGGGTGTACAGATGGAAATATAGGCCAGTCTTTCGATCATATCACCAAGTTTATAGCGTCTATTGAATCGATATTCAAATTCTGCGAG
>JAJRRF010000284.1 GCA_024279735.1 Alphaproteobacteria bacterium
AAATAACGATAAAAATAAATCGTTATTTTTAAAACCACTAAAATATGATCATTTTTCCATTAAAAAACAGGATTTTTAGACTGTATTCCGCTTGAAACCGCGTATTTACGTGAAAAAAGAAGCTGGGGAGTTACCTCAATTGTAATAATATCTTTATAATCCATGGTTCTGATTTATCATACACCCCAACTCTTTGCAACCAAGATCCCTTTTGTTTTGGTATAAGAACCTTATCTTTGACTAAACGATTACCCTGGAATGATATGTCCCCAACCACCACAAAACTGGCTGAAAAGCTGATAACCGCCTGCCTTGCCAACCCGCAAAAACCGCTCATGATTGCCACCGCTGAAAGCTGCACAGCAGGGCTTATCAGCGCGGCGATCACGGATGTTGCTGGGTCGTCTGCTGTGTTTGACCGAGGCTTTGTCACCTATTCCAACCAGGCCAAGATGGATATGTTGGACGTGCCCGAAACCCTGCTTGCCAAGCATGGCGCTGTCAGCGAGGCAGTTGCCTGCGCTATGGCACGCGGCACGCTACAAAACTCACTGGCAGAGATAGCTGTGTCTGTCACAGGTATAGCAGGGCCTGGCGGCGGCAGCCCGCAAAATCCTGTTGGCCTGGTGCATTTTGGCCTTGCCAGCTCTGGGCATGAAGTCCTGCATAAAAAAATGCAATTTGGCGACCTTGGCCGTGCTGCTGTGCGCGAAAAAACCGTAGAAACAGCCTTACAGATGATGATTGACGCGCTCGAAAATGAGATTATGATTTGACACAAAGCACCTCCCTCTCCTGTCATCCCAAGACGCAAGATCTTGGGATCCAAACTGTGAAGATTGCAGCTATAAACCAGACTTGAGTATAAGGCCAAGACCTTCAGCATCGATGGCAAGATCAAAGTCTTGCCATGACAAAAATGAAAATATAGTTTGGGTCAGCAACATTTTTAGCCTTCCAAAACTCAGCCCTGCCCCCTTCGCTTCCCTGACAAATTCACCATAAAACCAGGATTAACCCGATATTTTGCTGGCCTGCCAGCCTGGCCTGCTATAGTGCTGCCATAACAGTCCCCAATTTCATTCCAAGTCAGCGGTAAACATTATGCGTAAAACTTCCCGTCCCCCAGAAAAATCTGGCAACAAGCCAAGGCCGCAAGCTAAAAAGGGGGGCAATAAAGAGGACAAAAAGGCTGGGGAACACTGGAAAGGCGGCAAGGGCCGGCAAGGAGCCAAAGATGGCAAACCGCAGAAAAACTACCTGTATGGCATCCATGCGGTTGAGGCAGCATTGCTGAACCCAAACCGTAAAATCCAGAAAGTCTATACCACCCCCAACGCCGCAGAACGGCTGGACAGTGCCCTGGGCAAAAGCAATATCCTACCAATCGAGGCCAACCCAAGGGAACTGGACACCCTGCTAGGGGACCAAAATTTGGTACATCAGGGCGCGGTGGCTGAGGTCTCTGAACTGCCGACCATCAGTGAGGACAAGCTGCTGGAATGCAGCAAAATCCTGGTACTGGATCAGATCACCGACCCCCATAATGTCGGGGCCATCATCCGTAGCGCGGCAGCGTTTGGCGTTGATGCCATCGTCCTGACCCGCCACCATACTCCGCCCCTGACAGGCATTGTCTCCAAAACTGCCTGCGGCGGCCTCGACCTGCTCAATATTCATCTAGCAAGCAATCTGGCGCGCTGCCTAAAAAACCTGGCCAAGTCTGGCTTTGCCATTTATGGCCTGGACAGTGAAGCCAGTGAAAGCCTGGAAGACCAGACATTTTATGAAAATGTGGTGCTGGTGATGGGCGCGGAAGACAAGGGTTTGCGCCGCCTGACCCGTGAAAACTGTGACAAGGTCTGCGCCATCCAGACAAGCAAGAACAACGCCCTGGCCTCCCTCAATGTCTCTAATGCTGCCGCCATCGCGCTGCATACTGTGCTTGTGAATGCGAAATAGGAAGTCGTTGTTGCGAATTGGGGCGTATGCAATACGCCCCAACGAAATATCATCATTCTTATTGATTAAGGGCATTTCCGGGCGCAAAACCGCCCCGCACTTTTTATGAAATGCCCTAATGCCGCCAATAGCCATTATGGTCTGCCCAGATAATGGCCAGCCAGTTCCACAGCAGCAGGAAACAGACCCCGAAAATCATCGGGTAGATCGCCATCGCATAGGCATAGAGCAAAATAAAGATAGAAAGCAGATAGCCTTTTTCAAAGGCTTCCAGGGCGGTTTCCCGTGTCCTTGGCTCTATCCCTGACAGTCCCCAATACACCCATTTGGGCATTTCTTCTGGCAATTTCATAATCTCTATCCCTAAACCTTATGGCACTAAACCTAAACCTGACACCAGTTATGCCCAGCTGTCATGCTCATCCATCCAGGCGATGGCCTGCCAGTACCAAAGAGGTACAAAGGCGAATATAACAGGGCTAAATTTCCCCATCATCACTGCTTCAGGAACGACAACCAGTGCCAATATCCCTGAAACAACCAAAAAGGTCATTGCTATGACCCTACCCTTTATGCCCCACAATGCCCAATAGACCCAAGCTGGCATATTTTCTGTACGTGTCATGATAAAACCCCCTTTAAAATTAAACTTGTCAGCACCATAAGACTCAAAAACTACAGTCCCGTTAAGCCAAAGGGTTAAAATTTGGTGAACATCCCATTTATTTTTTATTGAGGATAAACCGTAGTAAAGCCATAACGATAAACTATATTTAAACCTGATACCCTACACTGCCCCAAGACCATAAAACCCCAACCAAAGGCAAAAAAAAACAGATGACATTTATTGATATGTTCAGCCAATCCAACAACTGGTCATGGTTTATTCTCGCGGCAGTGCTGGTGATGGCAGAGCTGATATTGCCTGGCCTGTTCCTACTCTGGATTGCTGTGGCTGCGGCCATAATGGGATTTTTTATGCTGCTGCTTCCCATTACCCTGGGCTGGCAAATCCAGTTACTTCTGTTTACCGCCCTCTCCGCTGCCGTGGTCTATGCTGGCAAAAAATATTTCAGCTATGGCAGCGGGGATGCCCCTGATAACCACAGCCTGAACAGGCGCGGCCACAGGCTGGTTGGCACAGTCATAACAGTTGACCGGGTCACCTCTGCGGACCGGGGCAAGGCACGGGTTGGTGACAGTTTCTGGACCATCAGTGGCAATGACCTGGTTGTCGGCGCAGAAATGCAGGTTGTCGCCCTGGAAGGCAATGCGCTGGTGGTTGAGAAGCTGTAACACACTTCCTGACAACGAGACCACATTTCAGCCTGATGCCCTAATATACTGCCCAAGCCATCACGTTCCCATAAGAAAAGAGTACAAAACAGATGAATTCTTTTGAGGTTCTTAATCCGAACAATATTGGAGCATGGTTTGCTCTCGCAGCAATCCTGGCTCTCTCAGAACTGATATCTCCCAGCATAAACATGCCTTGGAATCTTGCCGCAGTTGCCGCTTCGATCCTCACAGGACTTTTTTTGCTGCTCCTTCCCTTCCCTTTGACCTATGAGATACAGTTTCTAGTCTTTGTCGTCTTTTGGGGTGTCATCATCTATACTGGCAAAAGATATCTCAGGTATCTCAACGCGGCAGAACCCAACGACCAAAGCCTGAACAGGCGCGGTCACAGGCTGGTGGGCACCATCATAACAGTTGATCGCGTGACCTCTCCTGACTGGGGCAAGGCACGGGTTGGTGACAGTTTCTGGACCATAAGCGGCAACGACCTGGTTGTCGGCACAGAAATGCAGGTTGTTGAACTGGAAGGCAATGTGCTGGTAGTTGAGAAACAGGAATCCCAATAATATCAAATCACAAAGGGGATCTTACTTTCCAAGCTATCAAAATCCCCAACTGGTGCAGCCTGGCGGCTTGGCAAAAGAGTTACGCCCTTTGTGATCTAGTATAAGAAAGTAGTTGAATGAACCATCATCCGCCGCAAGGGTCAAAAATAACACTCCATGCCGAGGACGGCATCCAGAAAATCATAATGCCTCATCCTCCCAAAGCGGGCAGCTCCATGTTTGCCGGTATTTTCATCCTGTTTTGGCTCGGCGGCTGGTATATCGGCTTCACCACCGCACTTTCTACCATCATGTCTGGCAATGGCGGCGCATTCCTGATGGTCTGGCTGGGTCTCTGGTCTCTGGGCGGCCTGGCGGCACTCTACGCCCTCTACAGAATATTCAGTTCCCCGGTTGCAGAAAGCCTGCTGCTTGACAAGCCTTACCTGAGCCTGGACACGGGCAGGCCGCCTGTTTCGGGCACGCAGCACAGGGCAGGCCGCCGCCGCAACCAGTCTCCCCTGGCTGCCAGGCGCAAGACTGTCCGTTTTGAAAAGGCTGATCTCAAGAGCCTGAAACTGCGCGAGGCTGAAGGCGGCAACCGGCTGACAATAGACAAGGGACGCGACAGGATAGAGATTGCCCAATCCGCCACAGAAGTGGAGCGGGAATGGCTGCACGACTATCTTGTCGCCAACTATCACCTGAAATAGCAATCAGCCTCTTCTTTCTCTTTGACTATAAATAATTTTTTGATATTATCAATCAGGCAAGGATATTTTACAACATGATAAAGAACTGAAGCCTAGGAGTACAGGACATGACAGTGAAACCAATTCCGGAAGGTTACCATAGTGTAACACCTTACCTGACAATTGATGGTACAGCCCAGGCACTGGACTTCTACAAGAAAGCCTTTAATGCCATTGAAAAATTTCAAATGCCTTCCTCTGACGGCAAGATTGCTCATGCAGAAATAATAATTGGAAACTCTACCATTATGATGGCAGATCCCTGTGAGGAAAGCCTGACCCCTAGTTCCCAGAAAACAGGTGACAGGTCATCCGTTGGCCTTTATCTATATGTTGAAGATGTCGACACCCTATTTGCCCAGGCTATCAAGGCAGGGGCAACAGAAGTCAAACCTTTGAAAGATGAGTTTTATGGTGACCGTATTGGTGCGCTAAAAGATCCCTATGGCTACATCTGGTATATCGCCACCCACAAGGAAGACCTTACACCAGAAGAAATGGATGAACGCGCCAAAAAATTATCTTCGTAGAACTTGATTTGATTTTTTTAACAACCATTTGCTTGTTCTTTTGCCCGTCAGTGTCGTTCCAATAATGGTAACATAATCAATAGTTCGGACAGTTTTCACCCAACAAAAAAATAAGTGAGCCCTCAATTTGTGGGAAGATGGTGTTGTAAACGACATCAATCCTTCAAAACGGAGGAACTCATGGACATTGTAACAACTGTTCTGGATCAAATGC
>JAJRRF010000285.1 GCA_024279735.1 Alphaproteobacteria bacterium
ACGAAAATCCAACGAACACCTGCTCAAAACCTTTTCTTCCATGTTAGGTTTTGAGTTGAACTCCATTAAATCACAACCTGAATTCAAGAAGCTGTGTAACTACGGGACTATAGCAGCATGAAACTGTCCAAACTATTGATTCGGTAACACAGATAAATGGGTAGAGCCGTACAGACCCCAACAGGTTACGCCCTGGAGACATTGTTGAAGATTGAGAAGTTGCGGTGGTTTTTCGCGCTTTTGCGGGCAAGATCGGGGCCGGTATAGCTGTTGCGGTTCATGGCACGGATACCGCCCTTTTTGCTGGCAGAGATCATGTTGTTATTGACGGTCAGGTTGCCGCCGCCGCTGTCTCCGGTAATGCCGATGCCAACCATACACTGGCGCACCAGGTTGGCCGTGACCACAACATCACGGACATAGCTGCCCCAGCCAATCTGGATACCGTTATGGCGGCAGTCCTCAATCACATTGCCTGAGACAATGCTGTCAGCCTCAACATAGATGCCCGCGCCGTAATCCTGGCTCTTGCCCCTGGCCTTGACATTGCGCACCAAATTTCCTGAAACGGTGGCCAGTCTGCCGCCCTGCTTAAAATTGGTAACGCTGATGCCTGTGCCTGCGCCGTCCACCAAATTGTTGGAAATCACAGCACCGTCAAAGGAGAACTCGGCATAAAGGGCAACCTCGCCCAGTTTGGTGCAATGGTTGCCAATGATCTGGCAGTTGGAGCCGCTATTGTCACGCACGGCACTGAAGGTACAGTGTGAAATGTGGTTGTTACTGACCATCACATCGCCGGCGCGGTAAATATTGATGCCATTGCCGTTCTGGCCTGTGCCGCCGCTTTGTGCGGAAATATCGGAAATGCGGTTGTCGCTGACCATCGTGCCGTCATGTCCCTTGGAGTTGCGCCAGACCTGGATACCGTTATCCTTGCAATGGTGGACATGGTTGCCTGTGATGTTCAGCCCCGTGCTGTCAAGGCAGAACAGGCCTGCTTCACGGATGTCGTGAAACAGGTTCTGGCTGATGGTGCCGCCGCACCTGTAAAGTGACAGGCCGTTTTTGCTGGCATGGCTGAGGGTGCATTGGCTCATGACCAGTTTCTTGACTTTGCTGAGGCGAACCAGAGCCTTGCCAAGGCGCAAATTGTTGCCGTTCAGGGTCAGGCCGTGCAGGTGCAGGGTGGCTGCGCTATTGCAAGTCAGCAGCGCACTGCCGCCCTGGAAGGACAGTTCGGTGTTGTCTGCGATGCCAACCAGGTGACAGTGGTCAGGCAGGGACAGGCCGCGACACCTGATCCGCCCAGCGGGGAGGATAAGGGGCTTTTTCTCTGAAGCAGCTTTGTTGATGGCATTTTGCAGAACCCTTGTCTGGTCAGCGCGGGCATTGGCACGGACACCGAGGTTTTCAGCCAGTAAACCCGCTGAGGAGATATTGCCCAACGCCTGGGCGGGGCTGATTACAGAACCCGCCAGTAAACCAAGGCCTGCGCCGCCAGCTACAAGGCCTTTTGAAAAAAGCTGTCTTCTGTCCAGATCCATCTGCGCTCTCCTGTCATCAATATTGGTTTTTAGCTTGGATTCGTTCAAAGGGATATACAAGATTCGTGCCAATGGCACAGGACTAAGCGGATAAACATCTTAACGAAATTTTAGGGAATATGACTAAAAGGTGTAACTCCCCAGCTTCTTTTTTCACGTAAATACGCGGTTTCAAGCGGAATACAGTCTAAAAATCCTGTTTTTTAATGGAAAAATGATTATATTTTAGTGGTTTTAAAAATAACGATTTATTTTTATCGTTATTTATCAATTAGTTAATACACCTAAAACAAGCTGGGGAGTTACTAAAAGGTTAGATTTTGCCTTACTTTCACCAGAAAAAAGTTCTATAAATGTCACGTTATAGAGAAGATGTGGATTTTTTTGGGTTTTGTCCATTGAGTGACTTGACACAAAAAAATATTTTTTACTTTTTGTTAGCTTTTTTGGTTTTGCCCCTTGAAAGCGAAAAATGAATACCCATATTTTGCCTATTCGTGCATGGATGATTTGATGGGGAAATTGAATTCCGTGCATATATTCTGGAGGGAATATAGACATGAGTAATATTAAGAACGGTGTTGTCCATTCAACAGGCCTTGCGGCCTACCAGTCAGAAATTCGGCGTTACCCTCTCCTCTCAAGGGATGAGGAATATATGCTTGCCAAAAGATATCTTGAGCATAAGGATCAGTCTGCTGCCCACAGGCTTGTCACCAGCCATTTGCGGCTTGTTGCCAAGATTGCCATGGGATACCGTGGCTATGGCCTGCCGATTGGCGAAGTGATCTCAGAAGGTAATGTTGGCCTTGTCCAGGCTGTCAAAAAGTTTGACCCTGAACGCAAGAACCGCCTGTCTACCTATGCCATGTGGTGGATCAGAGCCTCTATCCAGGACTATATCCTGCGCACATGGTCGCTTGTAAAGATTGGCACGACAGCAGCCCAGAAAAAACTGTTCTTTAACCTGCGCCGCCTCAAAGGCGAACTGAAGGCTGTTGGGGATAATGAGCTGAAGCCGGAAGATGTCAAACATATCTCTGAACGCCTGAATGTTTCAGAAGCCGAAGTCAAGTCGATGAATGTGCGGATGAACGGGGACAGTTCCCTGAATACGCCGATCCATGGTGAGGACAGCAGCGGTGAATGGATTGATTGGCTGAAGTCTGACAGTGTCAACCAGGAAGTGGAGCTTGGCAAGAGTCAGGAGCAGACCATCCGTCATGAGATGCTGATTGAGGCGATGGATGACCTCAATGAGCGCGAGCAGGAGATTTTTGTGGAACGCCGCCTCAGCGAAAGCCCAAAGACCCTTGATGTACTGAGTAAGAAATATGGCGTGACCCGTGAACGTATCCGCCAGATTGAGGTGCGTGCCTTTGAAAAGGTACAGGCCGCCATGCTGACCCTGAACACGAAGGATGCCTCTATGTAAGGGGCTTCATTCATTGTATGACTATCAAAGCCCTGACGCTGCCTTGTCGTGTCAGGGCTTTTTGCTGTCCAGGTTATGGCCAGTCATAATACATATCCATCAGGCCTTTGGGCTTGTAGCTGCCATCCAGAACCGTCTTGATACGGGAAACCCTTTGGGCGTTTTTCTTCGGGTGGCGAATGACATGATAGCCGTTGGGGTCGATCAACATGGCGACCAGTGAGAGATATTCGTCTTTTGTTAGCTCCCTGAAGCCCTTGCCAAAATAAACCTGCGCGGCCTGGGTAAAGCCCCTGACAGGTTTCTTGTTGTGGTGACCCAGATAGCACTGGTTGATAAACACTTTCAGCTGGTCCTTTTTCGACACCAGCGGGGTGACGGCAAAGCCTGCAATCAAGGACTGTTTCAGCTTGGCAAAACCTGGCTTGAAATCCTTAAAATACAGGAATTTGACAATGGTCTGGGCAATGGTCGTCAGCCCCTGGCCAGGGGTTTCGTAGTCAATGCCGTGATGGCTGTAAAATCCTGGGTCCTCAACCTTGAGCAGGATGTTGAGCCGCCCCCTGTCAAAGTCTTTCAGTGAAAGCGGGGTGTTTTCCGGTTTCAGGGCGTTTGCAAAAATGGCTGGGGTGTCGTCCTTGGCCACCAGTATGATATAGCCACTATAGAGGACACTCAGGGCAAACAGGCCAAGAAAGCTGTAGATGGTATATTTGAAAATCTTGAAGGGTCTGGACATTTAGGGTTGTTTCCTGTCGCGCCAAATGGCGGTGAAAAGGGCTGTGACAAACAGGGCAATACTGAGAAGGATAACAGGGCAATTGCATGAAATTTAATCTTCACTCATAGCGTTAAAATTATGATAGCATTTTTCCTATTTTAGAGGGAGGTTTGTTATGGAGATATTATCTCTTATTGAGGAGATTCCTGATCCTCGTATGGAAGGTAAA
>JAJRRF010000286.1 GCA_024279735.1 Alphaproteobacteria bacterium
CGAAAATCCAACGAACACCTGCTCAAAACCTTTTCTTCCATGTTAGGTTTTGAGTTGAACTCCATTAAATCACAACCTGAATTCAAGAAGCTGTGTAACTACGGGACTATAGCAGCATGAAACTGTCCAAACTATTGTAAATTTTAGAAAGAAAAAGCATGAATAAACGTCCTGTTTGTATCATTGTTGGTGTTGGGCACGGGAATGGTGCTGCAATTGCGAAACGATTTTCTAGGGCTGGTTATAACCTGGCATTACTTTCCAGATCCACCTCCTTTACCAAACCACTTGCACAATCATTACCATATGCACAAGCTTACGCTTGCGATGTCACGAATATGAACTCTGTTATGGAAACAATAGATAATATTCAATCTGAAAAGGGCGGTATTGATAGCCTTATCTACAATGCCGGCAAGGGGGTATGGGGTAATATTGATGACATCAGTATTGAAGAATTTGAACAATCCTGGAAAGTAAATACCTTAGGGGCATATGCTGTTTCCAAGGCTATTGTTCCTGTCATGAGACGGGCTGGGCAAGGTAATATTGTATTTATAGGAGCAACGTCCTCAAGGCGCGGACAAAGACATACTATAGGGTTTGCTTCTGCCAAGGCTGGCCAGAGAAGTCTTGCACAATCTTTAGCGCGTGATCTTGGTTCAGAAGGGATTCATATCTCATTGGTTGTTATTGATGCCATTGTGGATTTACCAGAATTGAGGGAAAAACTTCCTGACAAGCCAGATGATTTCTTTGCGCGTCCAGATGACATTGCAGAAACAGTTTTCTTTCTGACCCAACAGAAACCTTCAGCTTGGACTTTTGAGCTGGAAGTCAGGCCATTTTGTGAAAAATGGTAACGATGAAATTTCTCTTTTTATAGAACAAGCCTGCATTGACAGGTCGGGGTTATCAATATGACAAATATTATTTCGGATTCTATTACAGGGAGTGAAGACATACCTATCCCCTTAATTAAGGGGATAGGTATGGTATGGTGGGGAGTAACTTTAAAAAGGAATGCGTCATCAGCAGGAACAGCACACAAAAAAATACCGCTCCCCGAAGGAAGCGGCATTCTCACGACAATCAAACATTGGCTATACGCACAACCGTGAAAGCTTGTTGATGTCAGTGAAGTTATGTTAGCACACTGATTGTAACGAAATTATGAAGAAACTGGGGAAAGATTGGGGCGCGTTGTCACGCGGCCTTTATCAGCCGCTTTTCAAGTCCCTTTTCCCATTTCAGGGCCTGGGACACAATCAGGTCGAGGTCTTCAAGCTGTGGCTGCCAGCCCAGCATTTCGCGGATACGCTTTGCGCCTGCGACGATCTCGGCAGGGTCTCCAGCGCGGCGGCCAACCAGGTTGACATTAAAGTCAACGCCAGACGCTTTCTTGACGGCTTCGGCGACTTCCAGCACGCTATAGCCGCGGCCATAACCGCAGTTAAAGATGTCGGACTCTTTGCCCTTGCGCAGATAGGTCAGGGCATCAAGGTGGGCGCGCACCAGATCAGTGATATGGATATAGTCGCGGATGCAGGTGCCGTCCGGGGTTGGGTAGTCTGTGCCAAACACATCAAGCCTTTCGCGCTGTCCCAAAGCAGCCTGGCTGGCGACCTTGATGAGATGGGTGGCATTGGGGGTGGACTGGCCTGTCCGGCCCATAGGGTCAGCCCCCGCGACATTGAAATAGCGCAGGGCAACATAGCTCATGTCATGGGCGAAGGCAGTGTCGCGCAACATCAGTTCGGTCATCAGCTTGGATGTGCCGTAAGGGTTGATGGGATCAAGCCGGGCATCCTCAAACACTGGGTTCTTGTCTGGGTTGCCATAGACAGCAGCGGTTGAGGAAAAGATAAAGTGTTTGACGTTGCCCTTGACGGCAGATTCCAGCAAGGTGCGTGTCCGCGAGGTGTTGTTGTCATAATAACTCAGCGGGTCAGTGACAGATTCAGGCACGATGATAAAGCCAGCAAAATGGATGATGGCTTCAACATTATAGTCCTTGATCACTTTGGCTGTCAGCGCAGCGTCTCCGACATCCCCGACCACAAGGTCAGCCTCATCGGCAACCGCCCAGGTAAAGCCGCTGGACAGGTTATCCAGCACAACGACCTTTTCGCCCGCAGCAACCAGTTCATAAACCATATGGCTGCCAATATAGCCCGCGCCGCCAGTAACCAAAATTGTCATGTGATGTCCTTGTCATAAATAGGGGAATGGATTAAGTATTTGTTACTTTCTTTAGCATAGAATTTTTATAAACCTGTTAACGTGCTGTGTTAAGAAATGTCTAATCCTGTTCCGTTATGAAACAGTCTGGCCAGAAGAGAAACCCTGTTAGCACCCTATACAGCAAATGTATTTTGAAAAGGACTGAAAACCATGACGCGCCAACCTATCCGCAAGGCTGTTTTTCCTGTTGCCGGCTTGGGAACCCGTTTTTTGCCTGCAACCAAGGCCATGCCCAAGGAAATGTTGACCGTGGTGGATAGGCCGCTGATCCAGCATGTGGTAGATGAGGCGCGCGAGGCGGGGATTGAGCATTTTATTTTTGTCACAGGCCGCAACAAGGGTGTGATCGAGGATCATTTTGACAAGCAATATGAGCTGGAGCATACCCTGCGCCAGCGCGGCAACAAGCAGGCACAGCTTGACCTGCTGGACGAGTTGCAGCCCAGGGCAGGCTGTACCAGCTTCACCCGCCAGCAGGAACCTTTGGGGCTTGGCCATGCGGTCTGGTGCGCCCGTGATTTGGTTGGTAATGAACCTTTTGCTCTGCTGCTTCCTGACGTTCTGGTTCATGCGGCAGGCAAGAGCTGCACAGCCCAGATGCTAGATGTCTATAATCAGCGCGGCGGCAACCTGATAGCGGTCGAGGAAGTGCCAAAAGACAAGGTTGACCAGTACGGCGTTGTCAGTATTGGGGAAGGGTCGGGCAATGTCTGGCCAATTACAGATATGGTCGAAAAGCCCCCTGTGGATGAGACTCCCTCCAACCTGACGATTATGGGGCGTTATATCCTTCAGCCAGAAATTTTTGATATTCTCTCGACCCAGGCCAAGGGGGCAGGTAACGAAATCCAGATTACAGATGCCATGAAAAAAATGGTCAGTGAGCAGCCCTTCCATGCCGTCAAATATGAGGGGAAAAGCTTTGACTGCGGTTCAAAGGTCGGGTTTTTGACAGCAAACTTGGTGTTTGCCATGGACCGTGAAGACATCGCACCAGACCTGGTTGCTGCCATCAAGGCTCTGTTTTAGGGCTGTTTTTTTTTGGGGAGGACAATAAAATAATATCGTGGCCTTGGCCGTAGTGTGCAGGGGCTCTGCGCCATAGAAAGCTGGCATCCTGCTGTTTTGATTGTCGGACTACGCCAGCAGGCGTGATATTTTTATTATCTTGGTGGAATTGAAAATGGAGCGGGTGATGAGATTCGAACTCACGACCCTAACCTTGGCAAGGTTATGCTCTACCCCTGAGCTACACCCGCATCCTGTACTATGGGTAATCTGCCAATATGTGGTGCTTGGCAGACTTCGGACTTATTACATAAAGCCTGGAATGTTGCAAGACTAATCTTGCTGTTTTATCAAAAAAACATGGTTGGGTTGAACGGGACTGCCTGTCAAAGGGGGGAGACTGTCATTTGATGGCAAGCTGAAGCCAATTTTTTTATGAATTGGGTTTTAAAACTGTTGGTGACAGCGTATAGATGGCATAAATAATTTGTCTCTGTATTTCTTATTGGTGAGCAGGCGACACAATAACCGAATCTAGTAGTTTTGAAAGAGTGAAGATGTCTGAGAGTGAACAGAATGACCTGATTAAGGACGCAACCCTTGACAGTTTTGTGGCTGATGTGGTGGAGTCCTCGAAAGAGGCTCTGGTGCTGGTTGATTTTTGGGCAACCTGGTGCGGGCCGTGCAAGGCCTTGACACCTGTGCTGGAAAAGGTGGTGCTGGCAGGGAAAGGGGCTGTCCGCCTGGTTAAGATGGATATTGACAAATATCCTGAGGTTGCGGGACAAATGGGTGTCCAGTCCGTTCCGGCGGTGTTTGCCTTTAAGGATGGCCGTCCTGTTGATGGTTTTATGGGGGCGCAAAGCGAAAGCCAGGTCAAGGAGTTTATCGAAAAGCACCTTGATGGCAAGCCGCTTGGGGCAACTGGGGAAGCCCTGGAGGCTGCCGATGAGGCTTTTGAGGCCGAGGATTTTCAAGTGGCTGGCGAAAGCTATTCGATGGTGGTTCAGCAGGACCCTGAAAATTTGCGCGCCATTGCAGGGTTGGCGAAGAGTCTGATCAAACTTGGCGATCTGGAGCAGGCAGAAAAGGCTTTGGCTCTTTGTCCCCCAAACAAGGAAAATGACAAGCTGATTGTTGCAGCCAGCGCCATGTTTGACCTGGCGCAAAAGACAGGTGACGATAATAGCGACGACATAGACGGCTTGCTCGAAAACGTGACAGCTGAGCCAGATAATTTACAGGGTCGCCTTGACCTGGCTCTGGCCTATAATGCGTTAGACAAAAAAGATGAGGCAGCCTCCCAGCTGTTGGAAATTATGCGCAGGGACAATGACTGGAATGAACAGGCAGGCAAAAAACAACTGATCCAGTTTTTTGAGGTCTGGGGCGCGACAGACAGTGCCACCATAGAGGCCAGGAAAAAAATGTCGATTGTCCTGTTTTCATAAACGGCGTGGGTGTTTTTGGCTTGGCATAATATTTTTGTATAAATATTAGGGCAAGGTTATTGTGCTTGTTGCCATTGCCCCTTATGTTAGGGGGAGGTTGGCAACAAGTGGACTATTCCTTCAATGCCAGGAGTGGGACACGTAAATGTTAAGGGTTAATGAGAATGATTGGCCGCTATAGAAAAGTTGGGGATCTTCCTGACATTATTCCCGTATTTCCGTTGTCAGGAACAATCCTGTTGCCGCGTTGTTCCTTGTCCCTTAAAGTTTTTGAACCGCGCTACCTTGAAATGGTTGATGCCATTCTGGCTGGAGACCGTGTTATTGGTATGGTTCAGCCCTTGCCGCAAAAAGATAGTTCCCCTAAATATGATGATGAAAATGTCAGTCTGCACTCAATTGGTTGTGCGGGGCGTTTGACCAGTTTTAACGAGAATGAGGATGGCAGCCTTTACATTACCCTGACAGGGATTTGCCGTTTTGAGCTTGGTTTGGAAGTTGACAAGGAAAATGAGTATCGCAGTTTCTCGATAATGCGTGAAAACTTTGCCCAGGATCTTCAGGTCGGTGTCGGCCAGGAGAAGGCTGATCGGGATCTGTTGCTTTCTGTCCTGAAGGAATATCTTGTCCAGAATGACTTGTCCACAGATTGGGACAGTATTGAAAAGGCTTCTACGGAGCATCTGGTCAACACCCTGTCAGTTATCAGCCCTTATGGCTGTGAAGAAAAGCAGGCCTTGCTGGAAGCCGAAAGCCTGAAGAATAGGGCGGATATACTGGTTGCACTGGCACAAATGGATCTGGCATCTGGAAAAATTTCAGACAATGGCAGTGATGTATTACAATAAACCTTATCTTTTTTGGAAAAAGAATTTGTCACCTTAAGGTCGCAAGTCTTTTATTGTTATTGATTGGTTAAGCCGAATCAGTCCATTTATACTTTTAAAAATAATATTATTTGTCGGTAATAAGGCAATATTTTGGCGAAACCTTTAGTTTTTGGCCAGGATGAAAGTTTGCTATGGCAGGTTGTTGTTGCCGATAGCGTTGTGGTGTCCTGAATGATTGTCAGGTTCTGAAACAGGACTGAAGTGCAGGGCAGGAACAAGACAGTCAGTAGTCTAGAGTTGTCGGGCCAAAAAGTGTGTTGACTTGTTTGGCTTTTCTCAAAGGATAATTTCTGGAACAGGCTTTTAGAAGCCTTTCTGCTACCAAGACTGGAGACCGCAAGATGGCTGCCAACACCAAGACACCTGTTTTATCTGCCCTGGACACAAACGGACAGGCTGGCACTGAGGCCTTTGAGGACATCCAAAAAATTCTTGCCAAATTGGGCAAGGCTCGTACCAGGCTTGCCCTGGAACAGAGGCTGGTTTTTGATGCAGCGGCAGCAGCAACAGGCGCGGAAGTGGCAGCAGACCTGGTGGCCCAGGATCAGGCAGAAGCCGCCGTTGCGTCCCTAAATTCTGGAAGTGAGCGCATTGGGACACTGGATCAGCCTGACTTTGTAACTCAGGTTGAGCCCACTCCCCTGATTCAGACTTTGGATGCCCCAGTTTTATACCAGGGGGAGGCAACGGTGACGGAGCAGTCAGCTGAAACCGATGAAGTTTCGATTACGGGGCAAGATGCCCTTTCTGGCGATGCTGACAATAGCGGGCAGACCGAGGCTTTGTCATTTGCCTTGTCAGGCGAGGCTGAAGAGGCTGGGGATATTTCCCTTTCGCTTGAACCAACAGAAGTGCTGTTTATTGATGGCAGTGTGCCTAATGTCAATGACCTGTTGTCCGCGATTCCGCCAAGCGTTGAGGTCTTTATCCTTGACCCGAACCTGGACGGCGTTGAACAGATTGCCTCAGCCCTGGAAGGGCGCACAGGCATAGATGCCATTCATATTATTTCCCACGGTGACAGCGCGCAGCTTAATCTTGGTGATGCCACCCTGACCACAGAGTCCATGCGCGGTGAATATGCAGATGAGCTGGCGACCATTGGCGCAGCAATGTCTGAGCATGGCGATATTTTGGTGTATGGCTGTAATTTTGGTGAAGGTGATACAGGTAAGTATGCCACTGACCTGCTGGCTGAACTGACAGGCGCAGATGTCGCGTCTTCAGATGACCTGACAGGTTCAGAAGACCTTGGTGGCGACTGGGATCTGGAAACACTTGCAGGGCAAGTTGAATCGCAGGCTTTGGCAGCCTCAGACTGGGGGGGGCTGCTGGCTCCTGTCACCGTGACAACACCTGAACTGGTTGAGACAACCGAAGATGTGTCCATTACCTTCTCTGGTGTCAATGTGATTTCTGTGACAAGTACAGAAGCTTCCATAACTGTGACATTAACAGCGACAAATGGTGGCCTGACCTTGTCAGGGACTGCTGGCCTTACTTTCGCAAATGGTGTAAACGGGGATGCCAGTTTTGAGGTTACTGGCAGCCCAGCTGATATTAATGCAGCACTTGATGGTCTGGTCTATGCACCTGATTTGGATCACTCTGGCAATGAGACATTGATCATTGATGCTGATGATGGGGCAACCCAGTCAAGCAGCACAATTGATATGGTTGTCAGTTCGGTGAATGATGTTCCTGTGTTGACGGTAAATCCTGTTAATGCTGGGGCAGATGGTACGCCTTCTGAAACTGTGCCCCATACCTTTACATTGGCAGATTTCTCAGCCATTGACCCTGATAACATAGATGTCCAACTGACTTATATCATTGATACATTGCCAACAGTGGGCGAACTGGAACTGAATGGTTTTCCTGTTGCAGCAGGAAGCGTGTTCAGCCAGGCTGACCTTGATGCTGGCAAGCTGGTTTACAGGCATAATGGCGGCGAGGTTCACGCTGACAGCTTTAGGCTGCATCTCAATGACGGAGCCGGTGGTTCTGTTGGTATTACGAACATTCCAATCACCATTTCACCTGTTAATGACCCGATGGTTGTGACCAGTGATGTGGTGGTCTATGAGGCAGGAAGCACGGCAGACGGCGTGATTGCACCAGGAAAACCTGTGCCTGTGTTGAACATCACCATTGCTGATGTTGAGAATGACAATAAAACCATTACCATTACATCTTTGCCAGACGGGGGAACGCTATATTTTAATGGTGTTGCAGTTGCTGCTGGGTTTAGTTTTGATGCGGCCAATGCCAGCCAGTTGAGCTATATTCATGACGGTGTTGATGATTTGGGGAATCAACCCAGTGACCGCAGTTTTGACATTAGTGTGACAGATGAAGGAGGGTTGACAGGGACATCTGCAATCGTAAACCATACTGTCAATATTGATGTTATTTCCGTCAATGATGAACTGAACCTTGTTGCGCTTAATGATGGCCTGATTGATAGCAATGCGGCTGCGTCAAGCGGTAATATTATTGCCTCCCATGTCCTGGATTCAGGGGATGAATATACTCTTAGCCTTGTCGATGTTGAGGTCAATGACACTGATGGTCCAAATGCCCAGATTACCTATACGCTGACAGAAACGCCTGAGTTTGGCTATCTCTCTATTGATGGTCAGCTTGTTGGGGCAGGGGCAACCTTTACCCAGGCAGACATTGCCGCAGGCAAGGTTGTGTTCAGAAATCCTGGACATGAGGGGCTTGATACCCTCAAGTTTACCGCACATGATGCCAGTATCAGTATTTTGACTGATGAGCTGGGCGCATTGCGCGTTGATGAGGCCGATCATGATTCAGTTGAGCGTGTCCTGGTGCTGAATTTTGAATTGCATACAGTTGGCGGTCCAGGTTTTGTTATTGAGACCTTTGAAGGTACGTCGCTTGACCTTACCAACCTGAATGTTGGTGATGAGGTGACCCTGAATGCAGTGCCTGCCCATGGTCAAATCTTGCTTAACAATGTTGCTGTTACAGCAGGTGCAACCTTTACAGTCGGTGCTGGGGACGTTGTTGCCTATGAACATGATGGTGTTCATTTGGATAATGACAGCGTTGACTGGACGATCAATGGTATTGCCGAAAACACATCGGTTGTGGTCTTTTTGACCAATGATGCCCCTGAGATCAATATAGTTTCTGTTGTTGATGGTATTTTCGAAGGTGAAAGTCATGTTATCACCACAGCACATTTGACTGGCAGTGATGAGGAAACCACCAATACAGATAATCTTCCGAACCTCAGCTCTAACCCAGAAGAGTTGATCTACACCATTACAACATCTCCGGCAGCTGGCAGTATTTTGCTCAATGGCGTGGCTCTTGGGGCATATGGCACATTTACCCAGGCAGACCTTGAGGCTGGGCTGCTCTCCTACCAGCATGATGGAGATGAAAATTTCTTGGACAGTGCTGTTCTGGAACTTTCTGATGGCAGCAAGACGGTTGTGGATACCCTGAATTTTGTTATCACTCCAGTCAATGACAGTCCTGTTGTGCCTAACAGCTCAATTGACCTGTTGGAAGGGGGAACTGTCTCTTTTGGTGCAGTAAATCTGTCGATAACAGATATTGATGGCAATGGCGACGATATAAATCTTGACCCGGACAGCCCTTTACAGGTTCGGATTGATAGTTTGCCAGCACATGGTACGCTGACCTATAACGGAAATGCGGTTGCTGTTGGGTTTGTCTTTGATGTAGCTAATATTGCTAATCTGGAATACGCTCATGACAGCTCTGAGAATTTTCTGGACAGCTTTAACTTTAGCGCGATTGATAACAATAGTTACAACAATGGTGTTCATGATGCGTCAGGGGAAACTGCCGCTGTGATGAATATCGGGATTACCCCTGTAAATGATGCGCCGATAGTGGAGACCAATAAGGGCTATCTTGTGGATTCTGGCCCTGGCGGGACAGATGAAAGGTTGCTGGAGGGCGAATTGCGCACCCTGCTGGTTTCTGACCTGACTTCAGGTGACACAGACAGTAGCGATGTGCAGGTTCAGTACCGCATTACAGCCCTTGCGCCACATGGCCAGGTTCTTATTAACGGCGTACCTGCGGCTGTTGGCACAGCCTTTACCCAGGAGCAGCTTGCAGAAGGTAAAGTGCAGTTTTTGCATGATGGTTCTGAAGTCCATACCGGTTTCTTTACCTTCAAGATTGATGATGGCTCCAGTAATGTTGATCCGCAAGATTTTGTGATTGATGTCAAGCCGGTTGATGATGCGCCAGTGATCCATTCTGTAAGCACCATGACTGTCAATGCCCCAGACTTTGCCTTCACAGGCGGCAATGCTATCAGTATTTCAGATATTGATGCAGGGGGCAGTGATGTGACTGTGACCCTGACTGTTGCTGATGCAGGGGGAGACCTTCGTGTAACCTCAACAGCTGGCCTGACAAGTTTTGTTGGCAATGGTGTCAGTAATACACTGACATTGGTTGGTTCTGTTACTGAAATCAATAATGCCTTGGCAACATTGCATTATCGTGCAAGTTCTGATCTGGATGCCGACACAACTCTGTCAATCAATGTTAATGATATGGGCAATACAGGGATTGATCCCTCTCAAGTCCCTGCCAACACGATTCCAGGCCTGGTCGATACAGGCGATGCTGATAATGAGCAAGATGACAAGACAATTACTTTGCATGTCAGTACAACCAATGATGACCCGGTAAATACTGTTCCTGCGGCGCAAGAGACCTATGAAGACCTGCCACTGACCTTTAATGCGGCTAATGGCAACCTGCTGTCTATTGCAGATAATGATGATTTTGGCCAAGACCTTCGGGTTACGCTTTCTGTAACCCAGGGTACAATCGACCTAGGGGGAACAGCGGGTCTCACCTCTGTTGTTGGTGATGGCACAAACACGGTGACACTTATCGGTTCAGAAGCTGAGATTAATGCTGCTTTGGATGGCCTGCAATATACTGGCAATGCCAACTATGTTGGGGCGGACACCCTGACCATAACAACCAATGACCTTGGCAATACGGGAGAAGGTGGGTCACCTGATGTTGTGAGCAGCGTTGCCCTGACTGTATTGCCTGTCAATGATGCCCCAACAATTGGAGGGCCAGCAACATCGATTGCCGCGCCTTTGGTTGTTGCAACATCTACCTTCAGCTTTGATGGCGCGAATGTTATTTCAGTTTCAGACCTTGATGCTGATGAGGTAGATGCTGATCCCAATGATGACATGACTGTTACCATGAGTGTCAATGATGATGGTACACTTACTATTCCAAATCCTGATGCTGACTTAACATCTCTTTCTGGAACAGGAACAGCAGCCGATCCCCTGATACTGACTGGGACACGGGCTGAAATTAATGCCTCACTTGCGTCACTGCAATACAATGTGGGCGCGGGGCATGATGTCAACAGTGATAATGACGGGGCTGTTGTCCTGTCGATGAATGTCAATGATAATGGCAATGTTGGGGTTGATCCGTCAACACTGGGTCAGCCAGCGACAGGAGATGCCGACAATGAACAGGCCAACAGGACTTTCCACCTTCTTGTTAGTGAGATAGATGACGCGCCTGTCAATACTGTGCCAGGGGCGCAGACTGTTGCTGAAGATACCAACCTGGATTTTGGAAACTCTGTCCAGATTGCTGATGTTGATGCCTTTGGCGAGGATGTTGAAGTCACATTGTCGGTTAACAACGGTGTATTGTCTCTTGGATCAACAGCAGGGTTGTCATTTACAGTCGGTGATGGCAGCAATGATGCCGCAATAACCATGCGTGGCACTGTTGCTGAAATTAATGCAGCCCTAACGGGACTGGTTTATCGCGGTGATGCCAACTTTAATGGCGGAGATGTTCTGACCATTACCACAGATGACCTTGGCAATACTGGGGTTGTTCCTGATGGCGCAGCTTCATTGGTAGATACAGATACTGTTAATATTACGGTTACAGCTGTCAATGATGCGCCAATCCTGACCTCTCCTGTTGCTGACAGCACACTGGAAGATACAGGTCTTGTATTCTCGGCTGCAAATAATAACGCCATTACTGTTGCTGATGTCGATGTGGCAGAAGCAAGAGGCGGGGTCTTGACAGTGAACTTGACTGTGCCTCACGGTACGCTGACATTGGGTAATGGTGTTGCCAATGCGGGAAATGGTACAAATACCATAGTGATTAGCGGGACAGCCGCAGATATTAATACAGCCCTGGATGGCCTGACCTTTACGCCGCCAGCGGACTATCATAATGGGGCTGACGGCATTGCTGCCCTGACCCAGCTTCAGGTTTCTGTGAGTGATAATGGTAATGTTGGCAGTGGCGGCGAACAGTTCGACAATGCCACAATCAATATTACCGTGAATGCAGTGGCTGATATCACCGCTGACGATGTGACGATTGCGGAAGATACTGCGGTGCAGTTTAACGTGATTGCAGGCGGGGTTGTGGATGACCCTCTGGCCGTTGGTGTTGTTGCTGACAATTTTGAGGGCGCAAACCCGACAATTACAGCCATTAACAATGCTGCCGTCTCTTCAGGAGATGATATTGCGGTTCAGAATGGTACGCTTCATATTGATGCGGTTACAGGTCTTGTCACTTTTACCCCAGATCTTAACTATTTTGATGCCGTAGGCCAAAGCTCAACCTTTACCTATACCGTCACCAGCCCAGCAGGCGTTACTGAAACAACGACTGTGACCGTCCACGTCACTCCGGTCAATGACGCGCCTGTTGCGGTTGACGACGGTGTGATTAGCGTGACAGAAGATACACCTGTTTCAGGCAATGTCATTACACATGATGATGGTGACGGGGGTGTTGACAGTGATGTTGATGATGCCAACCTGTCAGTCACC
>JAJRRF010000287.1 GCA_024279735.1 Alphaproteobacteria bacterium
ACTTTACCTTCCATACGAGGATCAGGAATCTCCTCAATAAGAGATAATATCTCCATAACAAACCTCCCTCTAAAATAGGAAAAATGCTATCATAATTTTAACGCTATGAGTGAAGATTAAATTTCATGCAATTGCCCTGGTGCAGCGTTCCCAATTTCTATACCAGCCTTATTTTTGCGAAGAAAATATATGGCATTTGTGCCAGACAGAGGAACTGGCCAGGTTTCCGCGCCATGCCGTCTTCATTTCAAACCCTGGCAAGACATGTGCTATCTGGAAACAACGGGCAGCTCCCAGTTCTGGGCAGCCTGTAATTTGGGACTATCATGTCGTTCTATTGGTACAGAAACAGGGGCAATGGTCTGTGCTCGACTTTGACACGGCCCTGTCATTCCAGACACCACTCGCTACCTACCTTGAGCAAAGCTTTCCAATAAGCACAGTCCTGTCCAGCAACTACGCACCCCTGTTCCGCGTAGTTGGCGCGAATGACTTTATCAAACATTTTGCCTCTGACCGCTCCCATATGCAAAACAGTGAGGGTTCATGGCAAATGCCGCCCCCGCCCTGGCCGCTATGCCAAAACGACACTGACGGCATGAACCTGATGGAGTTTGTTGCCATGTCATCCCCGTCAGATGACCAATTTATTGGCAATGTCATGACCCTACTGTCACTGCAACGAAAGTTTGGCCTTTCTTCCTGATTCTCCACTGCATTTCCCAAAAGTCCAGACAACAATAGCCCTGCCCCAACGACCAGGCCAAATATCCAGGCTGTATCCTAAAAAATGCAGTAAAGTGAAAACTAGCCCTTGACGAATCTCCAGAAACCTTTAAAGACTGTAACTCTGATGGTAACGGGGCGTGGCGCAGCCTGGTAGCGCACCTGGTTTGGGACCAGGGGGTCGAAGGTTCGAATCCTTTCGCCCCGACCATCTGAACTCTTCCAAAAACGGGGACTTCGTCAAAGACGAGGCACTTTCCCAAATTTCCCTATAATCTCAGGGCAATATTTTTCCAACCTGTGTTTTGGAATAAGGTCATCCTCAGAAACAAGTGCTTAGGATAGCGCAGAAATTTTTCTTGTCAGTTAGGCCAAAATGGACGTATAGCGAGCGATACAAGCATTTTTGAAACGACACTGATGAGTAAAAGATCAAGCTAAACAGTTCGATTGTTTTTGCGGGTGTCTTTACCACCTTCCCTAAAGATAAAAAATCATACATCAACCTTTGTGCTGCCTAAAATACGGCATTTTTAAAGTGTCTACTGAACTTACAGCTAATGCATCCTGTTTTTTGGCTGTATGTTGTAAGGAGTACAAGCAATGGCCTGGACAGTTTTATTAGTTATTGTGGTTTTTTTATTGATCTGTATCAATCATGTTGACAGCGCAACCGCCTCCACGGACAGCAACAGCTACCGATCAAGAGAGGATCTACATTCCTAGGGAAACTTGCCCGTTTTGGAAGATACCCCTAAGTCAGCAGACCTTGCCCCAATATTTCTAAAGGCGCATAGAGCAATTGCACTACGCCCTAAGCCCCTTCCATCACATCAGGTACCCTGGCTGTATCACCTTCCAGCCAGGAAGGTGTCGGCAGGTTTTTGGACTTGAGAAATTCCACATTATACATTTTTGACTGGTAACGGCTGCCAAGGTCACACAGCATGGTCACAATGGTATGCCCTGGCCCCATTTCCTGCGCCATTTTAATGGCACCTGCAATATTGACCCCGCTCGACCCGCCAAGACACAGCCCCTCATTCAGGGTCAGGTCAAAGGTGATAGGCAAAGCCTCTTCATCGCTAACTTGCCAAGCCTTGTCGATCACAATATCCTCCAGGTTGGCTGTGATACGCCCCTGCCCGATACCTTCCGAGATAGAACTGCCTTCTGCCTTCAGCTCCCCGTTGGTATAGTAATGATAAAGCGCGGCCCCCATCGGGTCAGCCAAGCCAATCTGAATAGCCTTGTTCTTTGCTTTCAGCCCCATAGAGACCCCTGCCAAAGTGCCGCCAGTCCCGACTGCACAGACGAAACCATCAACCTTGCCCCCTGTCTGCTGCCAGATTTCTTCTGCTGTTGTCTCAATATGCGCCTGACGGTTGGCGACATTGTCAAACTGGTTTGCCCAGATTGCGCCGTTGGCCTCAGTTTTGTTCAGCTCTTCAGCCAGCCGCCCCGCATAACGCACAAAATTATTCGGGTTCTTGTAGGGGGCTGGCGGCACCTCAACCAGGGTCGCCCCTGCCAGCCGCAACATGTCCTTCTTTTCCGATGTCTGGCTATTGGGAATCACAATCACTGTCTTATAGCCCAAAGCATGGCCAACCAAGGTCAGGCCGATCCCTGTATTGCCTGCCGTGCCCTCGACAATCGTGCCGCCAGGTTTCAGCAGGCCGTGTTTTTCTGCATCCCTGATGATATAGAGAGCTGCCCTGTCCTTGACGGACTGCCCAGGATTCATAAATTCAGCCTTGCCCAAAATGGTGCACCCTGTCAGTTCGGAGGCCTCCCGAAGCTTTATCAATGGGGTATTGCCAATGGTATCAAGTATGCTCAGGTGATTATCTGTCATTCGGTTTTCTTTCCAGGTTAGGCAAACTTGCGGAGTCTGTTATTAAGAATTCATAAAAGCACTAACTGCGACATTTTGGGTCTTTTATTTCAGAGCTACATGCAAAGTGCAATTGGTTTTCCGTCGTTCTTATGCCAATCTTGAAAAAAATAGCGCAAACAACTGGGCAAACCTACCAAAACGGGAGCATTTTCCAGGCATATGAGCATTCTACTTAAAGTAAAGGCAGGGGAAACGCCAAACTTTGCTGTAAAGCTGGATCATTTTCCCAGCACAGCTGAAGTGCCGCAATCCAAGGGACGTAACCTGGTGTTTGCCCTGGCCGGACTGGCCCTGTTTATAATGTTTATCCTGGGGCTGACAATTGGCCTGATGTTCATCGCTATTACTGGATTGCTCATCCTTTTCAGGCATGGCACGGGCGGACTGTTCCGTCCTGACCGCATGACCTTTGGCCACAGCTTTGTTGATGTGTCTGAATTCGGCATCTGGAAGCCCAATGAATGGAAAGAACCCTATACAGCCTTTGAAGGGGTTGTCCTGTATAAAATTTCTGAAAAAGACGATATGGCGCATCGCGTCAATTACAGGACAATTGAGCTAAAGCACCCTGACAAGACCAGGACACTGCCGCTGCTGGCCAAAAAAGGCAAAAAAGAACATGACAAGAAATTACAACATTACGCCAATATCCTGAACCTGCCAGCCTTTGACTGAAGCTGTCTGTATCATTGTCATACCGCAGAAATGCGGTATCCATGCCATGAAATTTGCGTTAAAAAGGCAATGTTTATTTGTAACTCCCCAGCTTGTTTTAGGTGTATTAACTAATTGATAAATAACGATAAAAATAAATCGTTATTTTTAAAACCACTAAAATATGATCATTTTTCCATTAAAAAACAGGATTTTTAGACTGTATTCCGCTTGA
>JAJRRF010000288.1 GCA_024279735.1 Alphaproteobacteria bacterium
AAAATTCTAAAGTGAGGCTAAAAATTTGAACCAAAACACTATCCACTCAAAAAAACAAAAAATAACGCCCTAATTGCCGTTTCAATTTAATATTTTGGAGCTGAATTTATAAAATCATAAAATTTCGTGCAATTGCCCTGTCCATAAGGGGCTGTTCCTTCCCCCTGTTTCACCATGAATAAACAACCAAAATCAGCGTGTATGGATTCTGAAACAAGTTCAGAATGACAAGGGAAAAAGATCAGATGCCATCTCCCCTAAACATCCTCCATGCTCTGCCCTCCCGCCCTTGATGCAAGGCTTATGGCTGGGATTTCTTGGGGTTGGTTAAGAGCTCTGTCCTTAACCTGGACATTCCAGGAAAGGCGTGACCCTATATCACAATGGTGTTAGTCAAAAGTATTTTCTCAAATTGTGCTTTATATTTATAGTATTATTTGAAGTTAAACTATATATTTACTTTAATGTAGTATGTTGTTGTTCAATGTTATTTGAAAGTCATAAGGGGTAAAAGAATGAACCAACATGTTAGAAATATTGAAACAACTGAGCAGAAGGCTTCTTCTCTTTCTCACTTTCCGAGTGAAGTCATCGAAGAACTTGGTTATTATGTGTATCGTCTGATTGATCCCCGCAATGGTTCTACGTTCTATGTTGGTAAAGGCAAGGGAAACCGCCTGTTTGCCCATATTAATGATGCACTGGGAAAAGAAGGTGATAACCAGAGTGATAAATTAGATACTATCCGAAAAATTAAGGACAGCTTTTTTGAGGTTGCTCATGTTGTGCATCGTCATGGAATGACTGAAAAGGAAGCTATGCATGTTGAGGCTGCTTTGATTAATGCTTATCCTGGTTTGACAAATATCCAGGGGGGACGTGGTAATCATGATTTTGGAGCTATGCATGCTGAAGAAATTTTGAGAAAATATCTTGCTGAAGACGCTGTTTTTAACCATAAGGTTATGTTGATTAAGCTAAATGAAATGCACAGAAACAGGCCCCTATATGATCAGGTGCGATATTCTTGGCGTGTAAATAAGGCAAGGGCTGAACGGGCTGATTATATTTTGGCTGTACGGAATGGTATTATTCGAGGTGTTTTTGTTGCTGATAAGTGGATGCGGGCAACGAAGGAAAATTTTCCTGAGTTTGTAGAAACACCGAAAAGACATGGTTTTGTCGGCAAGAAAGCTGATAGGGAGGCCTTGGACCTTTATATGGGGAAGCGTGTTCCTGGGGAATACCGTAGAAGGGGAATGGCCAGTTCTTTCCTATACACATATTCCTAAAATCCTTTGGGGGAACTTTTTGAGAACTGGTCAGGAGGCGGTATCAATATAGCCTCTGTGGTTGACAAGGGCACTATTTTGGTGGACCTGTTTAATAACATTATCCGTCCCCTTTTGGGGGCTGTAGGCGGATAGCTGAGGCCAACTTGGCAGCCCCTTACGCGAACGAGTATCTCACTCTTTTGCAAAGTTCATGCAAAGCTATTTACAAAAAGCACTGTATTATCGGGTGGCAAGGTTTTGTATGAACGTGGGGAACGGGGAACATCCCCATTCCCGCAAGAAGGTGAAACCTGCTAAAACCCTTAGTCGGAATAACGTCAATGGACAGGTTTATTAAGCATGACCCAACCCCATCACCTATACAGCAACAGGCATCATTTTATAGATTTTGCCATATTGGGCAGCTTGCTTTAGCTTTCTGTCTTGCAGGGCCTTGCGGATTGTATCCAGTTTTTTTGCATCATGCAGCGACATGCAGGGTGACCAGCCATTGCTGTCCTCGATGAGGGTTACCTCAACTTCAGCAATATAGTCACCAGAGTGGATAAACTTTGTTACTGTTTTTCCCATGCTTTACTCTCCTTGGAGTCTGGTTGTGAAGTCGTGAGACCAGCGTAAGGGATCAGGCCTGTAAGCCGTTACCAGTATGGCTGGCTCATCTGTATCCTTGCCAATTCCCCAAACTGTATGAATTGGTGAACCAGAGGGGTCTGTTTGCAATAAAAGAACGCAAGGGCCTTTATGATAGTCTGGGTAGTCCTCAATGACTAGGGCATCTGAAATTGTCGAAACAATGTCGTCAATCCACAAGTCATCATTGGCAAGTTCTTCATAACCATGAACAGATATTTGTAGGTTTCCTGCCTGGACAAGTACCCTTATTCTGTGAAAGAGGATGCTCATGATTATTTAGTTTTGTTTGAGTGTATCATAGGGGCTTGGGTTTGATAAGTGAGAATTTATCCGCCCCCTAGACAATCTGGGCCAGGAAGTCGGGGCCGGCGCGTTTTATCAGGTCTTCGGCGGCCTGGTCGCCTATCTTTGCGGCATCGGATATGGTGCCATTTTTCGTCACCTCAAAATGCTCTGTGCCGTCCGGCAGCAGGATTTGTCCCTTGAACACCATTTCCATGCCCTTGACGATGGCCAGGGCGGCGATGGGGGTATGGCAGGAGCCGTCCAGCTTGGCCAAAAAGGTGCGTTCAGCGTCCAGGCAAATGGCGGTGTCATGGTCGTTAATATGGCCAAGAGCTTCCACCATAGCCTTGTTGTCGGAGCGGCACTCAATGCCGACCGCGCCCTGCGAGACGGCGGGCAACATCACATTGACCTCAATTGCGACAGTAATGGCATCGCGCTTGCCAAGGCGTTTCAGCCCGGCGCAAGCCAGCATGGTGGCATCGGCCACGCCGTCCTCCAGCTTTTTCAGCCGGGTCTGGACATTGCCGCGAAACTCGACAATTTTCAGGTCAGGGCGCACCGCCAGAAGCTGAGCCTTGCGGCGCAGGCTTGAGGTGCCAAATACAGCCCCTTTTGGCATCTCCTCCAAAGACTTATATTTATTAGAGATAAAGGCATCGCGCACATCTTCGCGTGGCAAAACGCAGGCAATTTCCAGGCCTTCAGGCAGCACTGTGGGCATGTCCTTCATCGAATGGACGGCAATATCAATCTCCCGATCCAATAGGGCATCCTCAATTTCCTTGGTAAACAGCCCCTTGCCGCCAAATTCGCGCAATGGCTTGTCGAGGACCTTGTCACCGCTGGACTCAATCACCACAATCTCAAAATAGCTGTCATCCTTTTGCAGGGACTTTTTCAGGTTCTCGCGGGTCTCTTCTGCCTGGGCAATCGCCAAAGGGCTGCCACGGGTGCCGATACGGATTTTGTTATGTGTTGCCAAGGGACTTGATCCTTCAGGATAAATTTATTTTGCGTGTTATAGCCTTTTGCCATAGACAAAGGCAAGGTGGCAGAGGACATGATTTTGTAAAAGGGCCCTAAATAATGAAAGACCTGACAATATTGGGGATTGAATCGAGCTGTGACGAGACAGCGGCGGCGGTGGTGCGCCGTGATGAAGCGGGCAGGGGGCATTTGCTGTCCAATATCATCCATACCCAGCTGGAGGAGCATAAGGCCTTTGGCGGCGTTGTCCCTGAAATTGCCGCCCGCGCCCATGTGGAAATTTTGGATATTTTGATTGAACAGGCGATGAAAGACGCTGCCTTGTCGTTTGGCGCGCTGGACGGGATAGCGGTGACATCCGGCCCTGGACTGGTGGGCGGGCTGATGAGCGGGCTGATGACGGCCAAGGCGATTGCGTTGGTGCATGACCTGCCTTTGGTCGGGGTCAACCATCTGGAAGGCCACGCCCTGACCCCTGGCCTGACCGATAATGTGCAGCCGCCCTATTTGCTACTGCTGGTGTCTGGTGGCCATACCCAAATCTTGATCGTGAAAGATGTTGGCAGTTTTGAGCGTCTGGGCACCACCATAGATGACGCGCTGGGCGAGGCGTTTGACAAGACGGCAAAACTGCTTGGCCTGGACTATCCTGGCGGCCCGCAGGTAGAAAAATGGGCAAAGAACGGTGACCCAAAGCGTTTTGCCTTTCCCCGGCCTCTCAAGGGACGGCCTGAGCCGCATTTTTCCTATTCCGGCCTGAAAACGGCAGTACGCCGCGCTGCCAAGGAGATTGAGCCACTGTCTGACCAGGATGTCTCTGACCTGTGCGCCAGCTTTGAGGCTGCTGTGGTCGATACCATAAAGGACCGGGTTGCCATTGCGATGCGGCTTTACCGTGAAAAGATGCAGGATAATGGCCAACCTGCCCTTGTGGTCGCGGGCGGGGTGGCGGCAAACCAAAAAATCAGCCAGGCCTTGCAAAAGCTGTGCGACAGCAATAATTTTAGCCTGTCCGTCCCGCCGCAGCAGCTTTGCACCGACAATGCCGCCATGATTGCCTGGGCAGGGGCGCAGCGCCTTGCGCGCGGTGAGCGTGACGGTTTTGGCTTGGCCGCCAAGGCACGTTGGCCGCTTGACCCTGATGCCAAGCTGGCCCTGCCCAGTAACATGCAAGGCCGCAAGGGCGCGAAGGCGTGATGTTGAGTATCATATTTAATCTGATACTCAACACGTCTGAAATTGATTATCGTTTCTTTTTACAATAATCCTTGTCCTTTCCTGTTGAAACGCAAATCGTAAAGTTACGGATAGAGACCATTACAATCAATTTGCTTGGTCCCTTTCCGCGAGATATGCCAAACTTATTGAAGGCTTGGCGTGCGGCTCTTTGAGCTTCAGCATTGCTTAAAGTAACGCCTTTTCTAAGTGCCATTTTTTGTATCTGGGCTTTTAGGATAGGTAGTTTGATTTGTGACTTTGAAAGGCTTATGCCAACAGATTTGTTCTTTCCAATGTAGTGTTTTTGTGCTGCCACACTGCTGTTTTGCATGATGAGGGTGCAAAACAGCACATAAAGGGTTGTTTTTATTGTATTTTTGATAGACATGATATTTTCCTGTGAGGATTATTGGGTGCATTTAAAAGAGGTTCGGAATTTGGTAAAACTGACCCCAAATCATCAGGGCAAATAATGCGTGCTGAATGACTGTGGGATCAGATCCTTAAGTGAACGGCTTACAATTTGCATGGTTTTGCTTTTGCAGAGCACCGCCATTTGAGACCAACGCGGTGACAAGAATGGCTTTTGTTTCTGGCACGTGCAAAGATTGACCAGCGAATACCACGTGTTCTTCTCACATGTCTTCGCCACTCGGCTCTCGCACTTAACCTTGCTGCCAGGTTGGTATATTTTTTATCGCCTGACTTTACCACATAGTAAGGTTTACAGGTTTTGGCTGCAGCTATGGAGGCACTGAGGGGGAGAACCACGAAGCTTGATACAAGTGCCAAAGCCAATTTTTGTTTCTGCGTCCATAGTACACGACTCTCTTCAGGCTAAAGCCTTTTGGACGGGCTGTTTTTTCGTTTGTGGGGCTAGGAACTTTTTAAGCAGGCGGATTGCTTCATCTTTTTGGTGCATGAGCAATTGCCGTAATTTATCAAGCCCATAAC
>JAJRRF010000289.1 GCA_024279735.1 Alphaproteobacteria bacterium
CTCTCTCATGAGGCTCGTCTCCGCAATCTTGGTTGAGATAGACGAAAAATGGGCAGCAAACAATAAATCTTATATCAACTGGAACACTGAAGAAACCTGAAAGACTGACTGAAAGTCCACAGATCAGGTTGCTTTATCAACTTTGTCATCCTGAACTTGGTTCAGGATCTATAATCCCAGGATTTTGTTATGTTTATGAGAGGACTCCTTCTGCCTCACTTCAGCTTTTGGGGTTATGGATTGTGGATCAAGTCCACAATGACAAGGGGGCTGGTAGCATTCTTGGTCTTTAAGCATCGTTTATCTTATCCAAGACTAGGGTTGACTGGGCTTTTGGTACACGACTATCTTTTAGTGGAGCACTTAACAATTAACCACATCCACTGTCATACCGCGCTAAGACGCGGTATCCATGCCGTGTATTGTCAATATGAAGAAGACCAACAATTTTACGGCTCAGAGTCTCGTAACACCAAAACAAATATTGCCATTTCATCGCAAACCTCACAGCATGGATACCGCATTTCTGCGGTATGACAATGATAAGATACTGGAAGAAGGCTACACTTTAAAGATAAGGCATCTGGGAATTTTTAAGATTCCTGACATTCCCTATTCTAAATGTTAGTCGTGTACTTTAAACTGAGCTACAACCTACTTCTTGCCGACAAAGCCCATAGAACTGGAACTTGTTTCAGGCTTGTGACGACTGATATCAACCATCAAGTCGATAATCTTTTTGCCATCCTCTGTTACACCAAGGACAACAGCCTGTTTGCGCGCCTGGGCAAAATCTCCAGGAGCCAGGTTTTCAAGACGCAGCCCCTCTTCAGGAACCTTGAGCAAATTAAAGAAAGTTTTATACGCCCCGACCAAAGCCGTCCGGTCAAGGTATTTAAAACGGATATGGAACGTGAAACGACGCAACGAGGCACGGTCAAACCTATCAACCAGATTGGTGGTGAAACAGATTGGCAAGGGATGGTCTTCCATCCAGGTCAGCATCTCATTGACCTGGGTAATTTCCCAGGACCTCATGGCATCACGACGATCAAGCAAAAAGCTGTCAGCCTCATCAAAAATCAGCAAGGCCTTGTTTTCGCGGGCGGTCTCAAAGGCATCCGCAATCAGTTTTTCAGATTCGCCAACAAACGCACCGAGCAGGTCAGAAGCACGCTTATGGGAGACCTCAAAGCCTAGCTCCTTGGCTAAATGGCGGGCATAGGCTGACTTGCCTGTGCCAGGAGGGCCAGACATCAGTAATGAAAAGGCTGAATTTCCGGAAAGCTGCAAACGTTCCGTCAGGTTTGGCAAAGACATATTGGTTCGTGCCAGGGTCTCGTCAAACTCCACTGGAGTCTGAATCTTTTTGCTGCGTCCACCAGAGATGGCACGGACAATGCCCTGGGCAACCCGCTCGACAGTCTCATGGTCGCCGCCTGAAAATTTTGCTGCCTTCAGCGCATTTTCCAATATCGCAGGAGTTGCCTCAATGCTGTGGGACAGCTGTTCTGCCTGCATCTCACTAAGACCGACACCGATGCGCTTGTCGAGTGACTGGATAATCCTCTTGCGCTGGCGTGCCGGAGGCTGTTTCAGTTCAAGTACAACTGTCATACGGCGCAACACTGCTGGATCAATTTCAGCAATATTATTGGATGTCCACAAAATTGGCACAGGATTATTTTCCAGGATACGGTTCAGGTAAAGTTTTGAGCCGCCCCGACGGATAAGCTGCCAGGCCACATCTTCCATTTCATCAAACAACAGGCCAGAATGCTTTGCCCCGCTCAAAAGGCGCATGGCAAAGACCAGGTCTGACAATCGACTGGAACGGTCGGACTCTTCGCCGATACCCTTGCTGTTCTCTTCTCCGGCTGTGTAGATTTTAAGGCCAGCTTCCATTGCTGTCAGCTTGGTCAGCTCTGTCTTGCCAGAACCCGCAGGGCCATAGAGCAAAATATTAATACCTTTGCTTTGGGCCTTGGCCGCTCCTTTCAGGACACCAATCACCAGGTCTCTGTCCTGCGCAATATGGCCAAAATCAGAAGTCTTCAGGTCGGTCACACATTCCTTGCCCAGGAAAGACTTTCGCAGTTCGCCAAAATCCTTATAGCCCTGATCCAGGCAAAGGTCGAGCCGCCATGGAATGGTGTAGCGTCCAGCCGATCCAGAAAGCTGGTCACCATCATTCCTGATCTGGAGCAGGCCAGAGCCAATAATATCACCAAGCGGAGACATCAGCTGTTCAACTGTCCTGATATTTTCACCTGTCAGCATGGCTGTTGCACGCGGCACAGGACCAGCAATCTCGACGACAGCATCACAAAAATACTCAACCTGTTCATAACGGTTATAAAAGGCAACCAGCTGCACAATCTTGGCAGCTTCCTTTGGCAAACCAAGCTCCTTGACCAACATATTAACATTGGCTGAAAGCGGCTCGACACTGTCAACATCAATTGCCATTTTTTTCAGCGAGGCCAGCACTTCGGAGCGGTGCGCGTTATAGGCACGCTGCATGTCAGCAAAACGGAACTGGGGGGAATATATGTTGCCAACTGCCTTGTTCAGGGTCTTTGGCAAGGTAATGGACAAGGCACTGGAACGCTCTTTCAGCCAGCCCAAAATATGGCGCGTGGCACGCAGGGGAATATCATTCCGTTCAAGGGTAATCAATATATAATGGGCGATCAGGCCACTTTCTATATCATTTGCTGACATATTGTCTCCTGTCATTTTTATGAGCCCAGACATCTACTTCCTATAGACGTTCAAGCCCTAATCATCTCTGGTTTACAAGCTGACATTATTTTCTCAACCATATTTAGGTGCAAAGCCTTGACATCCGATACCTAATCTTTATCCCGTTTATCCAAACAAGCCAGCTAGATACGCTTTTCAGCTGTTATCTTCACCTTAGAAAAATATGGTGCGCCAGACTGAGTGACAGAAAAACCGGGAAGGCCAGACATCATTTTATATTGTGCAATATTGCTTGTCTGCATCATAAAAACAAGGAACAGGATCAAGAAAGAAAAAATACCGATACCTATATAAATAACTAAACGTTTCATCTAACGGCCCCTACAACATACAAATTTAGCCCCACACAAAAGTCAGGTGTATTATTTCGCCAACAATACGAATGCGACAGGAGAGAAACCCCGTCGCCCTTAACTATACTATATATTCTGAATGTCATAAAAACAGGGCTAAAAAACGGCTATAGCTGTCTACTTTATTGCCTCTTGATAAGGTTACAAATTTTCCCCAAAAAAAGTGATATATTTATCAAAACTAACCTTCAGGCAAAGCTAAAAATATCCTTTAAAAGACAGGAAACCGCCCAAACTCAACATAAACACCCCTGCCAACCTGATAAAATTCGCGTTACCAAGCATCGCCTTGCCCAGAATCCGCAACTGTTCAAAGAAGACGATACGCACTATCCCCGCAACAATCAGAAGCCAGCCAAACAGGGTAACGGCCAAAGGCCATTCCATGATCCAGATGTTATGAAAATTCACAATCGCAAGGCCAGGAATAAAGGCCATCACGCCTGCCATCATGATAAGGGCACGGCTTTCGATAAATTTTCTTCCCATCTCCTGCAAACCCTCAAAATTGATGAAAAGCGATATCCCCATCAACAGCATCGTTGGGCCAATCAACTGGGCTATAATGACTGAACTGTTCATCTAGCTATCTCCCTGTCACAAGGCAAATCGCCCTGTGATAGATATAGGAATGAACTATTCAGCATTCAATGCGGAAACTTTTAAGCCGTACTGCGTTCCTTCACCAGGTTACGGTGAATCATGGTTTCAGCAATCTGCACTGTGTTCAAGGCCGCGCCCTTACGCAAGTTATCGGAAACTACCCAAAGACTCAGGCCATTCTCAACAGTTATGTCCTCACGCACCCTTGAGACAAAGGTGGCAAAATCGCCAACACATTCTACAGGCGTGATATAGCCGCCATCCTCCTGCTTATCAATCACCATCAGCCCTGGAGCCTCGCGCATAACTTCACGCGCCCGATCAGCTGAAATTGGCTTTTCAAACTCAATATTAACAGATTCGCCGTGCCCAACAAACACAGGGACTCGGACAGCAGTGGCGGACAACTTAATTGTTGGATCAAGGATTTTTTTGGTTTCGGCCATCAGCTTCCACTCTTCCTTGGTATAGCCATCCTCCATAAACACATCAATGTGGGGAATGACATTAAAGGCGATCTGCTTGGTGAAGTTTGCCGGGGCAACTTCCTGGCCAGGCACAAAAATCCCTTTGGTCTGAAGCCAGAGTTCATCCATTGCAGTCTTGCCAGCCCCTGAAACAGACTGATAGGTTGAAACTACAACACGCTTGATAACCGCTTCATCATGCAAAGGTTTCAGGGCAACAAGCAGCTGCGCCGTGGAGCAGTTTGGATTGGCAACAATATTCTTTTTACTGAAGCCTACCACATCGTCTGCATTGACTTCCGGCACGATCAGCGGAACATCAATATCATACCGCCAGGCAGAACTGTTATCAATCACGATGCAGCCCGTCTTGCCTATCTTTGGTCCCCATTCCTTGGAGATCGTGCCTCCAGCAGACATCAGGGCAAAATCACACTGCGAAAAATCGAACTGTTCAAGATCTACACATTTCAGGGTCTTGTCACCGAAACTCAGTTCCCTGCCAACAGATTTTCGTGAGGCAATCGCAAAAATCTTGTCAATCGGGAACAAGCGTTCATGTAAAATTGTCAGCATTTCCTGACCAACATTGCCAGTTGCCCCAACAATCGCAATATTATAACCCATTTGCCTGTAAACCCTTCAAAACTATAAGTGTCTGATTGAATATTCAGATAGACACTAGGATAATCTCCAGTTGATCACAACTTGCAGTCCCTTCGTCCCGGCAGGAGAAAAGTCCGGGTCAAGGCAGCCAATAACTAAATAGAAAAAATACTCTTGCTATGTTTGGTATTTTTTTTAGATTTTGGCTCAATGGATGTCATCTGCAAAATATCCACAACAGTGCCAATGCCTGCCATAAATGTAGCAAATTGCTTGGCTGTTGCCAGTTTATATAAATGATAGGAAGCCATAAACATCGAGGTCATTGGTAAATAATTGGTTAAATTACTCATATCACTATATGCTGAAAAGTCAATACAGAGCTAATTACCTTAAGGTCGTCAGCTTAAATGCAGGATAATAAACACAGGACAATATCCAGCCAAACAGTTAGAATTTAGTTCAGCAAAACCAGGGACATTTCCAAAAAACCTGCTATAAGGATATATACCAATGACCCTAATACGGCCTTGAATCTCCCCTACTCTTGGCTAACCTTTTTATCCCGTCGTTTTGTAAAGGCAGTCACCAATGAAAAAGCTATTTATCTTTTTGGGCGTTCTTGTCGGGCTTCTTGTTGCCCTGGTCTTTGCCCTCCCGTTTATCTTGCCTATGGACATGATCCATCAAAAAGTCATCACGCTTGCCCATGAAAAAACAGGCGGTGAACTCCAGATTAATGGCAAGACCAGCTTTTCCATCCTGCCCACCCCCAGCATCACCCTCAACCAGATAAGCTTCAAAACCTCTGGCCAGGCACTGACCTCTACACTGGTCAAGGCCAATTCCATCAAGGTCAAGGTCAATTTTTTGCCCTTGTTGAGTAAAAAAGTGGAAGTCAGCCAGTTTGTTATCTATCAGCCTGATATAGATATTACAGTCCTGAAGGAAACCGCCAGTAAAAAGGGTACAGCAGCCCCTGCCACCCCCATGCGTAAAACGATTACAGTTTCAGGAGACCAGGGTGCTGACGCAATACCGCTTTCTGATATTTCCCTCGAAAATGTCCGTATTGTTGACGGTACAATACGCTATTCAGACAGGACATCAGGAACTAAAGAACTTCTTGAACATATTAATGCCACTGTAAAACTGAAAGATCTTGATCACCCGCTTTCAGTGACCTCAGACCTTGTTTGGCACAAGAAAAAGATTAAGGTCGACACCACAGTAAAAATGGCGAGGGTTCTGCTTGAAAAGCTCTCCTCCCCTATTGACCTTATTGTTAGCTCACCTGACATGAACATGTCATTTTCAGGACTCCTCGACAGATCAAAAGACCTTAACGTCAATGGCAATCTGAAAATGAAATCTGCCTCTGTCCGAAATCTTCTGGAATGGGTAGGCCAGGACGCGCCTGTTCCTGGCGGTCTGCAAAACCTCAATATCGAATCTGATGTTGCCTATACTGGCAAGGCTATCAAACTGACTGACATGCAGCTCCATATTGATAAAAGTAAAATGAATGGTCACCTGACCCTTTTTACCAAAGAGGCCAAGCCCCGCCTGACTGGAAAGCTGACACTTGATTTTCTCAACCTGAATACCTATTTGACAAAAAGTAAGGTACTGGGCTGGTCCAGCAACAATAGGGAATACCAGGTTGCAGCCAACAGTAATGATAAGGCACAAACACCAGACACGAAACTGGATTTTCGTGGTCTCAAGGCCATTAATACTGACCTTGACCTCACCCTTGGCGGAATGCTTTATAAAAAGATCAAACTCGACGAAACGAGGATTCTCCTGAAAATTAAAAATGCTGTACTATCTGCAAACCTGACAGATATGAACCTGTATAAAGGGAAAGGCACAGGACTGATGGTCTTAAATGGCCAGAAGTCACGCGCTGCCATTAAATCTAAATTCAATCTGCGAAATTTGGCTGTATTGCCTTTCCTGAAAGACGCTGCCAATTTTGCCTGGCTCTCAGGTTCTGGTAATATTGATTTTGATATCACTGGCCTGGGTACAACCGTCAATGGACTGAAAAAGACCCTCAACGGAACCAGCAATATCAGGTTTTCTGACGGGGCAATTGAGGGCATCAATATTCCCCAGATGCTGAGGGGCGTTACCACTGGTGCTATGTTTGGCCTGTCCAAAAGCACAACCCAAAAAACTGATTTCAGTGCCTTGACCGCCCTTCTCAAAATCAAGAATGGTGTCGTCCATAACGATGATCTAAAATTGGCCAGCCCATTACTGCGTATTTCAGGAAAAGGAACAGCCAATCTGGTAACAGAACGCCTGGACTACCGCGTTGAACCAAAGCTGGTGGCCTCTCTTGAGGGACAGGATGGGGCAAAGGCTGGCGGCATCAATATTCCCCTTGATATTAAGGGGACATTTTCAGATCCAAAAGTTCGGCCAGACATGAGTGCGATCCTTCAAAATCCTAAAGAACTTCTCAAGGGTGTCAAAAATCTTGGTAAATCCTTTAAGAACATGGATTCCCTAAAGGAGCTGGGCAAAAATAAACAGATCAAGGAGCTTTTCAAAGGCCTGTTCTAAAAATATGACAAAAAAGTCCCCTGATATAATCATATCAGGGGACTTTTTTGTGTTTCAGAAACTTCGGGTCACCTCCATATCAGGCAATAATATCCGGAAGCATCCTACACTCAATATTACTGATCTGGTCTTTCAGGGTAAGTTTTTTCTTTTTCAGGCGGCTCACCTCAAGCTGGTTTATTGGTGTCTGCCCAAGCAGTGACTGGATTTGGGTATCCAGCTCTTTATGCTGCTCTTTCAGGTGACCCAGCTGTTGACGCAATGTCTCATTATTATCTGTTGTCATAATAAATAACAGCCTTTTCCATATTCTTTGTCATGCTCATCCTGTCATGGGATTAAACATAAAATTACAGTTAAAGAAAATATTAACGTCTGATTCCCAGTTTTATCAAGAGCTTATTGTCATTCATTTTCAATAGCCCCGCAAACTTAAACAATATTTGAGACCCTGATCTAAGGACACCCGCACAAATAACCGAATCATTTAGCTTGCTCTTTTGCTCGACAGTGTCGTTTCAAAAATGCTTGTATAGCTCGCTACACGCCCCTTTTTGACTTAGGCTGACAAACAAAATTCCTGCGCTATCTGAAGCATCTATTTTTGAGGATGTCCTAAAGCATTTGAAGAACACTGCTTTACTTGCTCACAAAACAATCAGCCCTGCATGGCCAAGCCACAACACCTGCTGATTTGCATCATTTATATCATTATTACAATTAAATCAGTTATAATAGGTATTTATTACCCAAATAGTTAATTTTTCGTAATGTTCTATATTTTTATGGACAATTTGTCTCACTTGTGCCACCCTTGTCTTACTCTGTAGAGCGTTAAAATTTCTAAACAGGAGTTACAATTAATGTCATTATCTTCTCATATTGAGGAACTTAAAAGTAAACACAAAAAGCTGGACACCATACTTGACCAGGAAAGAAAAAGTTATGCTGCTTCCCAGCAAACCCTGGCCACACTGAAAAAAGAAAAACTCCTGCTAAAAGACAGAATTGAGACACTAAAAACGAGCACCGGGTCTTAAAATCCCATTCATATAAAATGTATTCCCATTGATAATCATTCATAATTATCTGAAATGTACTGCTTATTGGCAGTGCATTTTTTTATGCCAAGTTCAAAAATAATGGCAACCAAGCAAACTGTTTGCCACTTTTATGAAATCCCCTCTTGACCCCGTCCCTATAATCAACAAGATAAGCCTGAAAAAATAGTATATTTATTCACTGATGTTCCGCGTTCCAAAGGCACGCAGCCTTTTCGCGCTACAACGCGATCTGCTTTAGTGATGGGGCGTTGCCCTTCGCTTTCCCTTTAGCTTCGTATTTCCATCTGAGAAGCAAGTTTTGCACGGTCGTTTGAAATTTGCGGAACATCAGTTATTCATAAAGGTTTGTCATGTCCGCTGAACGCTATAACGCCCCTGAAAAAGAATCTTTTTGGCAAAAAAAATGGTTCGAAGAAAAGGTTTTTGAGGCCAGCCAGGACAAGTCCAGACCTAAATATTACGTCCTAGAAATGTTTCCCTATCCTTCTGGCCGTATCCATATGGGGCATGTCCGCAACTATACTATGGGGGATGTTGTTGCCAGGTACAAACGTGCCAAGGGCTTTAACGTCCTGCATCCAATGGGATGGGATGCCTTTGGGATGCCCGCAGAAAATGCCGCGATCGAAAATAATGGCCACCCTGCCAAGTGGACCTATGACAATATCGCTGTGATGCGCAAGCAGCTCCAAAGCATGGGGCTGTCTTTGGACTGGTCACGAGAGTTTGCCACCTGTGATGTTGACTATTATACCCAGGAGCAAAAACTTTTCCTTGAATTTCTGGAACATGACCTGGTGTACCGCAAGAAAAGCAAAGTCAACTGGGATCCTGTTGACCATACAGTCCTGGCCAATGAACAGGTGATTGATGGCAAGGGCTGGCGGTCTGGCGCAAAAGTAGAGCAGCGTGACCTCACCCAATGGTTCTTCAGGATTACCGACTTTGCCGAAGAACTGATTTCTGACCTGCAAACCCTGGAAAAATGGCCTGTCAAAGTTAGAACCATGCAAGAAAACTGGATTGGCAAAAGCACGGGGCTGCTGATGAAATTCAGTTTGGCAGGAGAACATCTCCCCCCAGGTTTTAACACCCTTGATGTTTTTACCACCCGTCCTGACACCATTTTTGGGGCCAGTTTTTGCGGCATTTCCCCTGGACATCCCCTCGCTATAGAACTGGCTAAAGACAATCGTTATATGGCAGAATTTATCAAGGCCTGCGAAAAGGCAGGAACCTCAACCGAAGCCCTGGAAAAAGGGGAAAAGTTGGGTTTTGATACTGGCCTGACTGTCAGACACCCATTTAATGACGGTCTTGACCTGCCTGTCTATATTGCCAATTTTATCCTGATGGATTACGGCACAGGAGCTGTGTTTTCCTGCCCAGCCCATGATCAGCGCGACCTGGATTTTGCCCGTAAATATAAACTGCCAGTCAAGCCTGTTATCCTGCCAAAAGGCGAAGATACCCAGACATATGCAATTGGGGATATTGCTTATACAGGATCAGGAAAACTGTTTAACTCTGAATTTCTTGATGGCAAAAACCCAAACCAGGCCTTTAAGGAAGTGGCTTACAGACTTGAAAAGCTTGGCATGGGGCAACGCCAGACACAATACAAGCTACGTGACTGGGGAATTTCTCGCCAGAGATATTGGGGCTGCCCTATTCCTATTATTCATTGTGACAGTTGTGGTGTCGTCCCGGTACCTAAAGCTAACCTCCCTGTAAAGCTGCCCGATGATGTCAGTTTTGACAAGCCAGGTAATCCGCTTGACCATCACCCAACATGGAAGCAGTGCCAGTGCCCAACCTGCGGCAAGGATGCACGGCGTGAAACAGATACCTTTGATACCTTTGTTGACAGCAGCTGGTACTATGCCCGTTTTGCCTCTCCTCATGCGGAAGAATCCGTTGTAAAGCAAGAGGCTGATTACTGGCTTCCTGTTGACCAGTATATTGGCGGCATTGAACATGCTATCCTACACTTGCTCTACGCCCGCTTCTTTGCACGCGCTATGAAAAAGGTTGGCTACCTTTCGCTGAAAGAACCGTTTGATGGCCTGTTTACGCAAGGTATGGTGAATCATGAGACCTATGAAAAACAGCCTGATGAATATAACAAACCAAGCCAAAAATGGGTTAATCCCAATGAGCTTCGGTTTGAGACCAAGGATAATAAAAAGTTTGCCTTTGACCTAAAAACTGGAAAAGAGCGTATCATTGGCGATATTATCAAAATGTCGAAATCCAAGAAAAATGTTGTCGACCCTGATGACATTATCGAACATTACGGCGCGGACACCATTCGCTGGTTCATGCTTTCAGACAGCCCGCCTGAACGGGATGTTGAATGGACCGAGGCTGGGGTTGAGGGAGCCAACCGTTTTGTCCAGAAAATATGGCGGCTTGTCAATGAACTGTCCCCTGCCCTTGCCCCAGTTGACAGCAAAAAACCTGACAGTTTTTCTGATACATCCTCAGAGATCAGAATTATAACTCACAAGACACTTCACCAGGTTGGCAAGGCAATAGAGGAACTACGCTTTAACAGTGCGATTGCCTTCTTGCATGAATTTGTCTCAAAACTATCTTCCCTTTACCATAAGGCCTCTCCAAAAGAGGTTTCTGACAAAGATATGGCCTGGACACTGCGCGAGGCAGCTGAAATGATGGCTAAAATGATCGCACCGATGATGCCCCATCTGGCTGAAGAATGCTGGATTGCCATAGGTCATCACGATCAGATATTGGCTACATTGGACTGGCCAGTCCTCGAAAATGATTTACTGGTCGTCAAAACTGTGACAATTGCAGTACAGGTGAATGGAAAAAAGCGCGATGTACTGACCATTGCCCCTGATTCTGACAAACAAACCCTTGAAGAAAAAGCATTATCGTTGGATAATGTGAAAAGGGCTATAAATGGGGCAACTGTCAAAAAAGTGATTGTTGTTCTGGGCAAGATTGTCAATATTGTTATATGAGAGCAGTTTCAAAGTAATGCCTCATAATCAAGGAATCCTGGATAACGCATGACAAAACTGAAACTAAACCTGTTTATTACATTGTTTGTGCTTGGCTTTGGTCTGGCTGGCTGTGGATTCCAGCCCCTTCATGGCTCTACAGTTGGTGGCCAGCTTATGAGCAACGAACTGGCTTCAGTCTACGTTCCCCTGATCAATAGCCGTGTCGGCCAACAGGTCAGGAATGAACTCCTTTTTCAGCTAACCGGCGGTGATTATCCGGATGGGAAAAAATATACCCTTAATATTGTTATCAAGGAATATATCCAGGGTGTCGCTATCCAAAGGACAGGAGATGCTTCCAGTAAGATTTTCCGGATTGATGCAGACTTTACCCTGAACAGGGCTGACCAGAAAAGTAGAAAACTGTTCAAAAGCAAATCAACCGCGCGTGCTGCCTTTGATACCATTTTTAGCAAGACAATTGCCAGGCCAGGAGGTTCAGTCAAGCTGTCTTCCACCTATGCCAATATCCGTGCTGAACGTGATGCAGGTAACCGGGCTGCCAAAATTATAGCCAATGATATCAAGACACGGATCGCAGCCTATCTCTCTAGTCATAGCTAAAACATGTGACTTGATCTATCCCATTTTTTGCTTTATTGACCAATTCATAAACACTCCTAAAAAAATAGTTCTGGCAAGTTTATGGTTGCGATCAAGCCTTCAAACATAAAATCATTGATAGAAAATCCGCCTGACATGTATCAGGCCTTTCTTGTCTATGGAGTTGATACAGGAATGGCGATGGAATATGCCGTTGCCCTGGTCAAAGTACTTACCAAAAAAATGGGGGCTGGCACAGAAATCATTTCTTTGGGTGAAACTGATTTTATTGACCAGCCAGACCGTCTCAATGTCGAGGCCAAGACATTATCCCTTTTTGGTGAAAATAAAATTATTCGTGTTCGCATGAATAAAAATATAAAATTCCCCTTGATAGAAGAGCTCATTAAACAAAGGTATGATGCCCATATCATTATTGAAGCTGGAAACCTGAAAAAAACAGACAAGCTTGTCAAGCTTTTTACAGCCCGAAAAAATACCGCAACCATAGCCTGTTACGCTGATAATGCCCGTAATATTTCAGTACTGATAGATGAAGTCTTATCTTCCGTAGGCTGCACTATAAAGCCAGATGCCAGAAATTCTTTGGTTTCCCTGCTTGGAAATGACCGTGCTGTCAGCAGGTCAGAACTGGAAAAACTGGTTCTGTATACTGGTGAAAACAGCGAAGTCACTCATGCCCACATCCAGTCTATTTTAGGAGATTCTTCCCAACTGCTTCTGGATGATATAGCATTCGGTCTTGCCAGCGGCCAGTTCAAGAAATCCCATCATCTTTATCAGATGATGACGGCTTCAGGCATGGCCAGTTCTACTGTCCTGATTGCCATTAACCGCCATTTTCTCCGGCTTCATATGGTAATAGCCAAACGGGAAAAAAATATACCGTTGATCAATGCCATCAACCTTCTTCGGCCGCCTGTGCATTTTATGAAAAAAGCAGAGTTTGAGGTACAATGCAAAAAGTGGACACTCAAACGCCTGAACTTTGCACTTTCCCACATCCAGAGCTGCACCCGCAGCATCCGTCAGTCAACAATGGTTGAAAATTCTCTGGTTGAACAACTATTTATCAGTCTCTGCCGTATATCCAAATAGGGAATAACAGTACCAACAGTTATTTCGAGCCTCTGACAGCCCTATTTTTAGGGCATTTTTGTGCTTTATACTTCTGTTATACTCAGATTCCACCAAAACCCAGTGAGATGTTGACATAGTGTTCTTATTTGATTAAGAATAGGATCATGGATCATAGAGGCTACCTTACAGAAGAACAAGAAGAAACACTTGAAGCATTGTTGCGCAAACCGACGATGCCACATGGTATCGGCCAGCGCGCCAA
>JAJRRF010000290.1 GCA_024279735.1 Alphaproteobacteria bacterium
TGGCAGCCAAAAAATCTTGCATCAAGGGTGCTGCGCATCGCCTGCGGCGACCAAGGCCCCTGACCCAATATTTCCTGCCCGCCATCACAGGCCATAATCCATCAGCAAACTGAGTGTTGCGTTTCGGAATTGAAACGGGGCCATATAAACAGTCGCTACTCTTACTCATGGTTAATATAGAGTAAGCGAAGAATATAGAGCATAATGAAGACGAGTCGAATCGGCTTGTCTGGTTAAAGTATGCGACCAATAAAGTCTCTGGAGCAAAAAATAATAGGGATTAAATGCATTTTTCCCTAGACACAAAAAAACCACCTGCCCCTAAAGGGACAGATGGCTTTCTTAAAACTAAGTTACAGCCAGAACTAGTTAAGCTCAGCAGTAACAGTTGTAAATGTAGAGTTCAGACCAGTACCAAGGGCTGTAACAGCAGTAATGATGGCTACTGAAATAAGGGAAGCGATAAGACCGTATTCGATTGCAGTTGCACCGGACTCGTCGTTCAAGAATGCTGTAAATTTGTTCATCTTCATACTCCCAAGTATGTTTAATAATTACTAAATATATACAGACTGTAGCGGATATGTCCTCATACCCCTTAGCCTGTAAACATACAATAGAATAAACTTATTAATAAAAGAATAATTTTACAGTATATTATAGTTAATACACGGAAAATTTACATTATAATTAATTATATCTTAGTATAATACGATTTATATACAGTACATCCTTTGCATATACATAGCATAAGAAATATCTTTAGGACTATCAGGTTCAGGCTTCCGAAAAAAACCTATGCGACTACAACCTGGCCACGCCCTTTGCCCACTATATCTGACTGTTTCCCTGCCAAATGACGCTGCACCCTTTCAGCGGCTTCCCATGATATGACTGTAATGGCGAGCCCTGCAAAGACATCAACCAGATAATGCCCACCGATGACAGGTACAGACAGCATCGTGCCTACAAAAAGAAAAACCGATACAATGAAAAGCCAGCCAGTCCCCCTCAGTGCCAAGACTGTCACCAAAGAGAGCACAGCATGGAAAGATGGAAAGGTAATAATCCCGGTTGCTGAAGACAGGGAAATATGGCGCAGGCTTCCATCCCTCAAGGCCTCGAAATCATGAACAAAATAATTCTTCATCCCTTCAACAAAAATAACCGGTTTAAAGCCATGAAAATCAGTTGCCGACAGGTCAAGATAAATAAAAGCCCCTATGGCAGGCAAGATCCCACATAACAGGCTGACAATAATCGCCGTTAACAGCAAGGTTGTCATATAGACCTCCAGCACCTTTGTCTTGCCAGAAAGCGCGAGATAGACAAGCACCAGAGCCAACAACGGCAGTGTCAACGCATAAAACAGATGCAAAGCAACCAAAAGATAAGGATGACTGGTCACGAATTTGACAAGACCAATCCAGTCAAACCCTATAGCCCTGTCCACCACCAACAGTTCCTTATCAACCAGCGGAAAATTCAGGCTAGTCGAAAGGTAACTCAGAACGAGACCAGCTGCAAACGTGCCAAACAACAGGCCAGTCCAAATCATCAGGTTGGCAATATTCTGATCTGGTCTATGATAGGTATAGAACCAGCCAATAGCGAATAATACAGTCATGGCAATGATTGGTGTGAGGAACGACAACATGTCAAAACTGAAACCGGCCAAAACGCCCCAGACGATATCAACAGCCAGCAGGGCGATAATAATCCAGATATTCAGCCTGGCCATAGGAGAAATAAAGTCACGGTTCATCATCATTATACCCTCTTCCAATTCCTGGATAATATTCAGGACATGTCAATACCAGATCGGGCAAATCCCCTTCCCTATCCTGTCAGGAGAATAGCAAATCGGTTCGGTAAAGATAGCACTGACTTTTCACGCCAGTATAACAGGCCAGGGTTTAAGAATTGATTTATGGCTTGCCCTCTTGGTTGGCATGCCAGGTGACAGGATTAACTGCCCCAATATTTTTTCTTGCCAAAACTCACTAAAACAGGCATATTGCGAATTTAAGTATTCGTATGTTTAAATATTCCTTAATTGCTTGGGGGGGCTGTGTAAAATGAAAGAAACCGATAAGATTGTTGAAATGATCTGTATGCGCGGATGCAAGTCTGTCAACAAGGTCAGGCGGCAGCTCAGTAACGGCGAGAATGTTGTGGAGCTTGCCACCCTGTCAGGAAAGCAACTTCGTCTGGTCAAGCAAGAGCTGGACAGCATCATGCAGGTATATGAAAACAAGAAACAATTGGTTTCAGGTTAGGTCAAATTGCAGGCAATTGCGGTCAGGCGACCTTGCCCTAGCCTTTATATGGCGCATATCTTAACCCGCAAATCGTAACGATTTTCTTGCACTATGCACTCGGTCAACTGCAAACCAGTCCCTTCCTGGCAGGCATATACGGGAATAGCCCTCCCCTATTTCAACAGCTTAAGATAGGCAATGATGTCAGCCAGGATGAATTTTGACTTTATGCCGTAAAACCCCATAGTCGTACCAGGCTTACAGTCTTCTGGCCCCTTCAGGAAACATTCCATTTCTGTCCCGTTCCAGACAATGCCAAGCGAACGCTGGAATTTGAAAGGCTCTGAATAACGGAAGCCAGGGGCAGACCCAATCACCCTGCCCATAATTCCGTGAAGGTTCGGGCCGCTCCTGTGGCCATCTCCTGCCTTAAAACTGTGACACCCCTTGCACTGCTCGACAAAAAACATGCCGCGCCGGGCACTGGCCTGAAAAGCTTTTGTTGTTGTGGCTTGCGGCTCTGGTGTTGTAGGTGTGGCTGCTTTTGGGATCAGCACTTCTGAAGCCAGGGAGGAAGCCGGATCTGATGCTGGCTGCTGTTCCAAATCCTCCGCCTGCACGTCTTCAGGTTCAGCTGGACCAGGATCTTCCTCAGCATAATCTTCCTCTTCCTCTTCTGCATACTCCACCTCGCCAGGCACCTCGCCCTCATCCCCATCCTCATCCCTTTCATCATTATTGCTTTTTTGCTCTTGAACCAGCCGTGCCAGGACAGTCGCCACAATGGCCTTTTTCATATTTTTCTTTTTGGCATAATCCTTCATCGCCTGCCTGGTTCTGCGCCCCATCATCCCATCCGGCTTGCCAACTGGATAGCCCATTTCCAGAAGAATTTTTTGCATCGCCATAATATCTTTTGCCAATTGCCGTGCGCGCTTTCTTTTTTCCGCCTGACGTTTTGTGGAAATGTCAGGTTTGGCATCCTTCTTTTTAACCGCTGCAACCTTCTGGTTTTTCGCTTTGGGCAGTCTTTTTTGGCATTTTTTGTCAATAACCCTGACCCATTTGCCATGTCCCTGATAGACAGACCGATAACAGGACGGTTTTGCAAATGCAGGATGAGAAAAAAGGTCTGGCAGCGTGGCAAGACACAACATAGCGGCAAACATCCTGAAAACTGCATAATGACACCTGACCAACATTATGACACCCCTGAGCACAAAAAACGTAAGAAAAATATTCCAGGCAGACCTGAAAACCCTGAAAACCTGAATAATGATAATAATTCTTTCAAACATATTGCCAAACCAAGACAAAGCTGTGTAGTCCTTTAACGCAACAGGGGAAGAAAAAAGCCCTAAAAACAGGTTTTATAGCGCGACTTTTTGAACCAGTACACTGACCGGGAGACAAAAATCATGGCATTCAACATATTTGGCGGCAAAAAAGAGCAATCGCAAGAAAATGAACCCCAGAACAATGGGCGGATGGTCAGGCCGATGGAAACTGGTGATATTGAAGCCGTACTCGCCATTATTGAAAGCCATGATGATGAGGATGCCCAAGAAGCCAGCGAGGAGTTTGCCGAATCCGTGGAAGGCATGTATGTGGCTGTTGACAATGGCCGTATCGTTGGAGTGACGGGCTCCTTTACGGACGGCGAGGCTGATGACATTCACTGGCTGTCCTGGACCTATGTTGCTGAAGACCAGCGCAGGCAAGGCATAGGACGCTATCTTGTTGGCGGCATGTTTGACCAGCTACAGAATATGGGCGCGCGCAAGGTCTTCATCACCACTGGAGATTATGTTGAGGACGGCGTTGACATTTATGCTGGGGCGCGTGCCTTTTATGAAAACCTTGGGGCAAGCCTCGAACTGAAAATGTCGCATTATTTCAGCCAGGATGAGGCACGTTATATTTTTGGCCTCAACATTACCGGCCAGCCAGAAGCCGTCCCGGTCTCTATAGAACAAAATGGCCACCTGATTTTTGACGGCCTCCATGCTGCGCCCGAATCTGAAGACGGCCTGTTCCTGACCTGGACAGAATATGACCCAGAAACAGACACCGATGCCAATCCCAAAGAAAAGCTGGAAGCCCTCCTCCAAGAAGCGAGGGATAACAAGATGCGTTTCCTGGTCGCTGCCATCCCTGCTGATCTTAGTGAAGGGGCTGCAAAAGGGCTTGAGGCAATGGGCTTTTCCCTTATTGGGGAGCTGCAAAATTTATATGATGCCAATATCAGCCAGCAACACTGGTTTTTAAAGCTGTAGTGTTGTGCATAGTGCCCGCAAATTGTAACAACTTGCGGGTTCATACCTACTGTCACAAATCACACCCGTTTTCTATAACCCCGCTTTCTATAACAATAGTTCGGACAGTTTTCACCCAACAAAAAAATAAGTGAGCCCTCAATTTGTGGGAAGATGGTGTTGTAAACGACATCAATCCTTCAAAACGGAGGAACTCATGGACATTGTAACAACTGTTCTGGATCAAA
>JAJRRF010000291.1 GCA_024279735.1 Alphaproteobacteria bacterium
CTTCCATACGAGGATCAGGAATCTCCTCAATAAGAGATAATATCTCCATAACAAACCTCCCTCTAAAATAGGAAAAATGCTATCATAATTTTAACGCTATGAGTGAAGATTAAATTTCATGCAATTGCCCTGGCCAGATTACCAATGCTTATGGTGATGAGCCCTGGGTCAATGATGGTGCATCGGTGCGGGTTTCGCTGGTCTGTTTTTCGGGTCAGGATGAAAAGACAGCCACACTGCCAACACTGGACGGGCAACAGGTTGTCAGGATTAACGGAGACTTGACCGCCGCGCTGGATATTACAGGGGCTGTGAAGCTATCAGAAAATGAGGGTTCGTCATTTGTTGGTGTTATTTTGAACGGTCAGTTTGAGGTTGAAGGAAGCGAGGTACGCGAACTATTATCTTTACCAAAAAATGTTAATGGGAAAGCCAATTCTGATGTTTTGCGTCCAACACTTAATGGAGATGATTTTAATGGTTTGCGACCAGATAAGTGGGTGATTGACTTCGGGGCAGAAATGACAGTTGAAGAAGCTTCTTTCTATGAAGCTCCTTTTCGGATTATAGAAGGCCGAGTCAAGCCCTATCGATTTCGCTTGAATAAGCAAGGTGAATTTGCAGTTAGAGCTAAAAATGAGCGTGAAATATGGTGGAAACATGCTCGTGCACGGCCTGCCATGCGTCAAGCGATGAAAAAGTTACACAGATATATTGCAACACCTATGGTATCAAGTTTCAGAACATTTGGATTTTTAGAGACAAGTATCTTACCAGATCAAAAGTTGGTTACATTTAACCGAGATGATTATACATCCCTTGGCTTGCTTCATTCTAAATATCACGATATTTGGACAAGGGCTAAATGTTCTTGGATAGGGTCTGGAAATGATATTACATACACAAAACAAGAAATTTACTCGACCTTCCCCTTTCCGCAAGGCCTCACGCCCAATATTCCAGCCCCTGACTATGCAGACAACCCCCACGCCATAGCAATAGCCGCAGCCGCGCAAAATCTTGACAGCTTGCGCAATAACTGGCTTAACCCGCCTGACCTTGTGCGCCATGAGCCTGAAGTGGTGGCAGGCTATCCCGACCGTATTTTGCCCATAGATGACGCAGCCGCAGAAACCTTGAAAAAGCGCACCCTGACCAACCTCTACAACGCCCGTCCCGCCTGGCTCGACACCGCCCACAAAACCCTGGACAAGGCCGTAGCCGCCGCCTATGGCTGGCCTGATGACCTGACCGAAGAGCAGATAATCGAAAACCTGTTTGAACTAAACCAACAACGGGCAAAGGGGCAGGTTTAGCTTATGAATAAAGAACCCTATTCAATCCGAATTTTTGTTCCAAATGGCAACCCTGATGGGGTGCGCATTATTGAGCGGTTTAACCGTAATGGCAAGGCCGTGGTGTTTTCGCGTGATGATTACCCATTGGCAAAAGAACGGGATGAATTTAAACTTGCGGGGGTTTATCTTCTTACTGGCTATGGTGAAGGTGATGATGACAAGTCACGGCTTTATATTGGGCATACCGCTGATTTACCCAAACGCTTTGCAACGCACACAACAGACCCCAAGATGGATTTTTGGGACAAGGCCTGTATTTTTGTCATGAGCGATAATATGGACAGGGCGCGGACAAGTTGGCTTGAATATGAATTGATAAAACAGGCAGACAGAATGCAACGTTATATTATTGATAATGTTCAGCGTCCCAGTGAGCCAAATTTGTCCGAGGCAGACAAAGCAGAAACCAATGTGTTTTCTCAAAGAAATGTTGCAAGTCTTGCCCCTTATCGGGATTCATGCCTTTGAGGCCGTCAAGAGAATAAAACCAGAAAAAACGGAAAAAGACGGTATTCCTGACTTTTCAGGAAAGTTAGAATCGGTCAAGGATTTGGTGGTTGTGCCTGCAAATGAAGAGGGTTTTCAGCATGTCTTTTTAAATGAAAACTGTTGGTATGCTATCCGAATCGGTGGGGGGATGCTGGATAAACTCAAATGGATTGCCGCCTACCAGACCAGACCTGTTTCAGCGATTACCCACATTGCTGAAATTGACCACATAGAACCTTATGGCGATTCAAATAAATATAAACTTGTCTTTACCAGCCCTGCCCAAAAGCTGGAAAGGCCTATAATCCTTGGCACAAACCCAAACTTATCCCCACAAGCCCCACGCTATGCCTCACACGCCAAGTTAATGAAGGCCAAAACCTTGCAAGATTTGTTCGCTTAAATTCGTCTCAATCCATGTTTCAAAGGGGGGGATAATGGTGGGCAACCTCTTTTAACTCCCTCCTAACCTGTTGATATACAACAGATTTCTAATAGGTAATGGCGGAGAGGAAGGGATTCGAACCCTCGATACGGGGTTACCGTATACTCCCTTAGCAGGGGAGCGCCTTCGACCACTCGGCCACCTCTCCACCTACCGTCATATCTGTTTCGGGGCAGGAAGATCAAGCGTTATTTTCAGGAATAAGACGAATCCCACATTTATTTTGCTCTGCGCTTCTTTTTAGGCCTCACGCATTTGTTTAGGTTTCACGCAATAACCCTGTGGTTATGCTCCAACGGGGCAAGCAAAGCTTGGCGGGCACTTTTTATTTGACAAGTGTCCGCAGCTGCGAACTTGCCTATGCTTGTCCTGCGCTCCCCTCAGTTTAACCGCCCTGACCTAACTTGGGACACGGTGTTCTTGAGCCAAAGGCGAAACAAAGGGTCTTGTACCCGCCGAGCTTTGCTCGCACTGCTGGAGCGTTGCCATAAGGCAATTGCGTGAAGCCCAAACAATAACACGGTGTTCTTGAGCCAAAGGCGAAACAGAGCCTAAGCAGGCGACGGGCATTAGCCCGCGCTGTCGCAGCCGTGGCAAAGCCACTGGCGTGAGACCCAAACAATGACATTAAAACCACATTGCACAGACAACCCTCCCATTACCGCCCCATTTCCCTGCTTAGCTCTTGTTCAATAAAGGTTTTTTTAACAGTATCAATATAGGCCTTAACCTGCCAAAAACGCACCTGATCCCAGTCTCACAGGAAGCAGTGACATGACATTCAGCGCAACTTTTTCAGCAACCTTTCTTGGCCTGGGGCTTCTTGCCAGCTCATTGGTCACAGCTGCCCATGCCAATAAGTGGCAAGGCCTTTATGTTGGGGCAGTCGCCAGCCTTGACAACCTCGACTATACTGCCAGTGCCACAGATAACCTGTCAGCACTTGGCACAACGCTTCAGGACAACGCCTTTGGTGGCAACCTTTATGCGGGCTATAATATTCCGCTTGGCAATATCCTGCTCGGCATTGAGGGCGATATTGGCTATAACGGCACTGAAGTCGGCGTTGGTGTACTGACTGGCGGAGATATCCTTTCCCTGAATGTCGAAAACAGATTTAACGCAGGTGTCCGTGGCCGTATCGGCATTATTTTCGGCGATGCCCTGCTTTATGGCACAGGCGGCGTAACCTGGTCAAACCTGTCCCTTGATCTCAAGACGACACTGGGCGGCACTTCAACCAGCCTGAACAAGACTGAAAATGTGATGGGCTACAGCATTGGCGGCGGCGCAGAATTTATGCTGCTGAACAGCCTAATATTGCGGGCTGAATATCTTTACAGCGATTTTGGTGAGCTGGACTTCAGCACCCTTGACGGCACAGGCAGCTTCGATTCTGCCAGCCACGATTTTCGCATTGGCGTTGCCCTGAAATTTTAGTGGCTAGCCACTCCTATTTTCAGCACCCCTCTTTCCAAAACATGCATTATACTGAAGTGAAGCCCGTCATTTAAGAAAGGCAAGCCCAGTAGAACAAATATATTATATCAAATCACAAAGCGATCTCGCTTTCCTAGCGATCAAAATCCTCAGGTTGGTGCAATCTGGCGACTTGGCAAAAGAGTCTCACCCTTTGCGATCCAGTATCAGCCCTGCATACGGTTGCCATCATCCATCAATACGATAGTCGGCTGATAAGCCCCAGCCTCGCCTTCAGGCAAAAAGCTATAGGCACAGATAATAATCTGGTCGCCCTTGACCGCCTTGCGTGCAGCCGCCCCGTTCAGGCCAAAAATACCGCTCCCTGCCTTGCCCTCAATCACATAGGTGGCAAAACGTTCGCCGTTATTGATATTGAAAATATCGACAAACTCGAACGGCAACAGTCCTGCCCTTTTCAATATGTCAGCATCTATTGAGATAGAGCCTTCATAGTTCAGGTCGCACTCTGTCACTGTGGCGCGGTGAATCTTACATTTGAGCATTTTGAGAAACATTGAAATAACGCCTATCCCTGAAATTTGGTGGTTGGATGACCTTTCTTAGCATGATTTTCTATCCCTGATAGCCAAAAATTTTCTTCTAATTATAGTGCTGTCGGTACAAATAGTCCATAAAAGTAACGTGCATAACAAGTACATGGCTACCAGCCCGTGTATAGCCTAAATGCTACCACAAAGCAGTCCAAATCAGGGAGCACAATAGGGACAGATTCGGAGGCACTGAATTTACAAATACGAGTTGAGCAGACCCCATGCAGATATCCCGCACACAAAAATACCTGACTGCCACCCTACCTTTTCTGGTAGTATCTCTTCTAGCATTCGCCCTCACCAGCCAGGCGCAGGCCTTCAGGCTGGATCAGGGGCGCGGTGTCTACACATTGGCTCCTATGCTTAAAAAAGCCAAGCTCTCAATTGTCCGCATCCAGCTTGGCAAAAGACGTTGGTCACGGGGCAAGGCTGGCCCTGGAGGTATTGGCAGCGGGTTTATTGTTGATGCCAAGCGCGGCATTATTCTGACCAACCGCCATGTCGTCAAGGGTGCACGCCGCATCTATGTGCTGACCAGCGACAGAAAGAGTTATCGCGCCCGCGTCTTGGGGACAAACAAGAATGTTGACCTCGCAGTCCTCAAGATTGAGGCCAGAAATCTGACCCAACTCAAGCTTGGCAATTCTGAAACCCTTGAAATTGGCGACATGAATGTTGTTGTTGGCTTTCCATTTGGCCTCGCCATGTCAGCCAGTCTCGGTATTATCAGTGCTGGCGGCGGCAAGATTTCAGGACGTTACGTAGAAGACAGGGACAGCCTGCAAACTGATGCTGCTATCAACCCTGGAAATTCAGGCGGCCCGTTCCTAAACAGCAGAGGTGAGGCTGTTGGTGTCAATACCTCTATTCTTGGCGACAATGGCGGCACCAGCCTTGGCATTGGCTTTGGCATCCCAATCAATGTTGCCATCAAAAGCATGAACCAGATTTTGCGCCGCAACAAGATGGCAGCGGTCAGTCACAACACCCCAAAACAAATTGCGCAGGCTTTTCCGGATACACTAATTAAACAAGCTTCATTGCAAAACAAACCATCTCAATTTGGCCTCACCTTACAATCTCTGGCCTCTCATATTGGTGTGCTGATTAAGAAAGTTGATGTCGGTTCGCTTGCGAATATGGCTGGTTTGCAAAGCGGTGATACTATTCTTAAGATTGATAACGCTAATATTGCCGATAGCAAACAATTAGTGCAGCAGCTTGCTACAAAGAAAAACAGAAAAGTGCGTGTTATCTTTAAACGCGGTGAAGATCATTATGAAACATTTCTGCAAGTGATGGCCAGTTAAGCTGGGCAACAACTATCACCCTATAAAAGTTATCCCCAAGTACTGAGGTGCAAATTTTCATATATTTTAGAGCCATATCTAAGGCTCTAAAATATATGAAAATTTTTTTGGTTACAAAGTGTGGTTATCCTTATTTGCTCTTATCAAGGAGCATTAACAAACCTTTAGATAAAACAATACCTTATATATTTATAAAAAGCATGTTTTCGAACCAAAAAAATTCTTAACTGGAAATTATTTTTTACCCTCATTTTTTCACCCCCCCAAGCCCTACTCACCCTCCCTAAAAAATAAAAAAGTCTCCCATTAATGTCGATACTTGCAATTTAACCTGCGACATACTTGCATTTTTACATCCGACATAATAGCTTGTACCTAGCTGCGCAGCTCAATCTATTTTCTTTCGTCAAATTTATTAGGAAAGAGTACTTGCTTATGAAATATTTAACAAAAGTAGTTCACGCTGTTACAGTATTTTCTTTTTTTATTCTTGGTAGCACCTTAGCTAATGCTGCTAAGGAACAGGAAGCACAAACAAAACAAAACAAAACAGAAAGTGCATTTTCACTGAATTTAAATCTTGTTCAGCAAGAAAGTCCAGAGCTAACGAAAAAAATCCAAGCAGCTATCATGAAAAATGAAGCCAAACAGGTAGCAGGCTATTGGAGAACACGAACAAGAACGATTTATGTTCCAAGAACGCGGACAAGAACCGTGTGGGTTCGTAGAACTAAATGGGTTCGTAGAACAAGATGGGTTCCGCGGACAAGAACAACAACTCGCTATGTTCCGCGCCGTGTCACACGCACAATTTATGTTCGGACTCGCGCCAGAAGAAGAGTTCGTGTAAGATATGTTCCTGTAAGATATGCTCCTCGTGCCCGTACGCGCACAATATTTTATTCAGTATGTCCTGAATAATATTCCTTATTACTGATAACACATTCCAAAAATAAAAAACCTTGATTGAATATATAAAAATTCAATCAAGGTTTTTTTACGCGACCATTATCACATACTCATCCACTATGAAAATTCATTATTCACTTTTTTCAAAGGCTGCAATCACTGCCAGTGTCACCAGGTCAGTATCCGTTGCCCCAAGGGAAGCAATCTGAACCGAATGTTCCAGGCCTGACAACAGCGGACCTGTTACGGAACAGCCGCCAAGATGTTCAAGCGTCTTGGTCACTGTACTGGCTGTATTCCAGTCTGGCATCACCAAAATATTGGCCTCCCCGCTCAGGCGGCAAAACGGATAGTATTTTTCCCGTTCTGCCATATCAAGTGCCATGGTGGCATTCATTTCGCCGTCATATTCAAAATCAACATCCCGCCCATCCAAAATTTTAACCGCCTCATGCATACGCTGGGAACGCCGCCCCTTTGGATAGCCAAAGGTGGCATGGGCAAGCAGGGCAACGCGGGGGACATAGCCCAAGGAACGCGCCATCCTGGCAGCCTCCTGCGCAATATTGGCAACCTCTTCAGAAGTGGGGGCCTCATGGATTGAGGTATCTGCAATCAGCACAGTCCTGTTGCCGCAGACCACCATAGACATCGCAATCTCTTCACGCCCTTCCTTAACATCCAGGGCATAACGGATATTGCGGTGCGCAATCGCCCAACTACGGGTCACACCTGTCACCATGCCGTCAGCATCGCCGTTGGCCAGCATACAGGACGCAAACACATTCCTGTCCAGCCGGATCATGCGCTGGACATCGCGGAGTAAAAACCCCTCACGCTGCAAACGTCTGTAAAGAAAATCCAGATAGACTGGATGGGGCTCATCAGTCTCCACCTCTGCAATCTCGATTTCAGGGTTATAATCAACACCTGCCAGTTCAAATGCCTTCAGCACCTCTTTTTTGCGTCCAACCAGAATAGGCTGCCCCAGACCCTCCTGCAAGAAACTATTGGCAGCCCGGACAACCTGCTCCATTTCCCCTTCAGCAAACACAACCCTTTTGGACGGTGCATTGCGTACCTGGTTATAGACCGAACTGAGGGAAGCCAGGGCCGGGTTGAGGCGGCCAGAGAGTTTGACCTTATAGGCTTCCATGTCTGAGATTGGCTTTGAAGCTACGCCGCTGTCCATTGCCGCCTGCGCCACGGCTGCCGAAACCTCACTCATCAAACGGGGATCAAACGGCACCGGAATAATATAGTTGCGGCCAAAACGCGGACGCTCCCCGCCATAAGCTGCCGTCACCTCATCAGGCACATCCTCACGAGCCAGGGCTGCCAAGGCACGCGCTGCGGCAATCTTCATCTCATCATTAATGGTGCAGGCCTGCACATCCAGTGCGCCGCGAAAAATATAGGGAAAACCCAGCACATTATTGACCTGGTTGTCATAGTCAGAACGGCCAGTAGCCACAATGGCATCATCCCGAATAGCATGGACTTCCGCAGGGGTTATTTCCGGATCAGGATTCGCCATTGCAAAAATAATGGGATTGGAGGCCATGGAGCGGATCATGTTTTCAGAAAATGCCCCCTGGACAGAAAGCCCCAGTACAATGTCCACGCCGTTCATGGCATCATCCAATGTCCGCTTGTCCGTTTTGGTGGCATGGGCTGACTTCCACTGGTTCATGCCCTCCTTGCGCCCCTGGTAAATCACCCCCTTGGTATCACAAAGATAAGCATTCTCATTTTTGATGCCCAAGGCCTTGATCAGTTCAAGGCAGGCAATGCCAGCAGCCCCTGCACCGTTAATGACAATAGAACTGTCCTCAATCTTGCGGCCTGTCAGGTGCAAGGCATTGATAATGCCTGCGGCTGAAATAATCGCTGTACCGTGCTGGTCGTCATGGAACACAGGTATATTCATCACCTCGCGCAATTTTTGCTCAATGATAAAGCATTCTGGTGCCTTGATGTCCTCCAGGTTTATGCCGCCAAAGGACGGGCCCATATAGCGCACTGCATTGATAAACTCATCTGGGTCAACGGTGTCGATCTCAATATCTATCGAATCCACATCAGCAAAACGCTTGAACAAAACTGCCTTGCCTTCCATCACAGGCTTGGAGGCCAATGCGCCCAGCGCGCCCAGTCCCAAAATAGCCGTCCCGTTGGTAATGACCGCCACCAGGTTGCCCTTATTGGTATAGTCATAGGCCTTGGACGGGTCAGCTGCAATCGCCTCAACAGGAACAGCCACGCCTGGGGAGTAGGCCAGGGACAGGTCACGCTGCGTTGCCATTGGCTTGGTCGGCACAATTTCCAGCTTGCCTGGCTTGCCATCAAGCTGGTGAAAGTTCAGGGCATCCTCATCTGTGATGCTAAATTTAGTGCCTGTCTTGCTGTCATTTTTAGGGGGCATATTCTCTTCATTCTCATGGGGATGGAAATAGCTGCTCAATCAATACAGCCATCACGTCTAGTTTTTTTGCACCATAAGCCCCCTAGAGCCTGGTGACAATCATTTAAGCAAAAAAGCCCTGTCCACCTTTTGGGTGAGCGGGGCTATTTTATGTGATTTCTTTATGGCTTTAGGCAGCCTTCAGCAAGGTTTTCAAATTTTCAGGAACCATGTCTGACATCTCAACCAGATATTTGATCATTTCCTTTTCATTGTCACTGACCACGCCGTCAGCAGTAATCTGGGAATAGAGCCACGATCCCTCTTCCTCTGTAATGGCTTCCGCTTCCTTGCCTGCTTTCTCCATACGATCAAGGCTCATGCCCTCAAAGACATCCTCACTGGTATTTGACCAGCCCGAAAAATTCAGCATCTGTTTCATATAGCCCATGGTTCTGCTGCGGCCTTCCCACATTTTTTTCACAAAGCTTTTGTCAGAACCTTCTGCATCAAGCCATTCCGTGCGCCTGATAACTTCCTCACGCGCCAGCGGTGCATAGCCATTTGCCGCCATCAGGTAACTGGTGACAGCCTTTGTATAAAGCTCCATCCAGGAAGGATCATTCTCTTCCTCTTTTGATTTGGCATTGAGTTCAAACAGCAGTTCGGCCTCAGCCTTGGAAATTGAGATATTGGCATCCCCGCCAGCACTGTAAAGGATGCGGCGCAACAGCTCAACCTCATCCCGGTCGATAATGCCAGCCCTGCTGTCCTCACCCGCCTTCAACGGGCCTTCACCGGACAAGATACCTTCCTTGACCTTCTCAAGCACAATCATCACCAGGGTTTCCGGTACTTGCCGCGCCGCTTCAAGGATTTTGACCAGCAACATCATTTCCAACGCGCCGTCAACATGACCGTCCTCCTTGATCATGTCCAGCAATCCATTCATATTTTCTTCTGTCAAATATCCCCGTGGCACAACCTGGTTGACGCAATAGTCAGTAACAGCCTCAACAAAAAAACTGACCCAGTCAGGGTTTTGGGACTGAAACTCATGGTTAAGGTCAAATAGAAAGGCCGCCTCCCGTCCTGAGATGACGCTGTCTTCCAGCAGGACACGGCGCATCATCACCACATCTTCTGAAGTAATCTCATCCTGAATTTTGAATTGAGACAGATAAGCCATTTTTTTTGAAGACATTTTTTGTGAAGACATATTAATACCGGAACCTTATTCTGAATTTTTGCTGAATACTGACTGCCATCATATAAAATAACGGTTAAATTCCTGTTAATGACATTCCGCCACCTTGGCATAAAAAAACCCTGTCACAGTCCTTGAGAACCATAACAGGGGTAAAAGACAGAGTGTTAATCTGTTTCATGCAACAGGGAAAATATATCATCCCCTGCACATTCTTGTGTAACTGGCCTTTCCCTTTAGATGAAAGACCAATCCTAAAACATTTCTGGTTGCAGACGTTAGCCCTGCACATTCCAGTTTTTGGAGTTCCATTTCAACAGAATTGAATCCAGGTCATCACGGTCAAATGGTTTTGACAGGTAATCACACATTCCAGCCTCAATATAGCGTTCACGGTCAGAATCAAGCGCATTTGCTGTCATGGCAATGATTGGCATATTCCTGTTGCTGAACAACTCCGGTGCTGTAGAGATGTTCATGATATGCTGGGTCGCTTCCATACCATCCATTTCAGGCATATGAACATCCATCATGACCAGGTCAAACTGATTTTTGTCTTCTGTCTTCACAGAATGGACAATAGCCTCAATCGCCTCAATACCATTTTCAACCCGTGTTACCTTGCAGCCAACCTTTTCAAGCATCTTGGTGATGAGAAGCGCATTAATATTATTATCGTCAGCAACCAACACATAAGGCTGACCACCATTGCGACCTGTAATATTCAGTCCGTTGTCACTCTTGACCTCTTCCATCACCAATGCGTCCGTATTGTCTTCTCGTGTTGCCTCAACTTCAGGCAACTTGAATTCAAAGGCATTGTCCGGAATGGAACTTTTTTTCTGGGCAGCTCTTGTAATTGCCTCAAGACGAGACCCCATAACACTGCTTTGAAAATCTTCTGCTTCTGCTTCTGCCTCGACCTTTGTGACTTCTACAGCTGCTGTCTCTGCTACTACTTCTTCAACAAAACTGTTCAGCTCAGGCATTTTTGGTGTTGCTGGGGGTGCTGAAAAGTTAACCCCTGGCTGTTCAGTAATTGGCTCAATTGCCAGTTCAGCTGGCTGTTCCGCAAATTGTTCAACAGGCTCAGCTACAAACTGTGCAACTACTGGCTGTGCAACTACAGGCTGCCGAAAAGCAGGCTTCCTGAAGTCTGGCAGTGGTTCAACAGCAATATCTTCAAGCTCATCACTGTCCAGAACTTCTGTCATGATATCTTTCAGGGATGCTTTCTTGCCAAGTGGCTTGTGAACCACCTTTTCCTCTATAATGATTGGCTCAACCTCAACAATCTGTTCAAACAGGGAAACAGGTCTGACGGGCCGGACCAGATAAGCACCAAACCCTGCTTTTTCATAGACCGGGTATTCATGACGTTCTGCAGGTTCAACCAGGACAATCGCCTTCAGGTCACCTTCATAAACATCGCTTGCAGCCTTAAACAACTCGCTTGCAACCGGGAAAGTCATTCCTGCATCAACAACAATCAATGCATAAGGACGTTTCTGGGCAGCAGCCCTTCTGACCTGTTCCCGTGCCTGAGAGACATCAGAGAAATCAACATGGATGTTGGCCTGACGCAAGAACTTGACAAGAAGCACAGATTCAATCTTGGCATTGGATGCCACAAGAATACGGTCGCTTGTGCTCAGTCCCTGCCAGGCATCCTTAACTTTTTTGTCTGGCTGGTCAACTTCCAGTTCCAGCTCCACATCAAAGGTTGAGCCTTCCCCGAATTCACTGTCTACAGAGATCGTGCCTTCCATTTCAGTCACGAGACGGTTTGAAATTGCCAAACCGAGGCCTGTTCCGCCATATTTACGGGTTGTTGTGCTGTCCGCCTGCTCGAACTCCTGAAAAATTGTTTCAATATGTTCTTCCCTGATACCTATGCCTGTATCCTCAACAGAGATCATCAGTTTCAGCTTGCCATCCTCAACCTCTTTACCAGAGACATGTATAAACAGACCACCAGTCTCTGTAAACTTGATCGCATTTCCTGCCAAATTCATCAGGATCTGGCGAACACGTCCTTCATCACCAATCATGTTTGCTGGCAATTCTGGATCCATGTAATAGCCGATTGACAGGCCTTTTTCATGGGCACGCGGTGAAAGCAGCTCAGTCACACTCTCAATTGTTTCTGTCAGATCAAACGAAGCGTAAACCAGTTCAATATGGCCAGCCTCAATCTTGGAAAAGTCAAGAATTTCATTAATGAGGGACAATAGTGATTTCGCAGATTTGCTGACAGACTTTGCATAGGTCTGCTGCTCAGGAGAAAGCTCAGTATCAAGAAGGAGCTGGCTCATGCCAATAATGCCGTTCATTGGTGTCTTGATTTCATGGCTGATGGCAGCGAGAAAGCGGGATTTGGCAGCATTGGCGGCCTCGGCCTCTTCAATGGCACTGCCCATCAATTCTTCTGTGCTGCGACGTTCTGTAATGTCATGCCCAATACTCTGGACTTCAATAACCTTGCCCTGGTCATCACGGACAGCAATGTCCTGCCAGCTCACCCATTTCTTGACACCGTCGACAGTCACTTCAATTTCCCTAACCAGCTTGTCTTCACCCTGGTCAAACAAGCCAAAGTCCTGGACATCTTCTGTCTTGTCCATATCACTGAGGCAAAATTCTGTCCCAAGAATTTGATCAGCAGATGTGTTGTAGGCAGCATAGAAAGCCTTATTGGCAAACAGAACTTTCTTGTTTATATCACGACGGATAATCATGTCGGCCTGGCTATTGAGCAGACCCTGGTGACGAATTTCCTGATCCTGGCTACGCCACTGAAGATCTCTCAAGACCTCAAGGGCATTTTCAAAACTAGAAATGATTTCTGGAAATTTATCTTTAGATACGTCATCAGAAGTAAATGAATTGTTGTCGTCAGCATAACCATAAGTATTGTTGTTATTTTTATTTACAGTTTTTGACTTGGAAGAAATAGCGGTCTTAAGGCTATCAAAGGATGCAGACTTTAGTAACGTCATTATATTTCACCATATTTACAGTTAACACTAATTTTCTTTTATAAAATCAAATATATTACAAAATATCTAAAACATTATTAACAATAACTGTATTTGCATAATTTTGTTCTGTAAACATCTTAACCACACATAAAATAAACATAAAATACAATATCTATACATAAAAAACGTTTCTTTTACTTTGTATCGCTCCGCCCAGAAACCAAAAAAGGGGGAATTCTTCACAGAATCCCCCCAATCAAGACAATCCTCTCTTAAGTACCAGTCATTACAGCCTCACTGGCCAAATTCTAGCTGTCCAGCTCCCATTCTGTACCCTCAGCACTGTACCTTCAGGATAATAACTCCTTGACCTCCTTCTCAAGACTGTAAGGATACTGGGACAATTCTAGTGGTTCTGATTGATGACATTTTTTAATATACTGCAGAAAGAATTGTTGAGCCCCGTTCCTGAAGGGAAAACTTTGCTCGCCAGCCTCTGACTTACCTTCATCTACACAGCTAAAATCATAACGCACAATGTTTTCTTCCTGCTCTATTTCCAACCAGGCATTTTGATTCTGTGCTGCAAAACTTGCATACAAAATCTCTGACTTGATAGATTCAGAGAACACTTCAAGTGATAGATCACACTGAACTTCAGCGTCAATATTTTGTGTGCAAAAAGCATTTTCATGATTACAGATACCGAAGGATACTTCCCCCACATTATTTTTAATAAACAGGAAATCATCTGCCCAATTCATATTACCTATTGGCAGAACTTGCTTACCTGAAAGATTTTCGCTACCCCAAGAATGATCCATATTTGCAAACTTGCCAAATGTTTCACTATCCCAAAGCACCAGGTCTCTATGAAACTTAACATCCCCCTTCTCTTTCAGTCCTGACAATTCGTCATAAGCAATTGATAATGAGAGTGACGTAAGATCTTCATTGAGGATAAGCCTATTCCAGTGCCTAATCATTTCCTCCATTAGCATTTGTCCACCATTTTGAAAAACACCCCTAAGGCCAGTCACAAAAGAATTTTTTGTTGCACTGAAATTCGTCATCCTACCCCAGCTCCCACTCAGTCCCATCCGCGCTGTCCTTCAGGACAACACCCATCGTCACCAGCCTGTCACGGATAGCGTCAGCCTCTTCCCAGTCCTTGGCATCACGGGCATCAAGACGCGCCTGCACCAGGGCATTGATCTCATCCTCATCAACTTCCGCAGCACTTTCCGGTTTCCAGTCCCGCCATTCCTGCTTGCTGTCATTCATAAAACCAAGAAACTGAGCGCAAGCCTTGAGCTGCTGGGCAGACTCCTTGTCTCCCTTATTGGCAAATCGGCGCAACTCATGAAGAATGGCAATCGCCTTAGGGATATTCAGGTCATCCTGCAACGCCGCTATAAATTCCGGCTTTGGCTCAATGCCTTCAATATCAGCGCGCGCTGCCACATGATACCACTGGTCAAGCGACTTGCGGGCTTCTGCCAGGGTTTTCACAGACCAGCTGATCGGCTGGCGATAATGGGTCATCATCATGCACAGCCGGATCACCTCACCATGCCATTCTTTCAAAAGTCCGTTAATGGTCACAAAGTTGCCCAAGGACTTGGACATTTTCTCACCCTCTATATTGAGGTATTCATTGTGCATCCAGTAATTGGCCATCACTTTTGTGCCATGACTACAGGTCGACTGGGCAATCTCGTTTTCATGATGCGGAAAGATCAGGTCCAGGCCGCCGCCATGAATATCAAAGCTCTCGCCCAAATATTTGGCAGACATGGCAGAACATTCAAGATGCCAGCCTGGCCGTCCCCTGCCCCAGGGACTGTCCCAACCTGGCTCATCCTGCGTGGAGGGTTTCCAAAGCACAAAATCCATTGGGTTTTTCTTATAGTCTGCCACTTCCACCCGTGCGCCCGCCATCATGTCGTCCATAGGGCGGTTTGACAATGCACCGTAAGAGCTATCACTGCTGACATCAAACAGGACATGCCCCTCTGCCTCATAGGCATGTCCCTTTTCCATCAGGGTGGAAATCATGGTCACCATTTCAGCAATATGGTCTGTTGCACGTGGCTCGCCGCTTGGTGGCAAGACTTTCAGGGCGGCAATATCTTCATGAAACTGTTCCGCTGTCTTTTCTGTCAGCTCCCGGATTGAGATTTTTTCTTCCGCTGCCCGAGCATTGATCTTGTCATCAACATCGGTAATATTGCGAACATAGGTCACCTTGTCTGTCCCATAAATGTGGCGCAACAGACGAAACAGGCTATCAAACACGATCACGGGGCGGGCATTGCCGATATGGGCATAGTCATAGACTGTCGGGCCGCAAACATACATCCGCACATTGCTCTCATCCAAGGGGGTAAAGTCCTGTTTTTCCCGTGTCAGGGTATTATAAATTTTAAGTGTCACTTGAATTCCTTCTGGCGAATGTCAATCCGCAAGCATCTGTTATTGTTTGGTAGCGGGTGTTTTTACAAATATTCCGAAAGTCTTTTGGGGCTGCGTTTCCTTGTCACCGCACAATTTTAACCCCCCCTCAAAACTCCCATAAAATAGCTATGTCCATGTCAGTTTTTATGGTAGCGAATAATGATCTTTTTAGGTTTCCAGGTCAAGGACTAACGTCCTGCCAGGTTAAGAGTCTGCTATGAAGAGTCTGTCCTAATTATTCAGCTAGACAGTCCTGACCTCCCTGGCAAGACAAAATGCCACATATTGATCTATCATACCTATCCCTTTAACTCAGGTTTAGTATGAAACATCCTGAAAGTAACGAAATTCGAAGGTATCATCCACCAATTGCCGCATTGATTTTGGTTTGTGGCTTATCATATTTTCGAGTACCCTGGCGACAATCCTTCCA
>JAJRRF010000292.1 GCA_024279735.1 Alphaproteobacteria bacterium
ACGAAAATCCAACGAACACCTGCTCAAAACCTTTTCTTCCATGTTAGGTTTTGAGTTGAACTCCATTAAATCACAACCTGAATTCAAGAAGCTGTGTAACTACGGGACTATAGCAGCATGAAACTGTCCAAACTATTGACTATACAAGCATTTTTGAAACGACGCTGACGGGCAAAAGAACAAGCTAAACGATTCGGTTATTATTGCGGGTGTCCTTAGGCTATAAAGCTGCTTACATTCCCCAAAATCATTTTTCCTGTGTCAGGAGAACCAGTAGTCCCTTGTGAGCAATTATTTCACCAACTGAATATTGACCCAGTTCCCTGAAAAAAGCCTCCTGCGCCCTGTCAAGGATCAGGTTGATACCGCAAGACGGCAACAGACGGCAGTCCTGCCCCTGACAGTCAAACATCGTCATTTGTTTTTCTGTCTTGCGGATAATTTCACCCAAATTCATCTCTGCCGCTGGCCTTGCCAGCTCTATCCCACCATTGCGCCCCGGAAATGTGGTCAGGTAGCCCCCAAGGTTCAGCTGATGAATAACCTTGCGCAAATGCTCTACCGACAAGTCAAAATAATCTGCAATCTCATTTCTGGTACACCTTTGGCCAGGACGGGAAGCGATATACATCAGAACCTTCAAGGTATTGTCTGTAAATTTACTTAGTTTCACGTCATTTATCCCTGTTCCAGATCTCATTCCTGTATTTATTAAGTCTGCCATACAAAGATGTATTTGACTAACCCCTTTTAATGATGTATTAAATTTACACCTTATTTGATGTTATCTATATACATCATTTTTTCATATACCATTAACCGGAGAAATTGCGGTTACACTTCTCAAGACAAGGTGAAAATATGTCAGATATTGATAAACAGCTGGATCCAGAAACCATCACGACCCTAAGGGACACTGTTGATTTTCTCGTGGAAAATGGGAAAGAGGTCACAGGCCTGTTTTATCAGGAAATGTTTACAGCCCATCCCGAACTGAAAAATACATTTAACCTTGCCCACCAGCAAAATGGGGAACAGAGGGAAGCTTTGGCACGTTCACTCTACCGCTTTGCTGAAAACCTGGACAATCCAGAATTTATCCAGGAACAGATTATCAACAGGATCGCCCATAAACATACAAGCCTGAGTGTTCAGCCAGACCAGTACAAGATCGTTGGAAAATATTTACTGGGAGCGGTCCATGCCACTGTCAGCAAAAAACTGGATACAGCAACTGCTGATGTGATAACTGCTGCTTGGAAAAAAGGGTACTGGATACTTGCTGGCCTGTTGACCAACCAAGAAACCTCGCTCTATCAGCAAGGCGCAGGACAGGACGGCGGCTGGAAAGGACTTCGGGAATTTATTTTGGCTGACCGCCAGGATGAAAGTGAGGGCATTACCTCATTCTATCTTGAGCCGACTGATGAAAAAGCACTTCCTGCCTATCGGCCCGGGCAATATATCAGTCTGTATATCAAGCCTGAAGATGATGAGTATCGGCAGATACGCCAGTACAGCCTGTCAGACTCTCCCCACCCCGACTATTTCAGGATAACAGTCAAGCGTGAAGGGTATATCTCCCAATATATGCACGACCACTGGAAGACTGGGCAACTTGTCAGCATCACCCCACCTGCTGGGGAGTTTGTCCTCCAAGACAAGGCCTCAACCCCCGTTGTCCTGCTCAGTGCCGGGGTTGGTGTCACGCCTATGGTCAGCGTTCTCAATACCGTTCTGGAAAAAAATGATGACCAACAAGTGACCTTTGTCCATGCTGTCCAGAACAGCCAGACCCATCCCTTCAAGGCCTTGCTGGAAAAGGCTTCCAGTGAACATACAAAACGTCTGGAAAAAATTGTGTTCTATGAAAAGCCTTTGGAAACAGACAGGCTGGACAAGGATTACCACCATGAAGGCCTGATCAATCTTGACAAGATCCAGCCTGACATCCAGCAGGAAGGGGCAGACTACTACCTTTGCGGCCCAGTTCCCTTTATGGCAACCGTCCATAAAAAACTGACATCCTGGGGCGTTGATAATGGACAGATCCATTATGAGGTTTTTGGCTCTGACAAAGCTTTATACTGACCCAGATGGCTGAGGAAAACAACAAATCAACTGTCACAAGCCTTCCGGTCATAGCGTCAGGCAGTTTCTGCCTGACAACGATACTGACATGGCTTTCCTTATATGGAAGCTGGATCTCTTCAAAAAATTCCCAGCGGCACTTGACTTAAGCCTGCTTGCTGCTCTCGCCAATCCTTAACCATATCTAAACCTGAATCACCTTTAACCAATGGGGCAAGAGCTTCATAACTATTGGTTAAAAAGGGTATCATATCATGACATTCAGGAATCTCATTACGTTGTTTCTTTTCATGATCCTTGGCAACCTCAGCATGGCCTTTGCTGGAGACTTTGCCACCCGTTCCATTCTGGGATTTTCACCCGATGGCCGCTTTTTTGCCTTTGAGCAATATGGTATCCAGGACGGTTCTGGTTTCCCTTATGCAGACCTCATTATCCTTGACACCAGGCGCAATAGTTGGGTAAAGGGCGCACCGTTCCGCACCCTGCTATTTGACGAAAATGCCACAATGAAGCAGGCCAGGATGCGGAGCAAAGACAAGGCCGCCGCGTTATTGCAGCAGATGAATATCAGTCCGCGCGGCACCAGCCTGTTGTCCAACCCAGCAACGGAACTGACCAGTCCACACCTTGCCCTGTTCCGCACCAGAGCCAAGGATAACATTCCCAATCTCCGTCCCTACCAGATTGCGCTCAAGACCAAAAGCCTGCTGGACAAAAAGTGTAGCCTGGCAGACAACAGGTCTGAAGGGCTGACCCTCTCCCTGACACGGATGGACTCCAAAAAAAATACAGTTTTCCTGGCTCGTGAGCATAAAAAAATCCACCTGAGACGGCTGCGGGGCTGTGCCTCTGACTATAAGATTGCAGATGTCCTGTTGTTTGACCCTATGGAAACAGACGGGCTACACATGGAACAGGCTGTTCTTGTGGTTTTGATTCATGTCATCCAGCAAGGCCTGGAAGGCAATGACAGGCGTTTTCTCGCCCTGAGCTATAGCGGCACACTGGACTGATACCGCCCCAACATCACTGAACCAGCTATTTTTTACGGGACAATCCCCTGACGAATTTGGCAAAGCGGGATACTGGCACAGCTGTATTGGCCACGGTCTTGGGCTTTCCCTTCTGGATCTGCTGATAGGCCCCAACGTTAATCGCCACAGCCACTGGCCTGCCCCGTGATTTCATCAAAATGGGTGAGCCAGAGGAAACAACCCCTGTATCACAGGTATGAAACAGCATCTTGTCCGCACCTGGGAAATTCTTGCGCAAAGTTATTCTGGAGGCATTCCTGAAACTGCGCGACACCCGGCAGCTCCCCGAATAGGCCTGTTTCCAATGTTTAAAATCCAGGTGAAATGCCATCTGGAAAATTCGGTTCTTTCGTGATGCCCTGACCAGTCCATCAATCGATGATGTCCGCAGGGTTAGCTTTCGCTTACAGTAATTCTTGGAGAGCTTGATCAGTGCCCAGTCCTGGTGGGCATAGCCACGGGCATTCTTACTCATCAGCCGTGTTCCCGCAATGATATAGCGCGCCACCCTGTTCCTCTTATAGCCTGCCAGCCGCGAAAAGCCTGACCTTGTGCCAGGCAAACGAAAGACATAGCTGGAATAGTGTTTGGCCGAACGGTTGTCAGCATTATAGATACAGTGGGCGGCTGTAGCGATCACATTTCTCGCCACACAAAAGGCAGTACACAGCGATCCGGTACGCTTGTCATAGAGCAGGCCAATTTTCGGCCTGGTTGAACGTCTTAGGGAAGCAGGTAACCTGCGCCTGTTATCCTTGCCCACCACACCAACCTTATGGAGTAGCTTACCAATATCGCCCTGCCCATCAATATGGCTCTGCCTCATAACAGGACTGTCCATACTGGACAGTGAAATTTTTGAATACGGCTGATCCCTTGACGACAAGCCAAGCTGGAAAGCCTCAGCAACTATTCCCATCATGGAAAAAGTGGAACAGGCCAGAAAAACCATTAATTTTACAACATTACCAAAACGCATTACCACCTGCCCAACATGAACTGGCCCACAAAAAAATATTGAAAGAAGGAACAGTCTTCCCCATCACCAATATTTTCATTCTATACTGGTTATCTTTTTTGTGAACTAAGGATACTTGTAATTATAAACATTAAATAACCAAAAACTATAAACCTCTAACACCTGAAGACAATACAGATCAAGACATAAAGCATCTATAGAGTGCTATTTTCCACTATAAGAAAGATTTACAAGTAAAAAACCCACCATACCTCAAGCATGGTGGGTCAGGAAAAGTGATAATAGCTAATCTGTTATGTATACTCCCTCAACATCAAAACCTGTTTAGTAATAGATGTTTGGCGACCCCTGACTATAGGGACTATAGGTAGGGGCAACAGTCGTATAGACGGGCTGTCCTGCATAGACCTGCCTGTTACGCCTGGCACGTCTTCGCCTGATACTGGCAACCCTTCTGCGCTTCTTAGACACACGGCGACCAGCACGTCTGAAACCCCTTGTCCGTAGGGCTGCAACACGATAACGCCTGCTTCTTGTCCTGCTTCTTTTCCTTTTCCTGCCAGCATACAGCCTTTTGGCAGGACGTGAGCTTCCACGGCCAGATGTCCTGTACCCCAGAACGCGGTAACGCGGATAGCTCTTATAGGACACACTGTTACTCTGGTTGCCGCCAATAACACGGACACGGTTACCCGAAAACCCTACAAAAACACCGACATGGCCACCACGCCGACGACCAAACACAACAATATCACCTGGGCGCGGGTTACTGGTACGCCGTCCCCAACGCAGCCAACTACGAGCTGAAAGGCTGTTTGTTCCCCTATGGCCTGCTCTCTTGGTCACATAGTTGATAAAGGCAGAACACCAGGGATAGCTGTCTGAATAGCTCCGACCAACAGCCCTGCGGAAATAGTTTGTAATCCGGGGATTACTGCCACGGCCGCGATATTCACGGACACCGACCTGGCTTTTCGCCACAGCCAGGATTGAGGCATTGCCCCTTGCGTAAACATCATTTCCTGTCAGCACCGTCATACATGCAAACAGGGATAAAAATAATATTTGTCTCATTACATTACCTGTCACTCTACTTTACCCAAAAGACAGGCCACCCCGCGTAGGCCCGAGCCAGAAACATTCTGACTACAATGCCGACCCAACATACAGATATTTCGTGGATTGGCAGCAAAAAAAACCTCTTATACACACAAACAACACTCTTAGATATATTAATTACCCTCAATAAGTGCGTCAAATTGCATCCTGCGACAGGACGGCTCATCCCGCGCTATTGTGCAAAAATATGGCAAGACTTGAGCTTGCCCCCCTGCTCTGCTAAGTGATCAGAAAAGAGAATTCCTCCACACCCAAGAGTGAGTATATAGCCCCATGATCCCACGTTATTCCCGGCCGCAAATGGTTGACATCTGGTCTCCTGAAACAAAGTTCCGTATCTGGTTCGAGATTGAGGCCTATGCCTGTGAGGCACTGGCTGATCTTGGGGTGATCCCGCAGGAAGCCGCCAAGAATATCTGGGAAAAGGGCAACGCCGCCACCTTTAATGTTGCCAAGATTGATGAGATTGAGAAGGTCTGCAAGCATGATGTGATTGCCTTCCTCACCCACCTTGCTGACATTGTCGGCGAGGACAGCCGTTTTATCCATCAGGGCATGACCTCTTCTGACGTATTGGACACCTGCTATAATGTCCAGCTGGTCAAGGCGACCGACATTATCCTGGATGACCTGGACAAGTTGCTGGCCGCCCTGAAAAAACGCGCGATGGAGCATAAGGATACGGTATGTATTGGCCGTTCCCATGCCATCCACGCAGAACCTGTCACCTTTGGCATGAAGCTGGCGACCTTTTACGCTGAGTTTGACCGCGCCAAAAAACGTCTCATTGCGGCCCGCGCCGAGATTGCCACCTGCCAAATTTCAGGCGCGGTGGGCACGTTTGCTAATATTGACCCTGCGGTAGAGGAACATGTTGCCAAAAAGCTGGGTCTGGAGGCTGAACCTGTCTCCACCCAGGTGATCCCGCGCGACCGCCACGCCATGTATTTCGCCACATTGGGCGTGATTGCCAGCTCTGTGGAGCGTTTGGCTGTAGAAATTCGTCACCTGCAACGCACCGAGGTTCTGGAAGCCGAAGAGTTCTTTTCCAAGGGACAAAAAGGCTCATCTGCCATGCCGCACAAACGCAACCCGATCCTGACCGAGAACTTGACAGGTCTTGCCCGCATGGTACGCGCCTATTCCATCCCGGCAATGGAGAATGTCGCCCTGTGGCATGAGCGTGATATTTCCCATTCCTCTGTCGAGCGCATGATTGGCCCAGACAGCACCATTACCCTGGACTTTGCCCTTGGCCGCATCACAGGGGTGATTGACAAGCTGCTGGTCTATCCTGACAATATGGAAAAGAACATGAACCAGCTTGGCGGCCTGATCCATTCGCAGCGTGTCCTGCTTGCCCTGACCCAGGCAGGCGTGTCCCGTGAGGATGCCTACAGCATTGTCCAGCGCAGTGCCATGCGCGTCTGGGCCGGCGAAGGCGACTTCCTGACCTTCCTCAAGCAAGACAAGGAAGTCACCGCCGCCCTGAGTGATAGTGAAATTGAGGAAAATTTCGACCTCGGCTACCACACCAAGCATATTGATACCATCTTCAAAAGAGTGTTTGGGTAAGGTTTGCGGGTCAATATTTGCTCTCAAAATTGGGAACTCCTATTGCCGGTCTACAGTTATACTGTTGACCGGAACGTAATAGTTTGGCTACCTTCAATAACGTTCTGGTGAAGGGTTCAACCCCTTCACCGACATAATCAAAATCTACGGAATGCATTATCCTGCCAAAGGACAATCAGGTCTCGGTCTGGGGATTGTATTCCTGCTCGCTCATGCCAAATGTCCAGGCTACAGCCTGTCGTGCGGTTGAAATATCAGCCGGCACCTGCAAAAAATAGGTGTTAAAACTGCCATCCGGTTCAGCTGTACTGTTCCGGACCTCGACAGCCTGCCAGATATCTGCTGGCTCAATCCACTCCTCCTGGCACGACTCGTCCCATTCCCTTGTTTCAGGAGCCAGCAAGACCCGCCATAATGTGCCTGTCTTGTCATCATGTAATTTCACAGCCCGCGACATCTTCAGAAAGGCCATGATGCCGATATGGTCAATAATGACACGCCGCACCTCCACATTGTCCTGCCCACGAATGAAGGAAAAATTTATCTTTTCAGGCTCTAAGATCACTTGCTCCGGCACTTCCCTGCCCCGTAAATAGTAATAATGCTTCATGTCCCCCTTCAATATGAAAGCGGCCTCTTGCGTGTTATGGAACTGCCTTGTCTCATCATCATAATGTATCTGTCTTGGGCGGCCAGCAATAATCACAACATCCTCGCCATAAACAAAAAACCAGCCGCATTCCCTCAGGCATTCAGTTGCCGCCTCCACATAAGGCGCAAGAGATTTTGGCAAAGACATCCCAATCTCCTGGCTGAATTCCATGATGGCAACCCAGCTGTAAAAATGGCGGCCTGAAAAATAGTTTATTTTTTCGCCTGCCACATCATAATGCGCACTAAAGGTCTTCTCAACCATCCAGGCCATGGCCGACACAAAGCCCTGGTCATCCAAAAATGACCTGCCAGCCTCCTCCTCGTCCAAACCGTTTAGCTTATCAAAATCAGGGCCATAGTGCCGTATCATGAAGGTCAGGGATCGCCATACGGGAAACAGCCTGTCCCAAAAATCTCGGTGCTCCCTATAGTCTATATATTTTCCCGTGTTTTTTTCAGCCAAAATCTTTGCCAGATCCAGCTTTTCACCCTCACGCAAAAAAAGGATTTGTTTTGGTTTTGCAAAGCCTGCTGTTGTATAAAGCTTTTCAATCGCAGCCTGCGCCCGCGCCTCATCTATCGGGGCGGTGTCAAGTGTCATGCGTTGCCAGTCGTCCAGCTTTTTGCGCAATAACACCTTCTCCTCCTCACTGAGGATACGGTTGACAAAACGCTTGGGCAGAAAAAAATTTTTTACGCCCGCAGAAGCCAGCGTGAACAACACATCCAGGGCTGGGCCAACACCATATTTAAAAAGCTTTGAGAACTGCATGGTAAAAATCCCTAACAGGGTTTGCTTGATATTGACACATAAAACTAGATCACAAAGGGCGCGATTCTTTTGCCAGGCCGCCAGACTGAACTGGTTGGGGATTTTTGATCTCCTGGAAAGTAACATCCCCTTTGTGATTTGGTATAACATCAGGACTGGACAGCGGGGCTATACTCCTCACCGACCATACCAAATGTCCAGGCCACCGCCTGGTGCGCTGTCTCCATAGCTGGCGGAACCTGAAGAAAATAACTTTTATGGCTGCCATCAGCTTCCGTGCTACTGTTTTGCACCTGCACAACCTACCAGATATCAGAGGGCTGGACCCAGCTTCCACCACAGGGCAATTGCACGAAATTTTATGATTTTATAAATTCAGCTCCAAAATATTAAATTGAAACGGCAATTAGGGCGTTATTTTTTGTTTTTTTGAGTGGATAGTGTTTTGGTTCAAATTTTTAGCCTCACTTTAGAAT
>JAJRRF010000014.1 GCA_024279735.1 Alphaproteobacteria bacterium
AAAATTCTAAAGTGAGGCTAAAAATTTGAACCAAAACACTATCCACTCAAAAAAACAAAAAATAACGCCCTAATTGCCGTTTCAATTTAATATTTTGGAGCTGAATTTATAAAATCATAAAATTTCGTGCAATTGCCCTGATTGAGGAGGTGCGCCAGATTGTGCTGACGCAGCCCCGTGACCTGCAACAGAGCATTGATGACAGCTGGAAAATGCTCAGTCGTATCAGGGCGCAGCGTATCAGCAAGACCATAGACCCAAATGTTGATGTCAAGCTATGGCCTGGCGGCGGCATGGAAACAGAATATCTGCTTAGTTTCCTGGCCCTTAGGTTTGCCCCTAAAAAACCGGAGATAGCCACAACACCATTTGATGACATCCCAAAAATATTGGGCACAGTTGATCCTGGACTAAAGCCTCTTGACCAGGCACTGCGTTTCTGGCGCGACCTACAGTTCCGCCGCCGCCTGCTCCATATTGATAAGGAAATTTTGGACAGTAAAAATCACCACTTGATGGATGACATTCACCATCATCAAGACTTCACTTTACAAGCTGTCAGTAAATGGCTGGAAAAACAAACCACCCTCACCGCTGACACCCTTGATGACTACCGGGAACAGCCTATATTATGGTGCAAGAAACCTGCTGACGGACTCTAATTGTTAAGATGTGCAACTTTGCTGCTTGAGTTTGCATCCTCGACCCGCTAAGACCGTAACGCACCATTACACCCCTTGAAAAGGTTTGGTGCGGCCATCATATTAGTCCACACAATAGGGTTAGGGCTTTCCCCTGGTTCATGCCCCCTTTGACAACAGCTCTAAAATGTAGCCTTTCCAGGCAGTCCCAAACTTCACATTTTGATGGGTTGGGCAAATACATCTTAATAAAACAGGATTGAAATTATATGACCTATCTTTGGCTTCTTATAGGTTTTGCGATACTCCTGGCAAGTGGTGACATATTGGTGCGCGGGGCAGTTGCCCTGTCACAGAAGCTGAATATCCCAGCCATTGTCATTGGCCTGACTGTTGTGGCCTTTGGCACATCCGCCCCTGAGCTTGTTGTCTCTGTCCGTGCGGCTGTTGAGGGCTCGCCTGGCATGGCGGTGGGCAATGTGGTCGGCAGTAACATTGCCAATATCCTGCTGGTGCTGGGCATCCCCTCAATCATTGCGGCAACAGACTGTAAACAACCCTTTTTGAAAGAGAACGCCCTGATCCTGCTTGGTGTCTCAATCCTGATGATTGCCCTGTCCTTTACTGGAACCTTGGTTTTCTGGCATGGCCTATTGATGTTTTCCTGCCTGCTTGTGTTTTTGTTTGTCCAGGCCAGGCGTGCCAGCAATGGCGAAAACCAGGAGGCCATCCTTGGTGAGGATGCCATGGAAATGCTGGAGGGGGATGCGATCATGCCCCATAAGGGATGGGTCATTGCATTGTTGCTTATTATCGGGCTTGGCGGCCTGCCGCTCGGCGCACATATCACCATTGATGCGGCCAAGGCCATTGCCCACAGCTTTGGCATGTCCAACAAGGCCATATCCTTAACGGTCATTGCCCTGGGAACGTCCCTTCCAGAACTGGCCGCCACCGTTCCCGCCGCCCTGCGCGGACATGCCGGACTGGCACTTGGCAACATTATCGGCAGTAACATCTTTAATATCCTGGCTGTGATGGGCATCACCGCCATGATTGCCCCGATTGCGATTGACCAAACTTTCCTAACCCTTGATTACTGGATCATGCTTGCTTCCCTGCTTGTACTGCTTCCCTTTATCTTTATGGAAGGCAAGATTACCAGACTGGCGGGACTGGCGTTTTTCCTCAGCTATGTTGGTTATATGGTCTTTACCTTCATTTCACAGCAAGACGGCCAGACAGCCCAGGCCATACCTGCCATTACAAAAACAACATCCACAGGATAACATCTTATGACGCAGCCAGAAAAAATCGCACTGGTCACAGGGGCAGGCAAACGGGTTGGGCGCGGCATTGCCCTCGACCTGGCCAGTCATGGTTGGAAAATAGGGGTGCATTATAACAGTTCTGCCGATGCTGCCAAAGAAGTCTGCCAGATGATAGAGGACGACGGGGGCGGCACAGCTGTCCCGCTCCAGGCTGACCTGTATGACATGGCGCAGGTACGCGCTCTTGTGCCTGCCTGCGTGGAGGCCTTAGGAATCCCCAGCTGTCTTATCAATAATGCCTCACTATTTGTTCCTGACAGCCTGGAGTCGGTCACTGATGAGAGCTGGGACCTGCATTTGGATGTCAATCTGAAAGCCCCCGTTCTGCTGGCACAAAGCTTTGTCAAGGCTTTGCCGGAAGGGCAAAGGGGCAATATCATCAACCTGCTAGACCAAAAGGTCTGGCGGCTAACGCCCTATTATATGTCCTATACCCTGTCAAAGGCTGCCCTGTGGACGGCGACCAAGACGCTGGCACAGTCTCTTGCCCCCCATATCCGCGTCAATGCCATTGGCCCAGGGCCGACCTTGCCCAATGACCGCCAAACCCAGCAAGAATTTGAGGAGCAATGTTCCCTGACACCTTTGGGGGTTGGCACCAGCCCAGAAGAAATCGCCCATGCCATCCGCTATATCCTGGAAGCCCCTGCTATGACGGGACAAATGATTGCCCTTGACGGTGGCCGCCACCTGGCCTGGAAAACTGTTGACGTGACCAATACTCATGACTAGGGCAACCTGCAAGCAGGTTTGGTCAGATGATCTTGCCCTAGCTCCTTGATGGCGCATATCTTAACACGCAAATTGATTCAATTTTCTTGCACTATGCTCTAGAGCAAAATGCATTTAATCCCGATCATTTTTTGCTCCAGAGTCCCTATTGGTCGCATACTTTAACCAGACAAGTCGATTCGACTTGTCTTCATTATGCTCTAGGACAGCCTGATCGGATGGCCAGAAGGCTTTTAATTGTCATAAATCCATGCTTAATACCAGTTAACACAGTGTGAAATTTAGTACAGGACCACAACTCATGAACCAGACCGTTACCATGACCATGCAAAACCGGGCCAATGCCATGCTCAAGACCCGTCATGTTTTTGTAAAGGAGCTGAAGGTCATGACCCGCGTTGGTGTGCTTGACCATGAAAAAATTGCACCGCAACGGCTAGTGATCTCGGTAGACCTTACAGTGCGTGAAGCTGACAGCAACCATAATGACCAGCTGGACAATGTGGTGTGTTATGGGGAGGTTGTCAGGCGGATCAAGGAAATTTGCAGCGGCGAGCATGTCAACCTGATCGAGACCATCGCAGAACATATTGCCGAAAGCTGTCTGGAAGACAAACGCGTCCTAGCAGCCCGTATCTGTATTGACAAGCCTGACATTATTCCCGAATGCACATCGGTGGGCATTGAGATTGAACGTCTCCAGCCAGCGACTTGACACCCTGCCCCCCGACAATCATTCACAGGGGCAAGGTTTGCGTACCTTTCATAAAGGGAAGAAAGGTAACTCCCCAGCTTGTTTTAGGTGTATTAACTAATTGATAAATAACGATAAAAATAAATCGTTATTTTTAAAACCACTAAAATATGATCATTTTTCCATTAAAAAACAGGATTTTTAGACTGTATTCCGCTTGAAAC
>JAJRRF010000293.1 GCA_024279735.1 Alphaproteobacteria bacterium
CGTTATGGGCTTGATAAATTACGGCAATTGCTCATGCACCAAAAAGATGAAGCAATCCGCCTGCTTAAAAAGTTCCTAGCCCCACAAACGAAAAAACAGCCCGTCCAAAAGGCTTTAGCCTGAAGAGAGTCGCGTACTATGATCACGCACACAAAAAAACCTGGCAGGCATCAAGAGCCAACCAGGTTTGCGCATTTTCTATATCCACCTGAATTAAACAGGTTTTAGCCCATGCTTTTGATACGAGCCGAAAGCCGAGACAGCTTGCGTGAAGCCGTACTCTTGTGCATGATGCCTTTTTGGGCAGATCTCATGATTTCGGGCTGGGCAGCTTTCAGGGCATCAGCAGCAACTGACTTGTCACCTGAGAGGATGGCCTCCTCAACTTTTCTGATAAAGGTTCTCATCCGCGAACGTCGTTCGGTATTTTTTATCGTGCGTCGCGCAATCTTCCTGACTGCTTTTTTAGCTGAACTGGTATTGGCCATACCTGATTTTACCCTATTCAATAATGATGACAGAATGCTATTATTACCTTCATATTAGGCGATAACATTAGCATGAAATTGTTAAGCCGCCAAACCCAAGGTGCAGATAGCACAGAACAACATCTGGCAGCATAGAACGCTACCTATATCCTATAGATAACTGACAGGTCAACAAAAAACCATGCTGTCTTGTCAGCTTTATATTAAATAATGTTCAGATTACAATAATACAGAGAGTTAACATAGCTTCATCCCCCTGAAAACGTTGTCTTTTTGACACTTTGACATGATAACTCATAGGAACAAGTGAGAATCTTTCAAACTTTGTACGTTATCACCCTATAATGCCATAAAGTGTCCCAATATTTGTGCAAGTCAAGCAGGGTAATGAAGACCGCAGGGGGCGGTGTTTTTTTAAGGTAAAAAATCAATGGCTGACCTATTTTTAAGTTATTCTCCAAAAGATGCTGAGACAGCACACAAAATAGCACAGGAGCTTGAACGGCGAGGCTCCTCAATATTTTACCAAAGGCCAGAAGAGCTGGACAACAACCAGCTCCAGACGCTTGATCACGAGATGAGCCTGGCCAGCTGGGTTATAGTACTCTGGTCAAGCCATGCCCTCCAGGATGGCCGCATTACCTATGAGGCCATGCATGCCCGTGACAAGAATAACCTACTGTCGGTACAGATTGAGCCCAACTCAATCCCTGCCGAGTATAATAATGACCAGTCGCCTGACCATGTAAACTACCAGAACCAGCTTACTGGCATTATCCAACAGACCCTTTCACCTGCCCCCTCACCTAGCTTGGCCAAACAGCCAGACCCACAACAGGGTATCGGTGAGGAAAAGACGGGACAGGATCAACAGGATGCCAAAACTGAACCAGGTCAGGTTTCTGGACAGGTTGTCCCACAGCCGGAGACACCAAAAGAAGTGGCATCAGTGCCAGAAATAACGCCGCCCCCAACACAATCGCAGCCTTCAGGCCAGACGACAGCCCAACAGATTCAAAAAGTAGCTCGTGGAACAGGGCAAGATAATACTGGCCATGCCCCAAGGCAAAACCTGCAACAAAAACTGGCTGAAAAAACTGGAGCTGGCCAGCCCGCCAAAGAAAACAGATCCACAGAAAATAAGGTTGGGCAGCCACCTGCCCCCAAGACAGAGCCTGGACTGACAGCCAAGCCCCAAGAAAAACGGGTACTCACCCCCTTGCCAACCCAAAACACTGCCAAAACTGTTGGCGCAGCCACTAGCATCCCAGAACAAGTTGCTGCACCCGAAACTGTCGTCGCAGCCGCAAACACGCCAAAATCTGGCAAATTCATCCCGATCGCCCTAATGTCGGTCGGAACAATATTGCTGGGTTCTGTTGGCGCAGGATACTGGTATCTGGCCAACAATAATCCCGCTTCAGCAATATCTCCAAAGGCAACAACGCTGATCAAGAGCAACCCTGCCCCTGTCAAGGTTGCCATCAACAAGGTCTCCCCCCCAAAATCAGAAGACAATACTGCCCAGCAGGATAATGCTCCCATCTCCACCCAGAAAAAAGGCCTTGTCTCAACTGAAGACGATCCCCTGCTGTCCTCAATCCTCAACAAGTTTCCTTCAGAGAAAAAGGAAGAGCCTGCCCCTGCCCCTGCCCCTTCAGGACAAAAGGCAATTGCCAGTGGCAGTAAGGATATGGCAGAAAATATGGTTATCCAGGCCAGTGCACAGAGGGGAGAAAAGTCAATCTCGCAGTGTAGCGGTTGCCACAGCTTTACCCAGAACGGACCCAATAAGTCTGGCCCCAACCTGTATGGTGTCATGAACCAGCTGATAGGTTCCGAGAGAAAATTTAATTATTCAGATACTCTGCGGTCTATGGGGGCAATAGGTGAGGTCTGGAACAAGGATCAACTGGACTGCTACCTCAAGAACCCGGCAGTCTGTATGCCTGGTACAAAAATGGGATTTAATGGTGTCAAGTCCCACAGGAAGCGTGCCGACATCATTGCCTATCTAAACTCACTCAGGAATTAGGTCAACTTGCAAGCAAGCTGTAGGACACCCGTAAAAAAACAATTGAATCCGTTTAGCTTGCCCTTTTGCCAGTCAGGCGGAGTGGTTATTGCTGAAGGGTGTCCTTGACTGGCACATATCAAAACCTGAAAATTGTAACAATTTTCTTGCACCACAGTACACTAAGGATACACGCAGAAATAAAGGATCAAGAGAGCGCAGTAATTTTGTTTGTCAGTTAGGCTAAAAATGAGCGTATAGCGAGCTATACAAGCATTTTTGAAACGACACGGACGGGCAAAAAGACAAGCTAAATGATTCGGTTA
>JAJRRF010000294.1 GCA_024279735.1 Alphaproteobacteria bacterium
ACTTTACCTTCCATACGAGGATCAGGAATCTCCTCAATAAGAGATAATATCTCCATAACAAACCTCCCTCTAAAATAGGAAAAATGCTATCATAATTTTAACGCTATGAGTGAAGATTAAATTTCATGCAATTGCCCTGACCTGGGCAGTGGAATCTGTTGTGACGCAGCATTTAGAAGAGCAGCTGGTTTACCTTAGGCGTATAGATGACCATATGGCTGTTGCTGCTGTCGTGTCCATATTGGAGGATGAACAACACCACAGGGATGTGGGGGACAGTGAGGGAGGGACAAAAAATATGCTTTATGCCCCGTTACGCTGGGCTGTCAGGCTGTTTACCACAACAGTCATCCGCTTTGGGATGCGATGATAGCCAGCTTTATTATATGGAAAATTACTGGGCTGCGTGGATCACGGCCTGGGCTGCGTCATTTGTCATCAGGAAAACCAGGGCGGTCATGATGAAGGTGATGCCACCAAATGTCAGGCAGCCACAAATGTCATTGCTAAGGGTTCTGGTTGCTGCCTGGGCTGTATTCTGAATTTTCTGCATGGGATCAAGACCTTGTAATGAGGGGTTGGAATGAACTCTGCTTTACTAAACTCTGGACTGATACGCTTAAACTTGCTGATGAAACTAATATAGCCCCGGAATGGGGCAAGGTGACGAAGGCAATTGGGCAGAATTATGAAGCGCGTGACCAAAGCTGGATTTATGGTTAATATTTGGTTACCAATGGTTATTGGATACGTTTTTCTGTTAACCTTTACCTGACAACGGGTGAGCCGTGCGTTTTTGGAACAGTACAGCAAAAAGGAAGGTCAGGATGAAGTCTGTCAATATGTCAGCGGGTTTCAGACCTCGTAGATGGGTATTGGGCAATATGGTTGCCTTTTTTATGTTTTGGGGGACATCGGCAGTGCTGGCGTGCCGCCCTGGGCCGGGTTCGGATATTTTTAAAAGTCCTGAAAAAAACCTGGAGAAGCAAAACTTTGTATTTTTAGGAAGATTGGTGCCGGCAACCGCTTCCGCAGTTAATACCCCCATAACACCGCGCCCTGGACAGTACCAGAGGGGGCAGTTTTTGATGGTCAAACAGCTGAAGGGGGTGCATGTCAGGAGCGATATTGTTTTTTATTCTGCGACCCATTCTTGCGGTTTTTTCCATCGCGAAGGTAGCGTCATGCTGATATTTGCAAACAAGACACCTGGGGAAACACTGATACTTACGGCCTTAACACCCTTCCGAACGTTTAAAACTGAGGCTGAAGGAATCAAGGCTTCTGAAGAATTATTACTGAAAACACAGGAGAGGTAGATCACCTGTTTATGGGTAAAGATGTGTATGGTGATGGGCAAGTCTTGTTGTCTTGTGGTAAAATGTGGTAGGGGTCTCTGAATTAATGAGTGCGTTGTAAAAAAGTATAGCGCAGGTCTACCAAGCCAGGAGTATCCCATAACATGTCATCCTTCTTTACCGCCCCCCTTTCCCAGGCTGACCCTGATATCACCGCCGCTATTGGCCGCGAGTTTACCCGCCAGCAAAACGAGATTGAGCTGATTGCCTCTGAAAACATTGTTTCCAAGGCTGTGCTTCAGGCGGCTGGTTCTGTGCTGACCAACAAATATGCAGAGGGCTATCCTGGAAGACGCTATTATGGTGGCTGCCAATATGTTGATGAGGTTGAGGTGCTGGCGATAGACCGTGCCAAGCAGATTTTTGGCGCAGAATTTGTCAATGTCCAGCCCAATTCTGGGTCGCAGGCCAACCAGGCCTCCTTTATGTCGATGATCAAGCCAGGCGATACCATTTTAGGGATGAGCCTTGCTGCTGGCGGTCACCTGACCCACGGCGCGCCACCAAACCAGTCTGGCAAATGGTTTAATGCTGTACAATATGGCGTGAGCCGTGAAGATGACCTGATTGATTTTAATGAAGTTGAAAGTCTTGCCAAGGAGCATAAGCCAAAGCTGATTATTGCTGGCGGCTCTGCCTATCCGCGCGCGATTGATTTTGCCAGGTTTAAGGAAATTGCTGACAGTGTTGGTGCATTCTTTATCGTTGATATGGCGCATTTTGCTGGCCTGGTGGCTACTGGCCTTCATGATAATCCTCTGAAATACGCTGATGTGGTGACCACCACCACCCATAAGACCTTACGTGGCCCACGCGGCGGCATGATCCTGACCAATAATGCTGACCTGGCCAAAAAGATCAATTCCGCCATTTTCCCCGGTATCCAGGGCGGCCCGCTGATGCACATCATCGCCGCCAAGGCGGTGGCCTTTGGTGAAATCCTGACCCCTGAATACAAGACCTATATGCAGGCTGTAAAGGATAATGCCGCCATTTTGGGGGAGACCCTGCTCGGCGGCGGACTTGATATTGTCTCGAAAGGCACAGACACCCATCTGGTTCTGGTTGACCTGCGTCCCAAAGGCCTGACAGGCAAGGCAGCTGAGGCGGCTATGGAACGCGCCCATATCACCTGTAACAAGAACGGTGTGCCGTTCGACCCTGAAAAACCTTTCGTCACCTCTGGCGTGCGCCTTGGCAGCCCTGCTGCGACGACGCGCGGCTTCGGCACTGCTGAATTTACCCAGGTCGGGGACATGATCCTCGAAGTGCTTGACGGCCTCGCCGCCAATGGCAAGGACGGCAACGGTGCAGTGGAAGAGGCTGTCAAGGCCAAGGTGATTGCCCTGTGTGGCAAGTTCCCAATCTACACCGACCTGGAAGGCGGCCTGTCTTAGGACACCCGCAGAAATAAAGGGTCAGAATAGCGTAGGAATTTTGTGTGCCAGTTAGGTCAAAAATACGCGTGTAGCAGGCTACACAAGCATTTTTGAAACGACACTGACGGGCAAAAGACCAAGCTAAACGATTCTGATATTTTGGAGGGTGTCCTTAGTCGCTTATACTCACACGACGTGGAAACCCAGTTTTTTTCAGGTGAGAAATTTTGTGATCTGGATAGGCACGTTCTTCGCTGCAACGCCTTAGCATTGGGAGAACGGCGGAACGACTCCAGAGTGCAAAAGAGCCAGATGAAAATCTGGGTTTTAATATGTTGGGGGAGTATAATACAGTATCTGGCGGTAAACTGGCTGAATTATCCAGATTTTTTGATTTTGTCGCTACCACAATCAGGGCAGATAATTTTTTGATAATGTGTCATACACAGTAAGTTATATACTCCTAAGACATGAAAACCTATATTTTTAGGGCGCACTCATCCTGTTCAAGAATTTTAACACCTTTATGGGATATAATTCTAAAATTATCTGTAACCTGGCTGCAAAAATCTTGCCATTTTCGGGGAATTG
>JAJRRF010000295.1 GCA_024279735.1 Alphaproteobacteria bacterium
AAACTGTCTCATGAGCAGGTTCAGGAGGTCGAGCGCAAGATCAACCACAGGCCAAGAAAAATCCTGGACTACAAGACACCACATGAGGTCTTCTCAAAGCGACGCAGGCTGAGTGTTGCGTTTCACTGTTGAAGGGGCGTGAAAATTGGGGCTGTTGATGACTTTGTAAAAGATGTCAAAAAAACCTTTAATTACCTTTAGGAGATTGACTATGAAAAAATCACGTTACAGCGACTAACATTTGTTAGAAGGGCTGAAGCGTGGTATTAAAGTGGTTAGGTCATGTTGGTCGCATGTAGAATTTAGGCCATTCAAAATTAGTCATGTATTATGACTATACTTACACAAATGGAATAGACTGCTTCTCTATGAGAAAGAACCAAATAAAAGCAAGCCGTTATGTTAAAATCACTGTCAAATGGTTGGGCATCAGTCTGCTTATTGGCTTAATGCTTGCTTTCGCAGGGGCTGGACGAGGAGATGCCAGCGTCATTTTTGTCATCTTCACCCTTGCTATTGGTGTTACTGGAACCATCATCCACACAACAGTGCTGGTTTTTAAAAATGACAACAAAAAGCACCAAGCCATGATGGGGTTCTTAAATGCCTGCCTTCTCCTCGGAATAGCTAGATCTGTTATTGATGACCAAAAATGTCGTCCTGTAACTCAACAGGAGGCTAGAAATATCGTTATCAAGCGACTTGAAAAGGATAGGAAAGAGACCAAATATCTGGGAAAGGCGACACCAGACCCTGCACAATGTGCTTATAGCTTTCTCTATGCAACACCTACCAAAAAAATAGAATATTTTGTTTCAGATGGCAAGCTCTACAGTATGCCTCATTAGGGTCTGGCTGAGTAGTCAGATAGATAGCTAAAGGTTTCCCAAGACTTCTCTTTTTTCTACTTCTTGACAAAACGTCCTTTTGATCCCTCACCCCTTGACAATTTTTGTCCATCATGGCCTTTCTGATTTTAATATTATTCAGTCGCCCCAATCTGACAAATTGTGAGCTGGGCAAGCCTTCAAAGGACAGAAAAAATGCACGAATTCAGAAGCCATACCTGCGGCGAACTGCGCGACAGCCATGTCAGCCAGACCGTTAAAATTTCGGGCTGGGTACAGCGCATCCATGACAAGGGCGGCGTACTGTTCTTTCCAATGCGTGACCATTATGGTGTGACCCAGGTCGTGATTGAGGCCAGCGACCCAAACTTTGCCCTGGCAGAAACAGTGCGCAATGAATGGGTGATTTGCGTGGAAGGTGTGGTTGAGAAACGGGACAGGGCCAAAATCAACAAAGACCTCGACACAGGAGATATCGAGGTGCGGGTCAAAAAACTCACCATTTTGTCAAAGGCCGATACCCTGCCCATGCCGGTTTATGGTGAAAAGGAATATCCTGAAGACATCCGCCTGACCAACCGTTTTCTTGACCTGCGCCGCGATACCATACACGGCAACATTGTCAAACGTTCGCAAATTATTACCTATCTGCGTAATGCAATGATTGAACAGGGTTTTATGGAATACCAGACCCCAATCCTGACTGCTGCCAGCCCTGAAGGCGCGCGCGACTTTCTTGTGCCGTCCCGTGTCCATCCTGGTAAATTTTACGCACTGCCGCAGGCCCCGCAACAGTTTAAGCAGCTGATCATGATGGCAGGCTTTGATAAATATTTCCAGATTGCACCCTGTTTTCGTGATGAGGATGCCAGAGCCGACCGTTCCCCCGGTGAATTTTATCAGCTTGATATGGAAATGAGTTTCTGTACCCAAGAGGATGTCTTTCAGGTCATGGAGCCTGTGTTGCACGATGTCTTTCAAATGTATTCAGATGGCTGGACGGTCACCAAAGAATTTCCGCGCATTCCCTATGACGAGGCTATTCGCAAATATGGCTGTGACAAGCCTGACCTGCGCAACCCGATTGAGATGGAAAGCGTCACCGAGCATTTCCGTGGTTCTGGCTTTAAAATCTTTGCAGGCATGATTGAAAAGGACGACCAGGTAGAGGTCTGGGCTATTCCTGCCAAGGGCGGCGGACAGAGGACTTTTTGCGACCGCATGAATAGCTGGGCGCAAGGCGAAGGCCAGCCTGGCCTTGGCTATATGTTCTTCCGTGATGGCGGCGAAGGCGCAGGGCCGATTGCCAAAAATATTGGCAAGGAACGCACCGCCGCGATTGCCAAGCAGTTTGGCCTTGGTGACGGAGATGCCGTTTTCTTTGCCGCTGGCCGCCCGTCCAAGATCGCCAGTTTTGCTGGTGATGCCCGTACCCGCGTCGGTGAACAGCTTGACCTGATTGAAAAGGACTGCTTTAAGTTCTGCTGGATTGTCGACTTCCCGATGTATGAATATGACGAGGACGCGAAAAAACTCGACTTCTCCCATAACCCGTTTTCTATGCCGCAAGGCGGTATGGAAGCCTTGGAAACCATGGATCCGCTCGATATTAAAGGCTGGCAATATGATATTGTCTGTAATGGCATTGAGCTGTCATCTGGCGCGATAAGAAACCATCGCCCTGACATTATGCTCAAGGCGTTTGACTTGGTGGGCTATGACAAGGATTTTGTCGAGACCAACTTTTCAGGCATGTTCAACGCCCTAAAATACGGCGCACCTCCCCATGGCGGCATCGCCCCAGGGATCGACCGCATCGTGATGATGCTTTGTAAAGAACCAAACATCCGCGAAGTGACGATGTTCCCCCTCAACCAGCAAGCGCAAGACCTGCTACTTGGTGCCCCAGCGGAAGCCACAAACGCCCAGCTACGCGAGCTGCATTTAAGGCTGAACCTGCCAAAAGACAAAGCTTAGGTTTTGGTCGTTTTTTGTTAGATGATTATATAAACCGTAGAGACGCGATTTATCGCGTCTTTACTGTGTTTCGTTTGGGATACCAAGCCAACATATTGCACCCCTAACGCTTTGGAAATGTGTCGTCAGATCAAGTCTGACGATGACGGCGGAGGGGGATGGAGTAACAGCGGTGTTGGAGTGTTTGTTGGGGCTGTTGGCATTGGCACAAAAGGTAAAATTGATGAAAAAAATACAGCCACCAGCCGTATAAAATTTTCTGTTCCTGTCTTTTTACCTTCAAATCAGAAAAAGGGAGAAACAATGTGACAAATACGCGGATAATTGAGAATTTGATAACACCCTCACCCCAAGCCAGAGCAAAGCCCCGCCCCCACCATCGTCATCATCAGACTTGATCTGATGACCCATTTCTGAACCGCAGGGCTTGACTCTCCCTTTGTTTTTGTTCACCATATATCCTTATGAAGATATTCTATGTTTACATATTGGCCAGCCGTAGGAATGGCACGCTGTATATTGGCATGACCAGTAATTTGGAAGAGCGGTGTTATGCGCACCGGGAAGGATTATATGACGGATTTACCAAAAAATATGGCGTGAAACAGCTGGTTTATTACCAGCTTTGCGAACGGTTTGAGACAGCTGTAAACCGTGAAAAAACGCTGAAACGTTGGCGGCGGCAATGGAAAATTGACCTGATTGAAAAGGGCAACCCATATTGGACTGACCTTTATCATCAGGGCAATTGCATGAAATTTAATCTTCACTCATAGCGTTAAAATTATGATAGCATTTTTCCTGTTTTAGAGGGAGGTTTGTTATGAAGATATTATCTCTTATTGAGGAGATTCCTGATCCTCGTATGGAAGGTAAAGTTGTTCATAATCTTAGCACTATTCTGTTTGTTTCGCTCTGCGGAATTTTGTCAGGTTGTGAGAATTGGTCCGATATCCGTGATTATTGTG
>JAJRRF010000015.1 GCA_024279735.1 Alphaproteobacteria bacterium
GATAAATAACGATAAAAATAAATCGTTATTTTTAAAACCACTAAAATATGATCATTTTTCCATTAAAAAACAGGATTTTTAGACTGTATTCCGCTTGAAACCGCGTATTTACGTGAAAAAAGAAGCTGGGGAGTTACATTCCATCAAACATCGATCTCCTGTAGGGGCGGACCCATGTGTCCGCCCTGGGTGCTATGAAACTCATATTTATTGTTTTGGAACAGGGGGTTGCTTCTAAATCCCACGCCCTTTTACCATGACCTGTTACGAGAGAGGGCAGACACATGGGTCTGCCCCTACATTGATTGTGGCTTTTCAAAACCTGTGTCATCAGTCCGTCTTTCTATTTTACAGTAGCAGGGCAATCTGGTTCATAAAAATTGGGGGAGGGCAATAATCAGCTTCCTTCATAATGGCAAAACTGTTAGGGTGCGCTGATGCTTATGATTGGGAAAATAATTGGCGCGCTGGTTGGCTATTGGCTGGGCGGCGTTTATGGCGGCCTGGCCGGGTTTGCCTTGGGGGCTGTTGCGGACTATTTTCTGTCCCCCGGTGACACATCAGAAGATTTTGCTGTCAAGGTGATTGCCCTTGGGGCGAAGATGGCCAAGGCGGACGGGGTGGTGACCCCTGACGAAATTGTCGCCTTTAAGGAATATTTCCAGATCCCGAAGTCTGAGGTCAAGAATGTCGCCAAAGTGTTCAACATGGCCAAAAGGGATGTGCTGGGCTATGAGGAATATGCCAGGCAGCTGGTCAAGCTGTCGGGCAATGACCGCCAGGTTCTGGAATCTATCCTGGATGGCCTGTTCTATATTGCCAATGCGGACAACATCCTTCATCCTGGCGAGGAAGAATTCTTGCGTTCTGTTGCCAAAATTTTTGGTCTCAGTGACGCGGACTTTACCTATCTGCTGGGCTATCACTCCAAAAGTCTGAAAGATAACCCTTATGGCCTGCTGGGTGTGTCCCCAGACATCTCTGATGAGGCACTGGACAAGCACCACAAGACCCTGGTCAAGAAATATCATCCTGACGTGCTGGCAGGCAGCGGGGCATGTAAAACGCGGGTTGCCGAGCTGGAAAAGAAGCTGTCCCATATCAACGCGGCGATGGATGACATCAGGAAAAGCCGCAAGGCTTTATAATGCAAGATCACATCAGGCAGGACTCTTGCGCCAAGCCTTACTCATGCACCAATTGGGGATTTCCTTTGCTCAGACAGTAAGATCCCTGATGTGATTTGGTATAGGGCTGGGATTTTTACAATGTGACACGATACTCCTTTGCGTGAGGTCTTGAGAGTTGACCGCATCCACTGTCATGGCGCGCTACGACGCACTGCTGTCCAGTTTGTTTTTAAATAATTGGAACTTGGTATAATATAACACACCGACCCCTAAATTTGTCATTGCAAGACGAAGATCTTGCAATCCATATCTGGATGTCTGGCGCACCATAAACAAAGGGGTTAGTTCATTGCAATCTTCACGGAATGGATGCTAAGATCTTCGTCTTGGCATGACAGGTACGGGGCTGTTTTTATAGTCTCACAGTTGAAAATCATCAGAAAAATGATGCATTGTTCATTCTGTCCCGCTCTTCTGAAATCTCCGGAAGGCAGTAGCCAATATAGGGTGGTCATCGCGTGTAAATTTTAAACGGCGGCCGCAGTACGCTACGACGCGGTATGACAATAATGGGGTGCAGGATGTTGTCTGCTCTTTGAGGGCAAGATCAGGCGGGGATGTTTAAGGTCCATAAATTCTCTTAATTTTAGTTGTGCCTTATGGCTTTTCACAATGTTACCTTTTTTATGCCCAAGGCCTGTCACAGGGCGGAGCTATATTGGCTTTAGAAAATGATGACAGAGCCTTCCAGTCCCATCCAGACTGGATAATCCCAAAAAGCTCCAAATTGTCTTCCTACTTTTACTTTCCCAAAGCGGCGAATATTCTCCCGATATTCCGTTTCAAGGCCAGTGCCCCTCCCAGGCACTGGCTTTTTTTATGTTTTGAGCATGGCTCTTGGATATTGGGCATTGTTGGCATATATTTAAGGTGTATACAACATACTATACCCTGTTACTGTCATACCGCAGAAATGCGGTATCCATGCCGTGAAATTTGCGTTGAAATGACAATGTTTGTTTTGGTGTTGTGCGGCTCTGGGGCGTTAAATTGTTAGTCTTTTTTGATGTTGACAATACACGGCATGGATACCGCGTCGTAGCGCGGCATGACAGTGAATGTGGTCAACCATCAAGGGCTCACGCAAAAAAAGTGTCGTGCACCAAAGGTTTGCCTACTGGCTTATGCGTTTTTAACTTTTATGGAGTTGACAGAATGAGTAATTTTGAAATGGTGCTGCTGTTCTTTGGGCTTGCCCCTTTGTTAGCCATCCCTGTTATTTACTATCTTGCTAAGCACCGCAGCTCCAAGGAAGAAAAATAGCGGGAAGGTTGTGGAAATATAAAAAGGGGGCAGGGTTGAGGTGGAACGCCTTTTTGATTAAGGTGATGGTCTCACGCCATGGAATATGTTAGTAGGAAAGCCAACCTTTCCTCAATTTTTGCGAATCCCATGACACAATCCCCCAATTCAATACCTAAAAACAAGGCAGAGATGTCTATGCCCGAAAAAGGCAAGATTCCGGCTGTGATCTTGGTGGAACCCCAGCTTGGGGAAAACATTGGCACATCGGCGCGGGCAATGGCTAATTTTGGGCTGACTGACTTGCGTCTGGTTAATCCGCGTGACCAGTGGCCGAATGCAAAAGCCAGCGCAGCTTCCGCCAAGGCGGATTTTGTCCTTGATAGCGCGCAACTTCATGATACAGTAGATGAGGCTATTTCTGAATTTCACTATATTGTCGCCACGACTGCAAGGTCTCGTGATATGGTGAAACCTGTCCTGACTCCGGAAAATGCAGCACTTGAACTGCACCGGAGAATCCACAAGGGGCAAAAATGCGGTATCCTGTTTGGCCGTGAGAGGGTAGGTCTCCATAACAGGGAGGTTGCGATGGCAGATGCCATTGTGATTGCCCCTGTCAATCCACAATTTGCCTCCCTGAACCTGGCTCAATCGGTGTTGCTGATGGGATATGAATGGCTGAAACAGTCTGAAAACCCAGTCCTTGGCCGGATTACAGAGTTTGATGGTCCGGCCAAAGAGGGGATTGCGATGAACAAGACCAGGCCAGCCCATCACGGTGAGCTGAATGGTTTTTTTGCACATCTGGAAAAGGAACTCGACGATGCCGGGTTTTTGTTTCCGCTGGAAAAAAGGCCTGCGATGGTGCAGAATATTCGCAACATGTTTGTCAGGATGGCACCGACAGAACAGGAAGTCCGCACATTAAGGGGGGTTGTCTCTTCCTTGACGCGTACGCACCTTAGAAAGAATAAAGAACAAAAGATTGAAGAAAATATTAAAAAAGGGAGGCGGTTCTAACACTGTTGGCTTGAAAGTAAAAATATTGCCTTAGTTTTGCCTCGTTTCTAGGTTGTCCATGACACCAAGAAAAAAAGGGAAGCGGGCTGTCGTGATATTGCTACAATTCTATTTGATAGTGTGAGGGAACCTGAGGGGACTTTAGAATGGCAGGACTAATGTTGAAGGCAAATCTATTGAAAAATTTTATCTTATCTGTATCCTTTATCGGATTGTGGGCATTCATGGGAGGCTCTGTCATGGCCGCAGGGGAAGCTTCAAAAAAGCAACCCAGTGACAAGGTTGTGAGCCGCCTTATGACCATGACATTCCAGATGCTTCCTGACAACAAGGCTGTGGCCGAGGATGCCAAGGGCGATGTTATCCTGGACAAGAAGAAACCCAAGGAAATCTTTATCCCTTCAGAGGATGCACGGCGCATCATTAAAAGGGCGTACCTGACAGGTAAGGCACAGGCCTGTGACCTGCGCGATCTTCAGGTTGCCAACTACCGTGACATGATGAAGACTGAAATAGCCAGTGGCAAATGGTCCAGCAAGCAGCTTTTTTATATCAACCAGTTGCACCTGGTGACTGTCATGCTCCAGCTTGGTAATATCAAGGCAACTGCTGAAGGTGAAAAGGTCAAGCCAGAAAAGACAAAAGTAAAGTGTTCGCCAGCTGAGGCAGCGCGGATTGCCAACTATATCAAGAAGGCAATAGGCACACAAAAAGAAAATAAGGCTGAGAAAAAATAAGGCTGGTTCTGTCTGGCAATGAGAGAGATATTCAGGGCGGCAGCATTTTATATGCGTCGCCTTTTTTGTGTGGGGGAATGATGTGCAGCAACCCGTTATAATGGTTTTCGATTCCGGTCTTGGTGGTATTACGGTTTATCGACAATTGAAGAAACAGTTGCCTAGGGCGCGCTATCTTTATGTGGCTGATGATGCAGCCTTTCCTTATGGGGCATGGGAAGAGGCTGACCTGACCCAGCGTATTTTGACTGTGGTTGGCAAATTTGTAACAGAGGTGTCGCCAGACATGGTGGTGGTGGCTTGTAATACAGCCAGCACTATTGCCCTTGAAGCCTTGCGGCAGTCCTTTGATATTCCTTTTGTCGGAACTGTTCCAGCCATTAAGGTGGCAGCGCAGCGGTCAGAAAGCAAAGTCTTTGCAGTGCTGGCGACCCCGGGCACTGTGAAAAGGGACTATACCCGCGTTCTTGTGAAGAACTTTGCAGGTGATTGTCATGTGGTTCTTGTTGGTGCAGATGGTCTCGCAGCACAGGCGGAACGGAAAATGGCAGGGCAGGCGGTGGATCTGGAGGCCGTCAAGCAGATGGTTGCTCCATGTTTTGTTGAACACGAAGGACGCAGGACTGACCATATTGCCTTGGCCTGTACACATTTCCCCTTATTGCTTGAAGAGTTGGGGGCGTTTTCCCCTTGGTCTGTATCCTTTATTGATCCAGCACCAGCAATTGCGCGCCAGGCTGTGAGTATAGTGCAGGATGAGGGGCTTTCCTTACGGGGCAGGCTCGAAGGTTGGATGCCACATGATATACTTGCTTTTACAGGGCGTGCAAACCAGGTTGAGCCAGGTTTGCAGGATTTCTTGGGGCAGGAAGGTTTGGGGCATTATGGTTTTACATATATCAGGCCACAATAGGCATTGACAAGCAAGCCATATATCCCTAAGAGGAAACCTTCCTGGACGCATTGCGTACTGGGTTTTCCGCATATCCGTGATTTCAGCATGAAAAACTGGGGTCTGTCGACTGTCTTGGATCACACTGTTCCGTGGCATTTCAGGAGGATGTGCATCTATCTTCTAATATCCATGATATTTGTACTGGAATTTCAATGTCTAAACGTCATTCGCAAAAATACAAAATTGACCGCCGTATGGGTGAAAACCTTTGGGGTCGTCCAAAGTCTCCTGTCAATATCCGTGACTATCCTCCTGGACAGCATGGACAGGGCAGGCGCAGCAAGCTTTCCGATTTTGGTATTCAGCTTCGCGCCAAGCAGAAGCTTAAGGGCTATTACGGCAACATTACCGAAAAACAGTTCAAGCGCATTTATAATGATGCTGACCGTATGAAGGGCGATACCTCTGAAAACCTGATTGGTATGCTGGAACGCCGCCTTGATGCAATTGTTTACCGTGCTAAATTTGTCCAAACCGTATTTGCCTCACGCCAGTTCGTTAATCATGGGCATGTTATGGTCAACGGCCAGCGCGTCAATATCCCAAGCTATCGCTGTAAGGTTGGTGATGTGATTGAGATCCGTGAAAAGTCCCGTGACAATGGGACTGTAGTTGATGCCCAGCAAAGTGCTGAGCGTGACATTCCTGAATATATTGAGGTTGACGAGAAGAAAAAATCAGCCAAGTTCCTCAGGGTGCCTGAACTGGCCGAAGTGCCTTATCCAGTTCATATGGAACCAAACCTGGTTGTCGAATTTTATTCACGCTAGTTTTTTAACATTTTATCTCATAAAGCAAATGTGTTACAATTAAGACTGTTCCTATAGGGAATGGTCTTTTTTATGTTGTGCTGGCGGGTGAAACAACAGGGGATCTCAGGGGGATCTCAAAAAGAGTTGGAAAGAGTGAGGCGCAAGTTTAGGGTCTGGCCAGATGGTCAGTCTTTAGAAATTTTGGGACCTGAGGGAGGTCAGTTATATGCGCTTGAGGGGGAGACGATGGGAAAAGGAATTGCCGCTACGTGGTGAATGGATGTGCTGGCAAGAGGCTTCTTTAATAATGGCATCTCTTGTCATGCTTTTGGTGGTGGTATCTTCAGGACATGCCTTGGAAAAAACATCAGCAACTGTGTCAGTTAGCCAGGGTGTCGGGGTTTATGGAGAGGCTATGACATTTGAGGACTGGACTGGGGTTGTTTCTGCCAATGCCAACCCTGTCCTTTCGCGACAAAAGTTGCTTAGGGTCTATAGCCAGCTTCTCAAATATAGTGGCAAAAATTTCAGGGTCTATCCATACCAGACAAACCTGATCGGGCTAGCCAAGCCAGGTGGGGTTATCATGATTGATATTTCTATTGTTGGCAAGCCTGTTGAAATATTGGCATTCTGGCTTGCACATGAGTGGGCACACCAGGATCTGGGACATGCGGTGAATCGTTTTGCAACCCCACAGATGACAATAAATGCTATGCTGAGGCGACAACGTTTCCCGACCTCCAGTGAAGATGAGGCAGATATATGGGCAGCGCGGTTCATGGCGCGGCATAACTATCCGATAGCAGGGGTCTTGGAGAATATTTGTCGTCTCAGTAAAGGCAGGCCTGACAAGAGCCACAGTAGCCGTGAGCTGAGGGCGATGAATGTCGCCGCCGCCTATAATGTGATCACGGGTCAGAATGTGGTTTCGTCATGTGCTGGTGGACTGGCCTATCAGCATGTTGCCTCAAGAAAGATGCAGCAGGGCTGCCGTGCCTGTGGGCCAGCACTGTCTGGCAGGCTGTCTGGCTTGGCAGGGGGATCTTTTGTCAGCTGGTGTATGGCGGCCTGCAAGGTGCGGTAAGTTTTGGACGAATGAGGCTGAAAATTAGGTAGGGAGCTATTTTTAGTTAGGCCGGGGCTGGCACTTGTTTCAATAACCCCGTTTCAATTCCGAAACGCAACACTCAGTTTGCTGATGGATTATGGCCTGTGATGGCGGGCAGGAAATATTGGGTCAGGGGCCTTGGTCGCCGCAGGCGATGCGCAGCACCCTTGATGCAAGATTTTTTGGCTGCC
>JAJRRF010000296.1 GCA_024279735.1 Alphaproteobacteria bacterium
AAAATTCTAAAGTGAGGCTAAAAATTTGAACCAAAACACTATCCACTCAAAAAAACAAAAAATAACGCCCTAATTGCCGTTTCAATTTAATATTTTGGAGCTGAATTTATAAAATCATAAAATTTCGTGCAATTGCCCTGGCTCTGGAAGCCAAGGCCCTTTCGGTTGGCTCTGACCCTGATGGCGGCCATCTTGTGCCGCAGCAGACCGAAAGCTCTATCATGGGCGCGGTGAAAGACCTGTCGCCAATGCGGTTGATTTGCGGGGTGCGCCAGGTCTCCTCAACCAGCTACAAAAAACCGTTTTCGGTGGCCGGACCAGGGGCGGGCTGGGTCGGCGAAAGTGAGGCGAGGCCGCAAACCGCAAGCCCCACTTTGGAAGAACTGAATTTTCCGACTATGGAACTGTATGCGATGCCAGCGGCCACGTCCTCCTTGCTGGATGACAGCGCGGTCAATATTGACCAGTGGATTGCAGACGAGGTGCGGCAAAGCTTTGCCCAGCAAGAGGGGACGGCCTTTGTTACAGGGGACGGGGTCAGCAAGCCAAAGGGGTTTCTCAGCTATGCAACAGTGGATAATGCCAGCTGGAACTGGGGAAACCTTGGCACAGTGTCAACGGGAGTGGACGGCGATTTTGCAGCCACCGCGCCCAGTGACACCCTGATTGACCTGGTCTACAGCCTGAAGGCCGCCTACCGTGCCAACAGCCATTTTGTCATGAACCGCTCGACCCTGGCAACCATCCGCAAGATGAAGGATGCAGACGGTAACTATTTGTGGCAGCCGCCAGCCCAGCCAGGTGGCACGTCCAGCCTGTTCCACTTCCCGATTGCAGAAAGCGAGGATATGCCTGATATTGGCTCGGACACCACCCCGATTGCCTTTGGGGATTTTCGGCGCGGCTATCTGATTGTTGACCGTGTTGGTATCCGCGTCCTGCGTGACCCCTACAGCGCAAAACCCTATGTCCTGTTCTACACCACCAAACGCGTTGGCGGCGGCGTGCAAGACTTTGACGCGATTAAATTGCTGAAGTTTGCAACATAAGGGCAGTTGGTGGCTAACCATTTTTGTTTTTTGGAGTTTTAAGAAAGATGTGTGCCAGCTCCCTGAAGGGGGCTGGTGTTAGCGAGTGTTGGATGACATGTCTGGGATCAGGCCTGTTTCATAAGTCCAGGCCATTGGGTTTGAATATATGAACTGTTGAGGAACATCGTCTGGGCGGCAACGCCCGCCAGTCTTTCAACCTCATTTCCAAAACTTTTTCCATGATGATGATTGCGGGAGTGGGCTGCTTCGTGAACCAGGATACTGAGTGCCAATGCGCCAAAGGGGTCTTGCCAAAAACAGTCCTCGTCAAGTGCCAGGGTCAGGATGTTGTCATCGCTCCAATGCGCCATAAATATATCAACATCGAACCCATCAAAGCTCCCATCACTCCCAAGAGCCAAAGCCCCTGTGACAGGCATACCAGGGTCATCTGTCGAATTGACAAGGTGTTGGCAAAACCAGACAGCGAAAGACAGGCATTTATTGACATGGTCATGGCCGCCCTGGTTCTTGATCCATAGCAAACGTTTATCTGTCTTGTTATGGCTTTCAAGGGTAAAGCTTTGCTCTGTGATTTTCTGGCGTTGTTCTTCTGCGACCCGTTCAACCCTTTGTTTGGCACTTGGCAAATGTTCCCTGGCCATTTCACGAAAACCTCCTGACATTTGCGATGTTTTTATGATTTGCGCCCCTGTCCGTTCTGCATCATGGTCATAGTCACGTTTGCCCATATTCGGCACTGAACGTACAGCATTCTCACCAAAGGCCTTATCGAGAATATCCTTTTGAACCTTTGGGTCACATTTGGCCCCTGCACTGCCAACCCAGTCAGCAGTTGCCTCTTCTTTTTCGAGGTCTGGCAGGATGGTGGACAGGGAAGCGGCATGAATGCGTTTCGCATAACCTGACGCAAGGGCATCGCGGTTGGGGTTCATCGGCACCCGTTGCAGGATATTGGCATGAAAGGGCACAGACCATTCAGCACTGGCAACAGGAATACCCATTTCATAGATGAAGGGCAGCTCATTTTCCCTACACTCTACCAGTTCAATAATGGTCTTGCGCCTTGGTTTGCGCCAGCTAGAACTTTCGGTGTTGTAAATTTCGGTGGGCAGGGAAGTGGCAACGCTATAGTGGGCAGACCTTACAGGGACAGGGGTTGTATTGAGCAGAAAAGTGATGTTGTGGGGAATCAGGAAGGCAGAAAAATAGCTGTCAAATTCCTGGGCTGTTTCTTCTGGCCAAGGAAATAACATGTTGACAGTTGCACCTTTTTGAGGATTTTCCAGGGTTACTTTTTGGGTGACCTGCTCCCCATTTTCAACCTTGAAATGAAGGCCGTTTGTCCCGCTTCCAACCAATGCCTCATCAGCAACAGACAGGATTTCCTTAAAGCCACGTCCAAACCTTCCCCGTTTCAGGTGACTGTCAGTCTTGTGGGTGAGGTAAACCACACGCAGGTCATCAAGGTCATCAAGGCCGCTGCCTGTATCGCGGCAATAGACATGGAAGCGTCCGTCTTCTGTATAGTAGTCAAGGGTTACTGTACCGGAGTTTTCGCCAATGGCATCAAATGAGTTCTGTACAAGTTCCTTGACCAAATGCCCTGGCGGCCTGGATTTGTTGAACGAGGCAAAGCCATGTGTGGAAATTTGTAGCCAGCCTTCACCTTGTGACATGCCTTACAGCCCCTCCCAATGGCCTCCAAATGTTGTTAGCTGTCGCAAGGTTGGTCATGCCACGTCATATTTAGATTTGCAATAGTTTTTTGGATTAGTTCCCTCTCACAAATAAGGCTGAAGCAGGCGCAGGCCGCCGTCATGGAGTTTGCGCAGGGTGGAGCGGTTTTGCACATCGGCCAGGGTGATTTCCCTTGAAGCCTTTATCTTCTCATCTATGAAGCTGACAATCGTGCCAACCAGCCTGTGGTCATAAATCTCAATATTAAACTCAAAATTAAGCCGCATCGAACGGGCATCCCAGTTGGTGCTGCCAAGCAGTGCCCAGCTGCCATCAACTGTCATCAGCTTGGAATGGTCAAACGGGGCAGGGCTGTGGATGATGCGGCAGCCTGGCTTGAGCAGCTGTTCATATTGCGCCCAGGCGGCATGGTCAATATAGCGGTGGTTGCTTTTGCCCGGAACCAATATCTCGACATGAACCCCGCGTAGGGCGGCAAGGGACAAAGCCGCCAAAACGCGCTGGTCAGGCAGGAAATAGGGGGTCATGATCTGGATGTGGTTTTTGGCCGTGCCGATTGCGCCGCTCATGATCCATTGCAGTTTTTCATTGTCCTCATCCGGGCCGCTGGCAATGCCTCGCGCCACGCTATGGCCTTGACGGGTAATGGCAGGAAAGCAGCGGTTTCGCTTAATTTGTTTACCTGTCAAGAACAGCCAGTCTTCAGCAAAGGCGGCGGCCAAATGCATCACCACAGTGCCGTCAACCCTGAAATGGATATCATTAATGACATGTTTTTTCTTGCCCTCATGGACATTCTCATCAGCAATATTCATGCCGCCGACAAAGCCGGTGATGCCGTCAATCACCAGTATTTTCTTATGGGAGCGCATATTGAGATAGGGCATCCGCCAGGGCACAAAGGAGTGCATAAAGCGTTGCGTCGGTATCTTGCGCCGCCGCAGGGCAAAGGCCGTGCGCGACCACAGATAGCCGCCGCCAACCCCGTCAATAATCACCCGCACATCAACCCCGCGTTCCTTGGCTGCGGCCAGTGCCTCGACAAACTGGCGGCCAATGGTGTCATGGCGGAAAATAAAGCTGGTCAGGCAGACAGAGGTTTGTGCCTCGCCAATAGCCCTGAGCATTTCAGGATAGGCCTGGTCGCCGTTTTGCAGCGGTGTAATGCTGTTGCCATCAAGCAATTCACGGCCAGAAAGTGATTTTCCCAGCTGGGCCAGGTCTTTCAAATTGGCAATTTCAGGCCTGCCCGCAAAGTCCTGCGGGGTAAAGCAGTGTTCTTGTTCCCGTGCCAAAGCGGTCAGCCTGTCAATCCCCAGTTTCGCGCCCTTGCGGCGGATACGGTTGATGCCAAAAATATAATAGGCCAGCACCCCGATAAACGGGGACAGCCAGAACAGCCCGACCCAGCCAATGGCACTGCGTGGGTTGACCTTGTTGATGATGGCATGGCCTGTGGCCAGGGCTGCGCTGAGAAAGTGGCCGGCCACAGCAATCAGGGACATGTTGGTATAGTTCATGTCAATATGCGGCAGTTGGGACAGAAATTCCATGCTGGCAAACCCTTATTGTGGAAGTAACAGGACAACTCTAGCCTTTATCCTAGCGGTGAAACAGCGGCAAGGGAAGGGGGAATGGAACAGGCAGAAGCGCAGTTGGGGAGCTGGCCTGTTTGTACTTTCCCTGGCTTTGCGCTATGATGGCACAGAACCTTTTTCCAGGGAAGTAGACATTATGGGTGAACCTGTTCTTAAAACAGCGACATATCAAGACCTGTTGGCAGTGCCGTCCAACAGGGTTGCGGAAATACTCAATGGCAGGCTGGTGACGCAGCCGCGTCCTGCCCCTAAACATGCCTGTTCCTCATCTGTGTTGGATCGAAAGATTGGTTCGCCTTTTCATGACGGCGATAATGGCGGCCCAGGCGGCTGGATTATTTTGGTAGAGCCAGAACTGCATCTGGGTCGGCAAATCTGCGTGCCTGACCTGGCAGGCTGGCGACGTGAAAACATGCCATCCCTGCCGGAAACAGCCTGGTTCGAGACCCCGCCAGACTGGATTTGTGAGGTGTTGTCCCCTTCTGCAGCGCGTTATGACAGGAATGAAAAAAGAGAGATTTATGCAGATTTTGGGGTGTCCCATCTCTGGTTTGTCGACCCCGATATCCAGACCCTGGAAGCCTTTGAACTGCGCGACAAGGAGTGGGTACTGATCGCTACCCTGTGTGAAGACGCAGAAGTCGCCGTCGCCCCCTTCGCCCCCTTCGCCGCCGTGCCCTTCGGCCTCGGGGCGTTGTGGGCGGTGTAAGGGGTTATGGGGCAGGTTGTCAGCGCGAGTTTTCAGGTCTTGCAGTTCATAAAGTTAAGAATATTTGTTTGAAATCGGGCTCATGTCGGTCAACAGCTCTGTTGTTGACCGGAACGTTGCACCATAAGCTTTGGCTTGGTCAAAACGTCCTGGTTCAGGACAGAGACCATAACCCACAAGGCAAGGGTTCACTTTCTTGTGTTATCGCGTCTCACGGTCTGGAAACATGGAATGCAGGAGTAAATCCTGCTATGATGATGAGGGATGTCTGATATTATAGTTAAGAGCATAACAATATATCTATTGCGCAAACGTGTATTAATATTAATGCACAGATGTTACTTTTTGTCTTTATTATTATAGTTCTCTCCTGTACCAATTGCCGAAAAGGGGCTTAGCTGTGAAGACAATGTGTTGGTTGTCATGTGAACGGATGTCCATGCCAGGCTTTGCCAAATTGATGGGTCATGCCTTTGGGCAAAGATTATTTGTATGGTCATGGCTGTAGTGTGACATAACCCCATCCCACATAGGGAATTTTGGCTCGTTAAATCATGATATACTCAGATTCCACCAAAACCCAGTGAGATGTTGACATAGTGTTCTTATTTGATTCAGAATAGGATCATGGATCATGGAGGCTACCTTACAGAAGAACAAGAAGAAACACTTGAAGCATTGTTGCGCAAACCGACGATG
>JAJRRF010000297.1 GCA_024279735.1 Alphaproteobacteria bacterium
AAAATTTGAACCAAAACACTATCCACTCAAAAAAACAAAAAATAACGCCCTAATTGCCGTTTCAATTTAATATTTTGGAGCTGAATTTATAAAATCATAAAATTTCGTGCAATTGCCCTGTTCTGTAAGGTAGCTTCTATGATCCATGATCCTATTCTGAATCAAATAAGAACACTATGTCAACATCTCACTGGGTTTTGGTGGAATCTGAGTATATATGTTATTGTTTGGTCGGGTGGCTTGTCTTTAACAAAAATATGTTTGGCAGGCCTTAAATAGTGTTGGTGAACAGGAACAGGAGGAGGCTTGCTTCAATGATTTCAGTCATCATTCCAACGCTGCAATCCAGGCAGTATATTGCCAAAATATTAGTCTCCCTTATGCCGGCAGTCATGAATGGGTTGGTGCGTGAGGTTATAGTCAGTGATGGCGGCTCTTCTGATGAGACTTTCCAGATATGTGATGAAATGGGAGCGGTATTTGTCAGGGGTAGTTCTGGGCGTGGAAGCCAGCTTGCCAGGGGGGCAAAAGCCGCGAAAGGCGAGTGGTTATTGTTTTTGCATGTAGATACTGTATTGGGCGCAGGATGGGAGGAGGCTGTGGCTGCCTTTGTCTCCCCAGTGATTTTGCCAGAAAAAGAACAGGCCGCTTATTTTAGATTCTCGCTGGACACGGAGGGACTGCGTCCGTCAATAGTTGAGTGGGCTGTGAACCTGCGTTGCCGAATTTTGGGGTTGCCTTATGGGGATCAGGGTTTGCTGATTTCCAGGGCGTTCTATGATGAGGTTGGGGGATATGGAGCGTTACCCATTATGGAAGATGTAGATCTTGTCCGCAAGATAGGGGCAGCCCGACTGGTTCAGCTGGAGGTGGCTGCAATCACAAGCCCATGCCGTTATCAAGAATATGGTTATCTTTTACGGGTCAGCCGTAACTTTTTATGTATCATGATGTATTTTTCTGGCGTATCACCTGGGCGGATACAGCATTTTTATCAGGGAAAACCTGTTGGGGCCATGCCTGAAAAAAAGGGGGAAAAATCGGGTGGGAATAAATAGCAAGGCAGTGCAGAGCTATTGTTGCCGGACTCTGGTGGTGATGGCAAAAAGGCCAGGTCTGGGCAGGGTCAAGACCCGCCTTGGGAAGGATATTGGCCCTGTTGAGGCCACCCGTTTTTATCGTCATAACCTGGCGGTATTACTTGGGCGGTTTAGGGGCGAAAAAAGGTGGAATACTGTGGTCTCGGTGTCGCCTGACCAGGCTGTTCCTTTTTTTTCCGTGTTGCCAGACCAACAGGCTATAGGTCAGGGGCGGGGTGATCTTGGCAAGCGGATGCAGTCTGTTTTCATGGATATGCCGCCAGGCCCAGTCCTGATTGTCGGCAGTGATATTCCGCAGATTACACCTGCCAGGATAAGTGCAGCCTTCAGGACTCTGGGGCAGGCCGATATTGTGCTGGGTGCAGGGGAGGACGGGGGGTACTGGCTGGTTGGCATGAAGAGAACACCGGCAGTCCTGCAAGGAATATTCAGGGATGTGACATGGTCTTCAGCGCAGACTTTCGATGATACTGTCAAAAATCTGTCAGGGCGGAATGTGGTGATACTGGATGTGCTGAATGATATAGATGATGGACAGGACTATGCTCGCTGGCAAGCCGAGGGAATGATGTTTTAGCTTTCCAGCATCCGGGGGAAAATTTCAGCGAAATTACAGGGCATGTGGCGGCTGTCAAGCTGGTATTTTAAGATGCCGTTCCAGCCATCCTTACAAGCACCGCCTGAGCCGGGAAGAGAAAAGATCAGGGTGTTTTTACAGAGACCGGCGCAGGCGCGGGACTGGATGGTGGATGTCCCGACGCTTTGAAAGCTGATCATGTGGAACAGGACAGAAAATCCTTCAATTTCCTTGGTGTAAAGTGGGCGCAAGGCTTCCGGCGTGACATCACGGCCTGTCAGGCCAGTGCCGCCAGTGGTGAGGACAACCTGAATGGTATCGTCATCTATCCATTTTTCTGCCTGGGCGCGGATGGCGGGTATGTCGTCCTTCAGCAGTGTGCGCTGCCTGAGAATATGCCCGGCTTCTGTGGCAAGTTTTTCCAGTGTGTCCCCAGAGCTGTCTGTGGCAAGTGTCCTGGTATCGGATACAGTGAGAATTGCCAGGTTTAGCGGTGTAAACTCAAGGCTTTCATCAATGATGGATGGCATTCTAATAATATCCTCTTGTCTGTCATGTCCGAATAATCAGGTATCTGTCTGCGTTGTCCTTATATGCCGACTTTTATGTGCGGGCTCTCTATCACTTATTGCTTAGATATAGGGTGTATATAGATAATAGGTGCAGGACTATAAGGTTTATACCTTAAGGGCGCACTTTTGTTGCCAGCAAGCTGAATGTTGCGTTTCTAAATTGAAACGGGGAGTTCTGCACATGACTACAGGATAACAAGGCTTTAGATAAAAAGTTTCTTACCCTTGAATGCCTCGTCATCCTGTATTGGGTTATGTCAATGTGGGACGTTAGTATTTCCAGATAAAATATCAGATCAGGAAATCATTCTTGTTTTTGTCCTGGTCAAGCAGATCTTGAAACCATTTTGGCTTGCGTCCATGTCCGCTCCAGGTTTGTGAAGGGTCTTCTGGATTTCTGTATTTAGGGGGCAGGACACCTTTGCGATTTGACTTGTCGAAAAGGGCAGTCACCTCGTCATTTGAAAGGCCGCTTTCTTTGGCAAGGTCGTCAACGCGCTTTAAGAAATTCCCCTTTTCTTCTTCACGCTTCATCTTAATGAGGTTTTGTATTTCTTCTTCGAGTTCAAGTAATTCTTTTAAGCTTTTATTTTTATGGGTCATTATGAATAATTCCTAAATGGGTGTGGTTTTTTATATGAATACAATATGGCCATCTATTTGGAAAGCCTAAAAAATATTTATTATACCGCCCCTTCAACAGTGAAACGCAACACTCAGCCTGCGTCGCTTTGAGAAGACCTCATGTGGTGTCTTGTAGTCCAGGATTTTTCTTGGCCTGTGGTTGATCTTGCGCTCGACCTCCTGAACCTGCTCATGAGACAGTTTA
>JAJRRF010000298.1 GCA_024279735.1 Alphaproteobacteria bacterium
GAAGTGGAATATATTCTTTTAGGCTTCCTTGCAGGGCATTGATCAAGTGTTTCATAAGGTTTCCTCATTATGTCGTGAAACAAATCAGAAAATCTTAACGCTTTTTCAATGTCTTATGCAAATTAGTCGTGTACTATGAACAAGAACCGAGCCAGCATGAACACTCAAGACACTCCCAAAGACCGTCATGACTATATCAAGGATGGGTCAGAAATATATGACAGATCCTTTGCCATTATACGGGCTGAGGCGGGTCTTGACACCCTGCCAAAAGAAATGGAAAGCGTCGCTGTCCGCATGATACATAGCTGCGGCATGACGGACATACCCCAGGATCTGGCCTATAGCCAGGATGTGGTAGCCATTGCGCGCAAGGCTTTGGAAAGCGGCGCGCCAATTTTGTGCGATGCCCATATGATTGCCAGCGGCATTACAAAAAAAAGACTGCCTGCCAATAATGAAATCATCTGCACCTTAAGGGATGACAGAACCCTAGATATTGCAGCCAAGATGGGGACAACACGTTCAGCTGCGGCTCTGGAACTGTGGCAAGCGCATATCGAAAACTCTGTCATTGCCATTGGAAACGCCCCCACCGCCCTGTTTCATCTGCTGGACGGATTGGCAACAGGGTGGCCAAGACCCGCAGCCATAATTGGGATGCCTGTGGGATTTGTTGGGGCTGCGGAGTCCAAACAAGCCCTTGCAAACAGCCCGCTGAATGTGCCATATATCACCATTCATGGCAGGCGCGGCGGATCAGCGATGACCGTTGCAGCCATCAATGCCATAGCCCAGAAAAAAGAGTAGGTTTTGGGTATTTCAGATTCATCAATAATAAAAAGAAGAGTTAAGATGACAACAGGACGGCTTTTCGGGATTGGGCTGGGTCCGGGAGACCCGGAACTCATCACCCTGAAGGCATTACGGCATTTACAGGCTGCCCAGGTGATTGCCTATCCAACAGCCAAGGCGGGACATGGCAATGCCCTGAAAACGGCCAGCCCGCACCTTAGTCCATCGCAAACCCTGTTGCCCTTGGTCTACCCTGTGACAGCAGGGCCTGAAGCTGACCAGCCAGACTATCTCGACCGGATGTACCGTTTTTATGACGAAACCTCCACCCAGCTGGCAGAACTTATGGACGGCGGCCAAGATATAGCCCTGCTTTGTGCTGGCGATCCCTTCGTCTATGGCTCTTTCATGTACTGGTATAAACGCCTGAATGAACGCTATCAAACCGTTATCATACCAGGAATTTCCTCCATTTTTGCAGGCCCCATTGCAGCAGGAACTCCGTGGGTGTCACGCAACGACACCCTGACCGTCATTCCTGGAACACTGCCAGAAGCCGATATAGTGTCACGGCTGGAGCAGGGTGATGCCATTGCTATTATCAAGCTGGGACGAACCTTTAAAAAGGTCAGGCAGGCACTTGCCAAATCGGGCAGACTGGCACAGGCTGTCTATGTGGAACGTGCCACAATGACCAACCAGAATGTTCAGGCTGTCAAAGATGTGACCCCTGGAAATGTCCCCTATTTTTCAATGATTTTTGTGCCTGGTAGTGAAGTCGGCTAGATGCTTCCGACCCGTTCCATATTGATATTAATATTTGAATATTTGCAAAACCAGGTTTCAGTGCTACTATAGTCCCAGCCTCATATTATCCTGAAAAGGCATTCTGCAAAATGTCCAAGACAGCCATTATAGTACTCAACACTTCAGGACTTGATACCGCGCTTCATATCCGTTCAGCCCTGCCTGATTCTGAAATTTGGGGACTGCAAAAACGTGTCCAGAATGCAGACCGTAGCTTTAATGATCTTGGCGCAACACTCCCTGCCCTGATGTCCAAGGGCTACACCATTATTGGCATTTGCGCTGCCGGTATCCTGATCCGCGTTCTTGCCCCTGCTCTAAAGAACAAGCGCACGGAACCGCCTGTTCTTGCGGTTTCTGAAGACGGGGAAACTATTGTCCCCCTGATTGGCGGCCTGACGGGCGGCAATGAGTTGGCTGGCAACCTGGCTCAGACCCTGAATGCCTATGCTGCCATTACCGGATCAGGCGCACGAAAGTTCGGCATTGCCCTCGAATCCCCCCCTGAAGGCTATATCCTGGCAAACCCATCCCAGGCCAAAACAATTACGTCAAACCTGCTCAGCGGCACAACAACACGGATTGAGGGCAAGGCTCCCTGGCTGGAAGCCAGCGGTCTCAAACCCTCCGGTGATGGCAAAATAAGTATTCATATTTCCTGGAAGAATCAGCCTGTCCCAGAAAATGGCCTGCTTTACTATCCTTGCTGCATTACCCTTGGCATTAAAAATCCGCAGTCCCTTTGTATCAAAACAGTTTTACAGGATCTGGGGCATCATAATATTGCTCCCCAGGCAATCGCAAGCCTACTGCTTCCTGCCCAGTCCAGCCCACACCATATCAGGTCAATGCTTAAACAGGACTATGCCAGCCAATTCTCTTTCTCCCACAGCCAGGCCATTCGCTATGCTGACCAACCAAAAATAAACGAAGCTGTTATGCACGAAGCCCTGACCCAGTCCTGGGCAAGCTGTGAAGAAATTATTGAGACAGAACAACTGGTGATTGCCATCAGCTCTGCCCCCATTGATGTCCAGCGTTTTGGTCGCCCCGCTGGCAGCCTTAATATTATTGGCATTGGACCAGGCTCCCTTAAAAAGATGACGCTGGAAAGCCATGACTGCCTGATGGAATGCAGCGACTGGGTCGGTTATGACACCTACCTCAATTTGCTGTCTGGACTAAAGGCAGACAAGACGCTCCACGCCTCAGGTAACAGGGTTGAGGCAGAACGCGCCCGTGAAGCCCTTGATCTTGCAGCACAGGGAAAAAAGGTCGCCCTCGTGACTTCTGGGGATCCTGGAATTTTTGCGATGGCCTCAGCCGTTATGGAAGTTCTCGATGAACCAGCCCCAGGTGACCTGTCCCAAGGCAATAACCCGACAGCTACTGCTAGGGGCTGGCCTGAAATATCTATCTCTGTCCTGCCAGGCATCTCAGCCATGCAGACAGCGTCCGCCAAGGCAGGAGCGATGCTTGGCCATGATTTTTGCACCATCTCGCTGTCTGATATACGCAAGCCATGGGAAATTATAGAGAAAAGACTGCTGGCTGCGCTGGACTCTGACATGGTTATTGCCCTCTATAACCCCGCCTCAAAAACCCGCAAACAGCAAATACAGCAGGCTGCCAAGCTCATTTCAGAAAAACGCCCTGGCTCAACCCCTGTGCTGATTGGCAAAAATTTGGAGCGGGCTGACGAAGAACTCCATATCATACAGCTCAGCGAACTTGACCTGTCCATAATAGACATGCGTACAGTCGTCATTTTTGGCTCATCCAAAAGCCGTATCATCTCCTGGCCAGACCAGTCCAGCCTTGTCTATACCCCCCGAAGCTATCGTCTGTCAGAAAATGGGCAACAGTAAATGGGCAAAGAACAAGGCAAAAAGCTACGCTATGGCTGGACAACCGGAGCCTGTGCAACCGCTGCCACCAAGGCTGCCCTGATTGGCCTCATCACAGGCAAAGCGGCAAAAGAAATTACAATCACATTGCCCAAGGGGCAGACACCAACCTTTCAGATAGCACAACAGGACTCTGGACAGGCCTGGTACCAAAGCGCAATCGTCAAAGATGCAGGCGATGACCCCGATGTCACCCACGGCGCGCTGATCCTTTCAAGGGTCAGTTTTGGCTCACCGGATACTGGCATTGTTTTTAAGGCTGGGGAAGGTGTTGGCACTATTACCCGGCCTGGCCTGCCTCTGGCTGTTGGCGAGCCTGCCATCAACCCCGTGCCCCGAAAAATGATGACTGGAGTTGTCCTGGAACTATGTGCCAACCATGACCTCTCCCCTGACATTGGCATTGAAATTTCCGTCGAAAATGGCAAAAAACTTGCGGAAAAGACCCTTAACGGCAGGCTTGGAATAATTGGCGGTATCTCCATCCTTGGCACAACCGGCATTGTCGTACCGTATTCCTGCTCCGCCTGGATCCATTCCATCCATCGTGGCATTGACGTAGCCCAGGCAACAGGGGCGCAACATATTGCAGCCTGTGTTGGCTCAACCTCAGAGCGCATGATACAGAGCCTTTACCCAAATATGGGGGAAGAGCACTATATTGATATGGGTGATTTTGTTGGCGGTACACTGAAGTATTTACGCAAGGTTCCGATAGACAAGGTCAGCGTAGCCGGAGGCTTTGGAAAATTTTCCAAACTGGCACAAGGCAGACGTGATCTTCATTCCAAGCGTTTTTCAGTCGACACATCCTGGCTGGCCCAGCAAATGTCCCTCATCGGGGCAAGCCCATCTGTTGTGAGCCAGGCAAGACACGCCAATACAGGCCTGCAAGTCCTGACAATAGCGCAGCAGGAGCACCTGCCACTTGGGCATCATATTGCAAAGCTGGCACAGGACGAATGCAAGCGCATCTTAAGGATGGAAGAGATATCTGTTGAGGTGATGATTTGCGACAGGGAGGCTAGGCTGGTTGGCCATGCCCCATTTGAAAGTCCACTCACAAGTCATTAGAAAAGTCTATTAGACCTCTTGCATAACCAATTATTTTGTGACAAGGCGGCATTGTTTTGTTGACGAAAAGCGCAGTGTACTTGGGTACATGAGCATTTGAAGAGACAAAATAATGGTAACTCCCCAGCTTCTTTTTTCACGTAAATACGCGGTTTCAAGCGGAATACAGTCTAAAAATCCTGTTTTTTAATGGAAAAATGATCATATTTTAGTGGTTTTAAAAATAACGATTTATTTTTATCGTTATTTATC
>JAJRRF010000299.1 GCA_024279735.1 Alphaproteobacteria bacterium
GGCATTTGATCCAGAACAGTTGTTACAATGTCCATGAGTTCCTCCGTTTTGAAGGATTGATGTCGTTTACAACACCATCTTCCCACAAATTGAGGGCTCACTTATTTTTTTGTTGGGTGAAAACTGTCCGAACTATTGAGTCTAAAAATCCTGTTTTTTAATGGAAAAATGATCATATTTTAGTGGTTTTAAAAATAACGATTTATTTTTATCGTTATTTATCAATTAGTTAATGCACCTAAAACAAGCTGGGGAGTTACCTTTATTTTATAAAAATCAGAGTGTACCCATTTGGTAACTACAGGAAAGTAACAGCCACAAAGCCGCCCGCAAGCCTGTTCGGTCAGCCGATCTCGCCCTAACGATAGGTTCAGGAATAAGTGAATCAACTTATTTGTATATGATAAACAACATCTCTCTCTTGTCATCCCAAGACGCAAGATCTTGGGATCCATACCGTGAAGATTGCAGATATGAACCAGCCTTGCTGTAAGGCCAAAATCTTCAGCATGGATGGCAAGATCAAAGTCTTGCCATGACAAAATATAGTTTGGGTCAGTGATCGCTTTAACACTTACATCAACGCCGTTATTTTTGTGGGTGTCCTAAACCCCTTGATGGCACATATCTTAACCCGTAAACCGTAACGGTTTGCTTGACTATGCACTAGACCCTGCCACTGTCGTAGCGTGGTATGATAGTGGAAGCAGCCTATGGATCATAGTAAAGATAACCATCCCCCAAAAAAAAGAACAAAAACAACTATACAAACCATATAGTTTGTTATATCTTGATATTTGTATATACCAACTGGTCTGTATTATACTCAGGCCTAATTGTTCCGGAACTTTTCATTCCTGCCTTTGGTTGTCCAGGGTCGATCACGACACTGGCTTGTCCAACAGGCTTTCATTCACCCATGACTGAAAGGAACATACCATGACAACAACTTCACTGGAAAAATTTGACCAATTGCTTGATGCACGCGGCCTGAGCTGTCCATTGCCTATACTCAAGACGCGCACAGCCCTGAAAGCTTTACCAACTGGCAATATTCTCAAGGTTCTGACCACAGACCCTGGTGCCATCCAGGACATCGCCTCTTTTTGCAAAACAACTGGCAATGAGTTGGCAGGCCAGGGATCATCGAAAGATGTCTACAGTTTTTATATCCGTAAAAATTAGGACACCCATAACGCAAATATACACTAAAAGGACACGCCCATGAACAACATGACCAACAAACCTACTGGCCTGGATTTTAGCAAGGCAAGCCAGCAACAGATGGATGAGTGGTTTGAGACCCGATTTTCTGAGCAGATGAAGAAATACGAGGACAGCAAGACCCCCTCCATGTCCATCATAGCCACCAAGGGCACACTGGACTGGGCTTACCCTCCCTTTATCCTCGCCTCAACTGCGGCGGCCATGGGATGGGAAGTCTCTATTTTCTTTACATTTTACGGTCTGCTATTGCTGAAAAAGGATCTTGACCTCAAGATCAGCCCGTTGGGCAACCCTGCCATGCCCATGAAGATGCCTTTTGGCAGTGATGCCATGCGCAAGGTCAACTGGCCGATCCCCAATGCAGTGTCCAGCATCGTGCCAGGTTTTGAAAATATGGCGACTGGCTTGATGAAAAAGACATTTTCAGACAAGGGCGTGGCCTCGATTGAGGAATTGCGCGACTTGTCCCAGGAAGCCGATGTCCGTTTCATTGCTTGCCAGATGACGGTGGATACATTTGGCTTCACCAAGGATGATTTTATCGACGGGCTGGACTATGCTGGGGCAGCAACTTTCCTTCCAGCCTCCCAACATTCTGACATCACCCTGTTTATTTGACAGCCCTGTAACACAAAAAAGCCCTGTAGAGACTACTCTACAGGGCTTTTTATTATGCGTGGCTTGGTGCAATGCTCATCTTCTGGAAAAGTTTTTCACTGCTAAACGGCTTAATGATAAAGTCAGTAGCCCCCTTTTCCATGGCAGCACTTATTTCTTCTGCGTCAAGTTCACGGCAACTATAGACAATATGCGGTGTGGCCTCACCAGCAATATTTCTCAGTGCCTGCAAAAAATCCATACCGTCCATGACTGGCATATTATTATCAACAAAAATAAGTTCCGGTATTTGCTCGACACAAAAGTCATAGCCTTCACGGCCATTAGCCGCTTCAACCACAGTATAGTCAGTATTTTTTTCCAGCAGTGTCCGTACAATCTTACGAACAGCCTGGCTATCATCCATCACAAGACAGTGGGGCATCCACAAATACTCCTATATAGGCCACAGTTCTGTATGTGCCCTTAAAGACCTAAAAAAGCAGCGGACCTAAATCAACTGCATTTCACTTTCATTGCCTCTAGTTGTAGGGAAATAAGGTTAATGCCCCCTTAAATTGCCCCAGGAAACATAAGTATTATTCCGACTTATACGCATGGCCTAAAGCCGCAAAACCCTGGCCTAGGGCAACCTGCGGTTCCGTCAGCCGACCTTGCCCTAGCTCTTTATTGGCGCATATCTTAACCCGCAAATAGATTCGATTTGCTGGCAGTATGCACTAGGCCGCGATAATCATGACCTTGTCTTCATTGATCTGCTTCATGCCAATCGCCATTCTGGCCTCTTTTGCCACCCGGCCAGCATAATAAGGCTGAATTGAGCGTGAATCGAGCTCTTCAAGAGAAGTACCATCCAACAGTTCAAGGATACCATCCGTAATCCTGGCACGCTTGCCTTCACAGACAATCTCAAACTGGGTCTGCTCTTCATTGCCGCTGACTGTCACAGTAATATCGCCGCCCCGTGGCAAGACGGCCAGAGCCAGAACCACCATATTCAGCACAAGCTTGACCTTGTCTTTGCCCAAACTCAAAAGCTCACAGTGCCAATGCAAATTGTGCTTGCCATCTCCAACAAAACCAACTGCAACAGCATGGGCATCGCGCATATCAATCAGCGAGCCAGCAGACCCCGCTGCGCCGTAAGCCAAACGGGCAAACATCAGCTTTGAGGACGCACTTGTTGCACTTTTCCGGATTGTATCAAGGGCAAATTCCCGCATTGAGTCATCGGGGTCATCATCAAGAACCTCAAGCCCATTAGATATAGCCCCGACCGGGCCAATGGCATCATGGCAAATCCGGCTTGAAATCAGGGCTGCCAAATCAAGGTCTCCAAGTTGTCTCATATCCTGCATAATATCTCCTTTGGTTGAATGAATAATTTTTTAGATAATAAATACAACGCGGGAACATCAGGACTGCTACCAGGACGACTTGCAAAAACGGCTTGATCGCACTATGCACTGGACAGGACAAACTCTCAAATGGTGTTTTACACAAAACCAGGCACATTCAATCAATAACGATACCGCAAGAGCAAAAAGGTTTCATGGCTTACCAATTATTCTCTGCCCTGCCCCATAAATCAGGACAAGGACGAATCAGTTAAAGTTTACAACAGAATATTGGTTTTGGATATACACCCCTCACAGAAAAATGTGCTTTTCCCTTCCTCAAATCTTGATTTCGTTATGTCCCCAACAACAATGCACTACGCCAGCACCCTGCCACCCTTCCCTCATCCCCCTCTGTTGCCCTCAGGTAACAAGCCTGCCCTGAATTATTGGGCAGGCAAATTTTCATCCCCCCAAAAACCAGGAAAGATACAGGCATGAAACCGCCATAGTTAGCGGATAAATTACCTAGAGCATAATGAAGGCAAGTCGAATCGGCTTGTCTGGTTAAAGTATGCGACCAATAAGGATTCTAGAGCAAAAGAATGATCGAGATTAAATGCATTTTGCTCTAGTTAAAAGGCTTTAAGGGATATACCTACCCCCATTTAAAGTGACGTTTTCTCTAGCAACAAGTGCTTACTGCCATGACCTCCCCCACTCCCAAAATAATCCTTGTGTCCCTGTCTCTGTTATGGCTATCCGCGAGCCAGTACCCTTTAGCCAGTGCACAGGAATACGCACCGCCATCACAAAAATATAATGGCGGCAACCAGGGACGTACCTACACAGAGCCAGGCGAATATGATTACCAAAAGCCCAATTATGGAAACCGTGGCTACAGCCAAGATACAGGACGGGATTCAGGTCGGGGCAAAGGACAAAAATCCTATAATCCTTACCGCCCACCTGCCGCGCCCTACACCCCGCCAGGCGACCGCCAAAGCAATTATGGATATTATGGCATCCCGGACCAGTCAGCAAATGGAACAACCCCTTCAGGTACCGACGGCCAGAGCCAGAATAACGGTTACCCCTCCCCAAATTATGGAAACCAGAGCCATCAGAGACCCACAGACACCTCCCGGCAGAGCCGTGACTATAATGACAGGGACGCAGCACGTACCCAGCCTGGTTATCGACCTGCCCCAGATTATGATACAGCACCCCCGCCCCCTTACCGGGATAAGCAGGAAGGCTATAGCCAACTCTATAATGACCAGGAATATAGCGAAAATGAAATTTCAGAAGCTGGACACCGTTTCTTTGGCAAGATAACCAAGGGGCTGGCAAAAGCAATTGCCAGAGCCTTTAAAAAAAGTGGCCGCCCCAATGGCTACATTCTTGGTGAGGAGGGCGGCGGTGCCTTTATTGCCGGACTGCGTTATGGTGAAGGCAAGCTCCATACAAAATCACTTGGCAAACATGCGATTTATTGGCAAGGCCCCTCTGTTGGCTATGACTTTGGTGCCAGCGGTTCAAAAACCATGATCCTGGTCTACAATCTTAAAAACATTGACTTTATCTACCAGAATTTCGGTGGGGTGACAGGGTCAGCCTATATTGTTGGCGGCGTTGGCCTTACCCTGATGAAACGCGATGATGTCACTCTCGCCCCAATCCGTTCCGGTGTTGGGCTGCGGTTGGGGGCCAATATTGGCTATCTCAAATTCACCCGCCGCCCCACCTGGAATCCCTTTTGATTCTTCTCTTTTTCAATCTCTTCAGGACGGTTAACCAAACCTAAAACATTGAAACCTATAAAAATTATAATGTTGTAGAACTCAGAAACATAAACTGCTAATATTTAATCATATTGCTTTGTAGACAAGGCAGTTTATCATAAAATCATTTTGCATGGCATCCTCGCACATTTAAGGAGCAAGTCATTCATGGCGGTTTTGTGTGTTTTGATGTCAAGATTTAAGGGGATGTTTCAGTTATGATCCAGACAGTAATGCTGATGGCACTTGGTTTCCTGATGGCTGTCATGCTGATGATGCTCATGGCACCTGCCTTTTTTAAAAGGGCAGCACATCTGACAACCCTGAAACTCCAGTCAAAACTACCCTATACCCTGTCCGACCTTGAAGCCCAAAAAGACCAGATCAAGGCTGGCTATGCCATCCGTATCCGCAGGCTGGAAGTTTCCTTTGACCAGGTCAAAGAAAATTCTGCCAAGTTACGGGTCAACCTTAACAAGCGGGAAATGGAAATACAGGAACTCAAGTCACAAAACATAAAATTACGCGCCAGCCTGGCTGAAAAAAATAGCCGGGCGGTCGTTCTTGAGCAAACAGTACGTACTGAAATACCTGCTCTGAACCACCAGCTGCTGAAGGTCAAGTCAGATCTCAAATCTACAGAACGCCTGCTCTCTGTTGCCCATGAAGATATTGAGAGCCAGGACACAAAGCTTTCCCATGCCGCCAGGACAGAACGGGTCAGACAACAGGAAATTGAACGCCTACGCACCGTTGTCAGTGTCGACAACCCTAAAAAGCCTGTCAATAATGGAATGGTTCATACTGCCAACACTGAAGAATTTGAGAAAGCCCAAGCTGACAACCGCCGCCTGCTGGCTGAAACCCATATGCTTCAGAATGAGGTCGCGCAGCTGAAAAATTTTGAACAACGCGAATTACCCATGCTCAGGCAGGAGTTCCAGGAACTTGGTACCAGGCTGCTTAACGGACTGTCCCCCGAGGCTGCCCCACCAACTGTCAATGGCTCCGACAACAGCCTTGCCCAACGCCTCCAAGACGCGACACGTAACAAGTCAGCCTGATAATCGGGGGCTTCCAAAGCCCCTTTTTGCTGTAAAACTGCCGCTTCAGAAAAAATAAATTCATATGCATTACCCCCTATACTTTTTTGCTTTCCTGTCTTACAAAGCTGACTGAATAGTTAACTAAATTAGTCAAGAAAACAGAAAAGAGAGATTTATGCCGACTTCTCCAGCTGGCCGTTATTACCTACAGGTTCCTGGCCCGACCGTTGTTCCTGACCGTGTCCTGAAAGCCATGGCAATGCCCATGCTTGACCATCGTGGCCCAACCTTTGCCAACATGGCAGCAGGTATTACCCAAGATTTAAAGCCATTATTCAAAACGAAACAACCCGTCCTGATTTTCCCTTCTTCAGGCACAGGGGCTTGGCAATCTGCTTTTTCCAATACCTTAAGCAGTGGTGACACCGTGTTGATCGCTGAAGTTGGCCAATTCTCAGCCTTATGGGTTGCCAATGCTAAAGATATGGGTCTCAATGTCATTGAAATCCCTGGCGATTGGCGCAGCGGCATTGATGCGAATAAAATTGAAGAAGCCCTTAAGGCTGACAGTGAAGGTAAAATCAAGGCTGTTCTTGCCACACATAACGAAACATCCACCGGGGTTACTTCTGACATCCCTGCCATTCGCAAAGCTATGGACGCTGCGGGTCACGATGCCATGTTGTTTGTTGACACCATTTCATCCTTGCTTGCAACAGATTACCAACATGATGCTTGGGGTGTTGATGTTGCCATTTGCGGTTCGCAAAAAGGCTTCATGCTTCCCCCTGGCCTCTCCTTCATTGCCCTGAGCGACCGTGCCCAAAAAGAATATGGTACAGGCAATTTGCCGCGCGGCTATTTCGACTGGGCTCCCGTCATTACTGCAACCGAGAATGGGCTTTATCCTTACACGCCACCTGTTTCATTATTCTATGGCCTTCGTGAAGCCATCAACGTTATTAATGAAGAAGGGCTCGACAACATGTTTGCCCGTCATGCCCGACTGGCCAAGGCAACCCGCGCTGCTGTTGCCGCTTGGGGTTTTGAGATCCAGTCCACTGTGGAAAGCCAGCATTCAAATGCAGTCACAGCCATCCGGATGCCTGACGGTGTCAGTGCAGATGCCTTTCGCGGTGTCGCGCTTGAGCATTTTGATATTTCGCTGGGCGGCGGCCTTGGCAAAGTAGCTGATAAAGTGTTCCGCATCGGCCATCTTGGCTACCAAAATGACCTCTCTGTCATGGGGGCGATTGCCGGCGTTGAAATGGCTCTTGGCATTGCAGGTATCAAGCATGAAAAGGGCGGTGTCTTGGCCGCAATGGACTCTTTGAGCGCAGACAAATCTGCTTAAACGTGCAGATAAAATGTGAATTATCACATGAGGGGCAGATTTCATATCTGCCCTTTTTTATGTTCAAGAACAAAACAGAAAAATCTCAGTTCTTTTGCTCATACTTCTCTAATACGCTTATGTCTTCTTCTAAAATACGGCTCACCTCTTCTTCATCAAGCTGGAGAAGATCTGCGGCGATTTCAAGGCCGTGCTTTTCAACCACCCCCCTAAAGTGTATCTTCCTTGCTTCTCTCTTTTACTGATGTTTTTGGGTACGGCAAGGGCGGCAATATTTAGCCTCTGATTCAATATCACCCTTAGAGATCTCAAACCATATTTTTTGCGCCTTAGCCGTCCAAACTTGCTCTTTTGCACATTGCGCACAATGAAAAACCCAGTCATAATAATAAAGACCCCGTCCAGCTTGTATGTTCATCTTTTTACGACAACTTACCCATTGCACCGGATCAGCAAGAACCTTGCTTTTCCCCTTAAAAACAGACTTTTTCCAGCTCACAATCCTGCGTTGCTTGTTACTTTTCATAACCATATCTCCCCCACCCTTTAACATACCTATCCCTTTAACTCAGGTTTAGTATGAAACATCCTGAAAGTAACGAAATTCGAAGGTATCATCCACCAATTGCCGCATTGATTTTGGTTTGTGGCTTATCATATTTTCGAGTACCCTGGCGACAATCCTTCCAA
>JAJRRF010000300.1 GCA_024279735.1 Alphaproteobacteria bacterium
CAGAAAAGCAGTGATGCTTAACCCTTTTTGCAATTGAACCGAATTTTGAGCCATATCTATATCTCCTTGTTTTTAAAGAATAATATATTTTTGTGGCTATACAGCGGAAAGGAAGTGGTAATCAGGTTATTCTATGTTATCCTCCAACGTATAAGTTTGGAGGACACTATGGAACATAAAAAATCCTGCCAGGTCTCTCTGACAGGCTCGGTTTTTAATGTGCGCCGCTACCACGTGGCAGGAACTTGGCAATCAGCTTGCCATAACCCTGTCCCTCCATCTCCTTAAGCGGGACAAAACGCAAGGACGCAGAGTTGATACAGTAACGCAGGCCACCGCGTGCCTTTGGCCCATCAGGAAAGACATGGCCAAGATGGGAATTACCATGTTTTGAGCGCACTTCAGTCCGGCGGGAAAAGAAAGTATTGTCCGCATGTTCCGAAACATTTTTCTTAGTGATCGGCTTTACAAAGCTCGGCCAGCCAGTGCCAGACTTGAACTTGTCCAGTGAAGAGAACAGCGGTTCACCCGAAACAATATCAACATAAATTCCCTCTTTTTTGTTGTTCCAATATTTATTGGAGAAAGGGCGTTCAGTGCCATCCTTTTGCGTGACATTATATTGCAGCGGTGTCAGGGACTGGCGCAAGGTGTTATCAGAAGGCTTTTTAAAGGAAGCAGGGTCAAAACCTTTTTTCCCCTTTGATTGCGGCATCTGCCCAACCTTCATCGCAGGCTTTCTTTTCTGACTGACCTTCACCAGGGACGGCTTGCCTTTCCAGTGGCTCTTGACCCAACCCTTGCGGCCTGAACCACGGGCATAATAGCCATAACGCACAGGATGCAATTTATAATAGTCCTGGTGATAGCCTTCCGCTTTCCAAAAGGTCTTGAACCGCAAGATCTTGACGGCTATTGGTGCAGAAAAATAGCCTGACTTTTGCAAGTTTGCCTTGGCTTCCCTGGCAATCATCATCTCCATATCATTTTGCGGGAAAATGGCAGGTTGGTAATGCCTTCCCCTGTCTGCAAACTGGCCGCTGCCATCTGTTGGGTTGATATGCCGCCAATAATAGTCCACCAGCCGGGCATAGCTGATCTTGGTCGGGTCATACTGAACCTCGACCGCCTCAATATGCTTCGTTCTCCCTGACCCTACCTGACGGTAAGTCGGGTTCTTGATCTCCCCGCCCGTATAACCCGAGACTGCCTCAAACACAGCCTTGTTTTTCTCGAAATGCTCTTCTGAACACCAGAAACAGCCGCCAGCAAAATAGGCCTTGGCCAGTTTGGCAGGTTTTACTTTCGCAGCCACAGACTTGGCAGCAGCCTCATCAGGAGAGACCATTCCTTTCGGAAGAAAGGCCACTGCACTTGCCACAACAGCAACAACCGCGAGCCCCATATATTTTTGTTTCATCATTCCAAACGTCCTTTTCCTAAGTCTCGTTATTCTAATCCCCAGAAAAGTTGCTTTTTGACCAAAACGCTACCCGCCCTCCCAAATCGTCATCATCAGACTTGATCTGATGACCCATTTTCAGGATTTTCATCTTGAAAACATCTTTTTTATCAAGAAGACAGCTACAGAAATGGATAGTCGTATCAAGTACGACCATGACGGTAGAGAGGATAGCATAAAGAGTGAAAGCAAAATTCCTTTTGTGAATAAATGTTACAACCAGTATAGTGCTTTTTTCATCACAGAGAAAGGGGGGCTCACGCCAATGTGAGAGAAGATGACATCCTGTTAGAACCATTAAACAGCCATGAAGGAACATAGTTAATGCAAAACTAACAGTACGTGACTAACATTTCGGATAGGAAATGTATGGAATTTTAAAATGATCCACCTTTTATATCTTCAAAATTTACACAACTTACTATATCCTATTACTGTCATACCGCAGAAATGCGGTATCCATGTCGTGAGACTTGCGCTAAAATAGCAATCTTTGTTTTGCTGTCACGAGACTCTGTGCTGTAACATTGCTGATTTTTTTCATGTTGACAATACACGGCATGGATACCGCGTCGTAGCGCGGTATGACAGTGGATGAGGTCAAATTTCAAGTGCCCCACTCGAAAGATAGTCGTGTCCCAAAGCAAAACTTACAGATTACAACCATCTTCAGGCCTTGGCCAACATCTCAAAGTTAACCCTTCAGATGCAATAGACTGCTGTCGCCATAAGAATAGAAACGATAACCATTGGTAATCGCGTGTGCATAGGCCTGTTTCATCAGGCGACTGCCAGAAAAGGCCGACACCAGCATAAACAGGGTGGAGCGCGGCAGATGGAAATTGGTCAACAGCAGGTCTGCTGCCCTGAAACGGTAGCCCGGTATCATAAAGATGTCAGTATCTCCCTGGAAAGGCTCAATCATCCCGTCTGTTGTTGCCGCTGATTCCAGCAGCCGAAGGGACGTTGTGCCAACAGCAATGATCCTGCCGCCATTTTTCTGGGTCTCATTCAGTGCTTGCGCCGTCTGTTCTGAAACCTCGCCATATTCAAAATGCATCTTATGGTCATCGGTATCCTCCACCTTGACGGGCAAGAATGTCCCCGCCCCAACATGCAGGGTAACGCCGTGGCAGCTCACGCCCTTCTTTTCCAAAACCCTCAATATTTCCGGGGTAAAGTGCAGACCCGCCGTTGGGGCAGCAACCGCGCCGGCCCTTTTGGCAAATACGGTCTGGTAGTCCTCAAGGTCACGGCTGTCAGTCGGGCGTTTCGATGCAATATAAGGCGGCAACGGCATCTCACCAAACCTGTGCAACGCCTCTTCCAGTGCGGCATCACTGAACTCAAAAGCCAGCAAGACTTCTCCCGCCTCGCCCTTGTGAATGACCTGCGCCTTCAGGCCGGAAGCCAAGCACATTTCCTGGCTTGCCCCAAAAGCCAGCCCATCGCCTTCTTGAAGCTTTTTGGCAGGACGGGCAAAAGCCAGCCAACGTCCCTGCCCCTCATTCTTATGCAGGGTGACCTCAATCTTTGGGGTAAATTCACCGCGACCCGTGCGCACACCTTTCAGCCGCGCCGGTATCACCTTGGTATCATTAAACACAAGGGCATCACCTGCCCGCAGCAGGTTCGGCAGGTCAGAAAAGGAAAAACCCGACAGGGGCGGATGCCCTGCCGGATTCACCTGTAGCAATTTAGAACTGTGACGCGGACTGGCCGGACGCAGCGCGATGGATTTCGCAGGAAGTTCAAAGTCAAAATCATCAACGCGCATTGTCTTGGCCTAAACTCATTTCAGTCTCGGATAGGGAAAACTGCCCCCGATGATAACTGTTGATTCCTTTGTCATCCTGAACTTGTTTCAGGATCATCACTCACACCTGATGACCTATTTCTAAAATTTCGGTCTTAAAAATATCCTTGATGCCAAAGAGAGGGCTTCAGAAATGGGTAGTCGTATCAAGTACGACTATGACGACAGAGAGAACAATACAAAAATTAAGGCCAAGGTTTTAATAGAACGACCATAGACCACCCACTGTCATACCGCGCCCCGACGCGGTATCCATGCCGTGCATTATCAACGTGAAGACATCAAAACTTTACAACATAATCCTCACAGCCTAAAATATATCTTACAATTAAGCCCAAACTTCATGGCATGGATACCGCATTCCTGCGGTATGACAGTGTGAGGCTCGGGGATATTGCATGAATCCTAAAGATAGCTCAGCACCTAAATCTCCACCATATTAGGCATCAGCCATTTTCATGGATTTGATGGTATCAGGTTCGCGTGGTGGTTCGCCCTTATTGATATTGTCAATCACGTCCATACCGTCAATCACCTTGCCCCAGACTGTGTACTGGTTATCAAGGAAACCCGCAGCATCAAGACAGATAAAGAACTGGCTGTTGGCACTGTCGGGGTTTTGCGACCGTGCCATGGAGCAAATGCCCTTGACATGCGGCTCTGCATTAAATTCAGCTTTCAGGTCTGGCTTCTTAGAGCCGCCCATGCCGCTTCCGTCTGGACAGCCAGTCTGTGCCATGAAGCCAGCAATCACGCGGTGAAAGATAATGCCGTCATAAAAACCTTCACCAACCAGTTCCTTGATATGGGCAACATGACCAGGGGCAAGGTCAGGACGCATTTCAATCACAACGCTGCCCTTGCTGGTTTCCATCAATATTGTATTGGAGGGATCTTTAATATCTGCCATCTTAATTTCTTTCCAACCAGCCTGACTGGTTTTTATAGGGTGAGCCATTACACAAAAAAGGTTGAAGCCCGCTTACATCTTTTTTTTGCAAGATGCAAGCAGACACCAACCTTTTTGTTTCAATGTGTAAAAACAGGGGGTTATATATTCCCCCTGCCATCCGCAAACTATTTTAGCTTGGCAACGGCCCGCACCTTGACCATCACGTCAGGATTTCTGACAGAACCTGATCCGCCAGCACCTTTCTTGATCTTGTCAATAAATTCCATGCCCCTGATGACCTGCCCCCAGACTGTGTATTTTCCATCCAGGAAATTCGAATCTTTCAGGACAATAAAGAACTGGCTGTTGGCACTGTCAGGACTTCCGCCGCGCGCCATAGAGGCAACGCCGCGCACATGAGGCTCGCTATTAAATTCAGCTTTCAGGTCTGGTAAGGAGCTGCCGCCAGTGCCTGGAGGGTTACCATTACGGTCTCCTGTCTGCGCCATAAAGCCGGCAATCACACGGTGAAACTTGACCCCGTCATAAAAGCCCTTATTGGCAAGTGTCCTGATCCGCTTGACATGATTAGGGGCAAGGTCGGGACGCATAAGCACAACAACCTGTCCATATTTGGTGTCAATCAACAGGATGTTTTTTTCGTCTGCCTGCGCTGAGGCGGCTGGCAGGACAAAACTGATAGCCAGAGCCAGGGCAATGATAAGGTTGCGCATAAATATTTCCTTTTATAACTTAGGCCTAGAGTTCGGCACAGCCCCGTTTTTACAAGGCTGCCGCTCAGGCCGATAAAAATTTCTCTGTTATTTCTGTCACAAGAGCCTGCGGTACGAAAGAAGACACATCGCCGCCCATGGAAGCAATCTGTCGGACAAGCGTGGCGGTGATATGGCGGGATTTGGCCGAGGATAATAAAAACACCGTTTCCACATCATTTGCCAGCTCCCTATTCATTCCAGCCAGCTGCCCTTCATAGTCAAGGTCTGTGCCATTGCGCAGTCCGCGCAAGATAATGGTCGCCCCGCTTGACCTGACGGCATCGACGCTCAGCTTGTCATAGGTCATGACTGATATTTTTGTCCCGCTTTTGTCACCCAAATTGCTACAGGCTCGCTCCAGCATATTCACCCGTTCTGCCGCGCTAAAGACCGAATTTTTGCCTGGATGCGCCCCGACCCCTATTATAAGGTGATCCACCAGATGCACCCCGCGACTGATAATGTCCAGATGACCAAGGGTAGGCGGGTCAAAGCTGCCTGGATAAAATGCTGTTTTCGTCATAAAAATATACCAGCCTGAACCCTAAAAAATTTCTGTCACAACGTCATTATCCAGCATTGGATAACCCAAAAAACCAGTTAAGTAAATTTTCGATTGCCAGTTTCTTTTAACAAATAACTCTTTCGGCAACATTCTGTCCCATAAGCCCTTGCGGCAACCTGTCATATAACGTAAGACAGGCGGCGTAAATTATTTTCAAACCGATGGTTCAGAATGATAAACTTGGGTTCAGACCACCAGATAACCAAATATTTATGGTTTATCGGGTCAGGGTCAGGGAAACGGCTTCGCAAAATGCCCATCATTGCAGCCATCACTATAATAAAGCCGTAAGGACGAGACATGATTAAACCACACGGTTCAGACACCCTGAACCCGCTTTTTGTTGAAGATGCTGACAAACGTGCCGCATTGCAAAAAGAGGCTGAAGGCCTTAAATCCATTACCATTTCTTCCGCTGCGGCTGGCAATGCCGTGATGTTGGGCGGCGGCTATTTCAACCCGCTTACTGGCTTTATGAACAAGGCCGACACCCTGAGCGTTGCCGAAAAGATGGAAACCACAAGCGGCCTGTTCTGGCCAACCCCTGTGCTGAATGCTGTTAAAGACGCTGGTGATATCAAGGCTGGTGACCGTGTTGCCCTGAAAGACCCTAATGTTGACGGCAACCCAGTGATTGCGATCATGGATGTTGCCGCTGTTGAAGAGCTTTCAGATGCTGACATGACCCTGATTTCTGAAAAGGTTTATGGCACAACTGATGCCAAACATCCTGGCGTTGAAGCCCTGCTGGAGGCTGGCAAGATTTTGCTGTCCGGCGACATCCAGGTTCTGAACTACAGCTATTTCGCAACTGATTTTGGCGACACCTACAAGACAGCTGTTGAAATCCGTTCCGAGATTGAAAAACGTGGCTGGAAACGCATTGTTGCCTTCCAGACCCGTAACCCAATGCACCGCGCCCATGAAGAATTGTGCCACATGGCAATGGAACGCCTTGAGGCAGACGGCCTTGTGATTCACATGCTGCTTGGCAAGCTCAAGCCTGGTGACATTCCTGCTGATGTCCGCGACGAAGCGATCCGCAAGATGGTTGACGTGTACTTTAAGCCAAACACTGCGATTGTCACAGGTTACGGTTTTGATATGCTCTATGCGGGTCCCCGTGAAGCCGTGCTTCATGCTGTGTTCCGCCAGAATATGGGCGCGACTGACCTGATTGTTGGCCGTGACCATGCGGGCGTTGGCGACTATTACACTGACTTTGGCGCGCAGGAAATTTTCGACGATGTGCCTGAAGGTGCAATGGACCTGGAAATTTTCAAGGCTGACCACACCGCCTATTCCAAGAAACTGGACAAGGTTGTGATGATGCGCGAAGCCCCTGACCACACCAAGGAAGACTTTGTCCTGCTGTCCGGCACCGCCGTTCGCGAAATGCTAGGTGAAGGCAAAGCCCCGCCAAAAGAGTTTTCACGCCCAGAAGTCGCAAAAATCCTGATGGACTATTACCAGGGCTTGAACAGCTAGGTGTAAGCCAGCCCCATCACGTCATCGCTGGACTTTTGCTCCAACTATCCATGCTGCGGCCTTTGACAAATCTAACCATGATCGTCAAAAGACCAAAACCTTCAGCATGGATTATCGGAATAAATCCGATAATGACGACAGATTCTAACCGACGGTCAAGGGCTCTGTCCTTGACCGGAACGTTTGACAAAAATCGCTTGCAAAACGTTCCGGTTCAGGTCAGAGCCCTGAACCAACATTGAGACATGACCAAAACAATTCAAAAAGCCAAGCAAGAGATTGCTTGGCTTTATTGTTTATTATTCATACAAAAAGATAAATTGCGTCATCATTCCCCCCTAATTCCTGACTAAACAACTAAATTCATATTTTTAATACATTTCAGGTATTTGCAAAGGAATTTTAGATGTTAGAATTGGGGTAACTCCCCAACTTCTTTTTTCTTATTGTCAAAATAGCATATTTCTGAATCAATGGGAGTATGGCTGATGAAACGAAAATACTGCACCATATTATTGCTGCCCAAAAGAATCTAATTGAAGATCAGGGCAAGCAACTTAAGCGG
>JAJRRF010000301.1 GCA_024279735.1 Alphaproteobacteria bacterium
GTATAATATGGGGTCATATTAAACAAAAGTACGAAACACGACACAGGATTTGAAATATTTCCTACAGGACTTTCCCATTAATGCCCTGTCTTGGAAGAATATTTTTTTTAGGTTTTGCCTTATAGGGTTGCTCCATGACTGACCCGACAAGGTCGGCCAGTCGCTTGGGGCACTGGTCATCAACAATGCCCCAGTCATGCATGACCGTTTCCTGTTTTTGTTTGACACTATCTGCAAAACCTTTGTCATTTAGAAATTTTGGCAGCAGGTCACGGAATGAGTTCAGGTCATCAACCTCCAGGACTCCAGGTGCATCCTTATAGTCCCCATATTTGTAGCGGTAACAGTCATAGTTGATGGCCGGGATGCCACAAGCGATTGACCAACGTATTGTGGCCGAAATAGAGGCAATATACAGGTCGCATAACGGGACAAGCTCAATGGTCGGCACATCCAGGACAGTGACATTGCCAGGGGCAAACTTTTCAAGCTTTTTTGGGTTGAGGCGTGGATGGGGACTGATAAGGACATTGACCCCTTCACCAAGCAGCCCAAAGGAGTCCATCCAGGCCTTTACCATTGCGTTAAAGGATGGAAACTCAAACTGGCTGGTGGAGCTGCCCTGATATTGGTCAGGGGGAAAGGCGCACAGCACAAGGGGCTTGCTGATATCAAGTTTATGCCTGGCACATATGTCTTCAATACGCTTCCTTTTATTCTGTTGTCCCAGATAGAGCTGTTCCCCATTCATGTCTCCAATCACAACAAGCTGCCTGGCAGGGAAATTCAGGTCAAGATAGGTCTTCCGCTGCATTTCGCTGTCCAGGGCAATGGCTGCTGCCTGGCCATAATTCAGAATCCAGGGGGCAGGGGAGGATAATTTCATATATTCCAGTGCCAGAATTCTTGGGGGTGACAGTCTCAGCAATGTCTTGCCCCGATGGTCAAAACGCCATTTTTCCGGAATGAGACGCTGTAACCTGGTATCCTTGTATTCATAATTTGGGTTGTCCCAATAGAACTGGGCCGGCTCAAGGGGGTTGGGAATGGTTGTTGGCAACAGGAGGCTTGGTATCTTCCTGTTCCTGCCTTGCGCCACAAACAGGTGGCTGAAGGTTTCAATATTATCCTCAGACAGAATAATGATGTCAGGCCGGACCAATCCTAAAAATCCATTAATGGATTTTTTTGTTTTGTACCAATAGTAAAACTTGGAAAAACCCTGCCTCATTTTCCTGAAGATTGAAAGTAGCCCGAGGACAGGCATAAAAATAATGGCCAGCATTATAAGCAAGGGGCGAAAAAGCGGCTTAACCCAATATTTTTTGAATAACCTGTACTGGATATTCGTCATATTCTTTAGTTTTTCCCATTTCCGGGCTCTGAGCCTTTTCACAGGCCTTTTAAGGGCACGGATTTTCCTGCGCCGCCATATGCCAAAGGCAAACCTGTTATACCATTTCCGGGCTCTGAGCCTTTTCACAGGCCTTTTAAGGGCACGGATTTTCCTGCGCCGCCATATGCCAAAGGCAAACCTGTTATACCTTATCCGGGCTCTGAGCCTTTTCACAGGCCTTTTAAGGGCACGGATTTTCCTGCGTCGCCATATGCCAAAGGCAAACCTGGCATAACGTAACCCTGTATAGGATTCATGGGGCTGGATTCTTTTTTTGTGACGCAAGTGTAGGGGAAGCCATATCGGCTCAATTTCATCAACGGGCTGAAACAGGACACTATAGTCATAAATTTCAAACTGGGTGAGGTTCTCGTTAAAATGTGTCCTCCCATCAACCAGCATAACCACGATCTCAACATCCAACCTTTTAAACAAGGCCTGAGCTGTTGCTGTAAAGAATGCCAGTTCTCCCGGAGAATCAATATAAAATAATATTTTTTTACGCAGCATTATAATTTAGCCCTGCCCAAATGGCCTGGTTATATTTGCCAGAATAAGGATTGGGTGACCGACAACCCCATCGTGTGACAGCAACACTATTAGGCATAAATAATGCCTGATACAGTATTATTGCCCCAAGAAATAGAGGCACAGGAAACCAGGTCACTGGCAAAAATTACCACATACCATAAAAAAATGATAATAAGTATTGTTTTCAGTATTAATAGCGTCAAGATCCCAAAGGGATGGTTTCTTTTTTCTTCAGAAATTTTGCGCTCTGGTACTTTGCGCTCTGGTACACAGTGCAGGCAAGTCGCCCAGGATATGAACCAATAAGGACACACGACCTTGCCCTTATATGGTGCATATCTTAGCCCGCAAATCGTAACGATTTGCTCACACTATGCACTAGGCCTGCGTGCAAACTGTTCACGTAATCCGGTATTGTCAAAGCTCACAGGATGCTTCAAATCCGCCGCTGACCATATATGTCCTGTCCAGGGTAAAGCCCGTCTTGTTTATCAATACATTCATATTTGAGGATGTAATTCCTGTTGAGGTTGTTGTTGTGGCAGGTGTCCATGACCCTGACAAAAAATTCCAGTTCGGTGTTATTATTGTAGGTACTATGCGCATGGTTACTGGAAAGTCAATCAATTGGGAATAGAGTGATACTGTATTCCAAGCCAGGGCTAGGCGGATACCTGACGGGGCTTTGTAATAATATCTTTGGCACAGTGCCAATTCTTCTGAAATAGCTCGCAAAACCCAGGGCGTTGCCGCAGCACCCTGTTCAAGTTTGGGAAGCCTAAAGGTAACAGCCCCTGACAGGGGTGAAATTTTCACGCTGATATTGCCTGTAGAACCTGACGGGACAGTGATTGTTGCCTCACGGCGGCCAGCTCCAACAGTAATGGTTGCTGCCTGTCCTTCAATGTCTACAGTAAGGCTGCCACCTGTCAGGTCTTCCACACTTAGGGTCAGGGTCTTGTTGGCAAAACCTGTCGCAGACCACAAATCTTTTTCTATAACTTGTGCCATAGTACACGACTCTCTTCAGGCTAAAGCCTTTTGGACGGGCTGTTTTTTCGTTTGTGGGGCTAGGAACTTTTTAAGCAGGCGGATTGCTTCATCTTTTTGGTGCATGAGCAATTGCCGTAATTTATCAAGCCCATAA
>JAJRRF010000302.1 GCA_024279735.1 Alphaproteobacteria bacterium
AAATTCTAAAGTGAGGCTAAAAATTTGAACCAAAACACTATCCACTCAAAAAAACAAAAAATAACGCCCTAATTGCCGTTTCAATTTAATATTTTGGAGCTGAATTTATAAAATCATAAAATTTCGTGCAATTGCCCTGTGACCTATAACCACCTGGTTGATGCCCCCATTGACGCAGAAACCCGAATAAAATGGCTCATGCACCAACGCCCTTCCCATCTTTGGAAAAATTTCAAGCCCCAGCCCTTTGAGCAGATCACAAAAGTGTTGAGGGCAGATGGGCATGAAGGACAATCCGTGACACTGGCCATCAACAAGCTTGATCACAAGCAAAAGGTCAGGGTCAGGACTGCAAGGGGCTGGTTCAGAAAATCTTTGGCTGTCATGGGCTCAAGCCTTGTCTGGCTGTTTTATGGTCGGCTGAATGGCTACGGCTATAAATTCAAACGCTCCCTGATGGGACTGTTTGCTGTCTGGCTGGTTTGCGCGACCTATTTTAGCATCGCCGCCAATAAGGGCGTATTTGCCCCCTCTCATCCGCTGGTATTTTATAAATATGACCAAAAACCGGACTGCGCCCAAAACTGGGTCAACTGCATAAATGACGACAACAAAAACCCTGAACTCCAGGCCTATACCGCCTTTTCCCCCTGGGTCTATTCCCTGGATGTCATGTTGCCCATTGTCAACCTGCACCAGGAAACAGATTGGGGGCCAATGATTAAAGGGTTTGCCTGGATACCGAGGCAGGACATCCCCAAAGCCATGCCACACTGGGCAAAACCTGTTACCCAAGGCGCACTCAATATTTTCAGCTACATTCCCCTGCTTGGCCAGCTGAGTACAAATCGCTATCATTTTCGCAAACACTGGATCTGGCGGATGATGTGGGTGGAAATTTTATTGGGCTGGATGGGCTCTCTGTTTCTCGCCGCGCTGCTTTCTGGCCTTATCAAGAAAGAATGAACCGACAAAAAAAATAGTCAGTTCAAACCACCTCAGGAAAAACATCATCGTTTGTTAAAATCCACAAGCAGGTAATGTTCCAGCGAGGGCAGCTTTGACGCTATGCTGTCAGGCTGCCTTTTCAAGCTTCATTTCTGCCCATAGGGTGCGCATGGCATCCACCAGATAAACCATATCCTCTTCACTGTGCTGAGGCCCTGGGGTAAAACGGATACGTTCAGTGCCAACTGGAACGGTCGGGTAATTGATAGGCTGGACATAAATGCCAAAACGGTCGAGCAGGGCATCAGTCAACTGCTTACACAACACAGCATCATTGACCATCACAGGCACAATATGGCTTGGATTTTCCAGCACAGGTATCCCTGCCGCCGTCAACTGGTCCTTAAGCTGGCTGGAACGCAATTTTTGCAGCTCACGCTCCTTGTTGCTGGTCTTCAGATAAGAAATGGAGGCCAGGGCACCTGCAATCACCACGGGAGCTATTGAGGTGGTAAAGATAAAGCCAGAGGCATGAGAACGGATGGCATCAACAATTTCGGGACTGGCAGCAATATAACCGCCCTGCAACCCAAAACCCTTGGCCAATGTGCCCTGGATAATGTCAACGCGATCCATCACACCGTCACGTTCTGCAACGCCGCCCCCGCGCTTGCCATACATCCCAACAGCATGAACTTCATCCAGATAGGTGATGGCATTATATTTTTTGGCCAGATCACAAATCTTGCCAATCGGGGCAATATCACCGTCCATTGAATAGACAGACTCAAACGCAATAATTTTCGGCGCATCAATATCCGTATCCTTCAGCATACGCTCAAGGTCGTCCAGGTCATTATGCTTCCAGATAAACTTTGGTCCATTGCCATGACGGATGCCCTCAATCATCGAGGCATGGTTTTTGGCATCAGAAAAGATAATACAGGGTTGGTCTTTTGTTGATAGCAGTTTGACCATTGTACTGAGGGACGCATCATTGGCAACATAACCAGAGGTAAAGATCAGGGCTGCATCCTTGTTGTGAAGGTCAGCCAGTTCAGCCTCAAGCCTGACATGGTAATGGGTGGTGCCTGCTATATTGCGCGTCCCGCCAGAACCGGCTCCGACACGTTCCAGCGCATCATGCATGGCCTCAAGAACAACCGGATGTTGCCCCATACCAAGATAGTCATTGGAACACCAAACCTTGATTTCACATGTCTTGCCATCATTGGCAAAGCGTTTGGCTTGCGGGAAGCGTCCACATTTTCGTTCTATGTCGGCAAATTCCCTATACCGGCCTTCTGCCCGTACCTTGTCCAATGCCTTAGAAAAACGCTTGTTATAATCCATCTCATCCCTCGCAACCAAAATAAACTAAGAATCACTTGCCTACTACGTACTAATGCAAAATTTGGGCATCATGGGGGCTGATACAAAAAAATCACAAATGCCTACCCTGTCCAGACATAAATACTAGAGTACAAAGGGCGTGACCCCTTTGTGACCTGATATAACCCCTTAATCTATATCACAAATAAAAAAACCGTACCACCTTATAAAAGGTCATACGGTTCTTTGCGTATTGTCAAATTTTCGGGCTTACAAATACAGAAGCCAAACAGGCTATCCTGCGTTCCCAAAATCTTCCCCTAATAAGCAGAGGCAGAAGCTGAAACACTGTCACGGTTATAGATATCCCTGCGGAAGTTCACAAAACCGTCCGGTGTTGACCAGGCTGTGATATAGGACAGGTGAACAGGCACAGTCTTGTTAGGCTTTGCCTCAATCTGTTCTTTACTCCGCTTGATTTCAGCAACACGTTCCCGTGTCCAGCCCCTGTTGTCCTTGCCATCCTGTAACACCCAGGTCACAAGCTGCTGAATATTTTGCACACGGACACAGCCAGAACTTTCAGCACGGAAATTTTGGCCAAAAACACGCTTGGAGGGTGTATCATGCAGAAACACAGCATGTTTATTCGGGAAACGGATTTTCACAAATCCCATTGAGTTTTCTTCCCAGGGTTCCTGGCGATAGGTGTAGTTGTAAACATCATCAGAAAACCAGTCGATCTTTTTGGGGTCGAGCTTCTTGCCACCTGCAAAAATTTCAAAACGATATTCAGCAACAATATCCTTGCCACGGCGTGCATAGTCACGCGCCTTGGGAATCAGATCCTTGCGCAAGACGGTTGGCGGCACTGTCCAGTATGGGTTAAAGGTAATCTTGGAAACATGGCTCTGCAAGATCGGTGTCTGCCGATCAAGCTTGCCAACAACACCTGCATGACGGGTCACAACACTGCCATTCTCAATAGCCTCAACATGGGCAGCCGGAATATTTACAAAAATAAACTTTTTCGGCATTTTGCGCGTCTGCGATTTCAGGCGGTCAATATTGATGCGGAGCTGTCTCAGACGGGCACTTGCGGCCACATTCATAGACATGATTGTCCGCTTGTCAACATAACCTGTCGGTGTCAGGCCATTGCGTTTTTGGTAACGCTTTACAGCCCGTTCTACATAACTGTCAAAAACAGAGGAATACCCGACACCGCGCTTCAGGTCACCTGAAATTTCAAGCCTGCGCCTGAGCCTTGCAACCATACCGCCAGTATCACCAGTACGAAATTTCCTGTTTTTGGGAAGGTTTGGCCAGCCGCCATTCCTGACAATCCGGGCATAACGCTTGACGGCATTCCTGGTTGGGCTGATGTTTTTGGGGGAAAGTGTCGGGAAACCACGTTCAGGATGTGCCTCATAACTGCGCACAAACTTACGGTCAACAGGTGGTTTCCACTTATCCTGGATATCGAGTCCGCCGCCGTTAAACCCCATCCAGCTATCACCCAGAATATCTGCATGTGCGCCAGGCAATGCCAGGGCTGTAAGAGCCACGGCATAGAGTCCGGTAAATTTGATTCGCTTCATAATGAAGGCATCCTCCAGTTCAGACTGATAAATATATTTCTGCCACAAATCCCAGTATAACAGCCCAGTGCCTTGCCAGAAAGTCATTTTCTTTCCTGGCCAAACACAATCCCGTTATTCCCTAAAAAATAGGCAAACAATTCCTTACCAATAGAACTAACAAATAATGGTTAATAAATCTTTGCATGGGTGATGCGATACAAACTGCTTTATAAAGCTTCAACGAACCAAACACACTACCTTATTTGCACCAAAAATTATGACCTTTTTGCGAATAGCAACATAAAAAATCTCATTATTCCCCATGACAGTAGCCCAAAAGAGACATTTTCTTACAAAACCTGGTTACTTGTCCCCTATTCTTCATCACTGGACTGAACCAGGTCAGCCAGAATATTCACAAGATTCCATGTCCCCCTGAGCCGCTCACCTGCATTTTCCCACTCCCCTTTACAGACAATGCCCCCAGGATGGGCCTTTAATGGCAAGCGGTCACTGTCAATCAAATCTTTCAGGGCATCCGGATTTGGGAATACCCCTTTTCGGAACAGGGCAACAGCTCCCTTGGGACCGGTATCAACTTGCTTGATATTACAGACACGGCACAGGCTCTTGATCTGGACAATTTCAAGCAAATGGGTCACTTCTTCTGGCATTGTCCCGAAACGGTCCACCAGTTCGGCAGCAAACTCGTCAATATCTGCTGCCAGCCGGAGCGATGACAGGCGGCGGTAAAGTCCCAGGCGGATCGACAGGTCTTCCACATAATTTTCAGGAATAAGCACAGAGGTGCCGATATTGATCTGCGGTGTCCAGATATCCTCCAGGCCGCCCTGCATACTCCCGCCCTTCAGCTTAGACACAGCATCCTCCAGCATGGACTGGTACAGCTCAAAGCCAACTTCCCTGATATGGCCAGACTGCTGGTCACCCAATAAATTACCCGCCCCGCGAATATCCAAGTCATGGCTGGCAAGCTGGAATCCTGCACCAAGCGTATCAAGCGATTGCAGCACCTTCAGGCGTTTGCTGGCATTATCCGTCAGCTTATGGTTGGCTGGGGTGGTGAAATAGGCATAAGCACGGGTTTTTGAACGACCAACCCGCCCACGCAACTGGTAAAGCTGCGCCAAGCCAAACATATGCGCCTTATGGATAATCATGGTGTTGGCTGTTGGGACATCAATACCTGATTCGATGATGGTGGTAGATAGCAGCACATCATATTTACGTTCATAAAAAGCCGTCATAATATCATCAAGTTGCCCTGCCGCCATCTGGCCATGTGCCTTGGCAATTTTTAGATCTGGCACATGCTCCTTAAGGAACTCCTCAGCTGTTGCCAGATCTTTTACACGCGGACAGACATAAAAGGTTTGCCCTCCCCTAAAACGCTCCCGCATCAGAGCCTCACGCAGCACCAGAGGATCAAACGGGGTCACGAAACTGCGCACAGCCAGACGGTCAACGGGTGGGGTTGCGATGATCGACAGATCCCGCACCCCAGTCAAGGACATTTGCAGGGTGCGCGGTATCGGGGTCGCTGTTAAGGTCAGGACATGAACATTTTCCTTCAAAGCCTTGAGCTGTTCCTTATGCTTGACACCAAAATGCTGCTCTTCATCTACAATCACCAGACCAAGGTCAGCAAACTGGATGGTCTTGGCCAGCAGGGCATGGGTCCCGATCACAATATCGACCTCGCCGCGTTTCATCCCTGCCTTGGTCAGGGTCATCTCCTTGGCACTGACCATACGGGACAACTGCCTTATTTTTAGGGGGTAGCCCTCAAAACGCTCCCGAAAGTTCTGGAAATGCTGGCGCGCCAAAAGCGTGGTTGGCACAATCAGGGCAACCTGCTTACCCGCCATCGCTGCAACAAAGGCCGCGCGCATGGCAACCTCAGTCTTGCCAAAACCCACATCCCCGACCACCAGCCTGTCCATAGGCGCGCCCTTGCCAAGATCATCAAGCACTGCGTCAATAGAGTTCATCTGGTCTTCGGTTGGCTCATAGGGAAAAGCTGTAGCAAAGGTTTCGTATTCTCCCGCCTCTACTTCCAACACAGGCGCATCCTTGAGTTGACGTGCCGCTGCCAACTTGATCAACTCATTGGCAATTTCAAGAATTTTCTTCTTCAGCTTGGACTTGCGTGCCTGCCAGGCCTCACTGCCCAGCCTGTCCAGTACGCCCCCGTCCTCACCAGAGCCAAACCGTGACAACAGCTCAATATTTTCAACAGGCAGCAAAAGCTGCGCCAATGTATTGAGTTTTTGCCCCTGATAGGTCAGTTCAAGACAGTCATGAGCCGCGCCGCCAACCTCAATGGTTTTAAGCCCCTCAAAACGGCCAATGCCATAATCGACATGGACAACCAGGTCACCCACCGATAGCCCTGTCGCCTCAGTGATGACATTGGCATCATTCTTCGACTTACGCTTTTTGCGGATCAGGCGGTCACCCAGAATGTCCTGCTCACTGATAATGGCAAAATGCCCCCCAACCAGTCCGCTTTCCAGTGGCAGGATACCTGAACCGACAAGGCTGCCCTCCAGCATCTCTACCTGGTTCCAGTCATCAGTCTGGCTTGCCATCCGCAAGCCTTGCTCCTTGAGCAAATGCCCCATACGGTCGAGGGAACCAACAGAGCTACAAGCCAGAAGCACCTTTTTCTTCTGTTTTTGCAGGTGTGTAATATGTTCAACCACGACCTTATAGAGCGTACTGACATCATTTATCCGTTCAGGGGCGAAACTGCGTCCCTGGCGAATATTGAGGTTTACCGTCAGGATACCGCCTTCCAGCTGGGGGGCATCAAACGGGGTCAGGTGACGTAGCTGCCTGCCCTTAAGCGCGTTCTGAAATTCCTCCTCATCCAAAAACAGCCGCTCTTTGGGGACAGCCTTATAGACTGCCGCCCCAAACGCTTTGCGCTCCAAATCCTGCTGGCGGGACGCATAATGATCCCCAACCTGTTCCAGCCGCTCCCTGCGCGCCTCCTCGCTTTGGGCATCAAATACCACCATAGCCTTGGGCAAATAATCAAAAATGGTTTCCAGGCTGTCATGAAACAGCGGTAACCAATGCTCCATTCCCTCATAACGGTGACCTGCGGTAATCGATTCATAAAGCTGGTCATCTGCTGTCACTGCGCCAAACTGTTCAAGATAGCGGCTGCGGAACGCACTTATCACCTTTGCCCCAAAAGGGGCCTCCCCGCTGGGCAAGAGCAGGAAACTTTTCAGCTTCACTTTAGGCCGTGTCCGCTGGCTTTCAGGTTCAAAAATACGGATTGATTCCAGTTCATCGCCAAAGAAATCCAGCCGCACGGGCTGTTCCCGCGAGGCCGGGAACAGGTCAATAATGCCGCCGCGCACAGCATATTCGCCGACCTCCATAACCGTGGAGGTGCGCATATAGCCAGCCGCCTCAAGACGCAAGATCACATCTTCCATCTCAACCTGCATCCCTGCCTTCAGGTTCAGGGCAGATTTTTGGATAAATTTGCGGGTCGGCAAACGTTGCAACATCGCATTGACGGTTGTCAGTACCAGCACAGGCTGCTTTTTCTTGCGGGTGACAATCATGCCCGCCATTGCCGCAATACGGGCAGCTGAAATGTCTGCATTGGGCGACACCCGGTCATAGGGCACACAGTCCCATGCTGGCAAAGTAATCACCTTGACATCAGGGGCATAGAATTTCAGGGTCTCAGCAAGACCTTCCAGCCGCCTGTCATCGCGCAAAACATACAGCACACTATGGCCTGCCCCGTGTTTTTCAAAATGCTGGCGCGCCACATCACCAACCACCAGTCCCTCAGCCCCGTCAGCAACCCCGCATACCATCATCGGTTCAGCTTCTGTAGCAACCTGTTTCAGGACTGTGCGAAATTGTTTTTTTGTTTGCATGATCTATTAAGTTTTGGGTCTTGAGTTTATGGGTAGGGACGCAGAAAAATCTTGCAGGCAAATCTTGAATGCCTGTGCCTTACCACACTTGGCCAGACGGGTCGATAGGGCTGAGCGTTTTGGGAACAGTTGTTATGTCCTTGCGCAAGTCCCCCCTGACTGGGGCATACTGGTTTACAATATTGTGACATGACAGGCAAGGAGCAAACAAAATGGGCGAAATAGCCTCCGCTTTACAGCACAAGGTCTTGCGACACCCAAACAAACATTGCCACTTGGGCGCAAACCTCACGGCATGGATACCGCATTTCTGCGGTATGACAGTGATTGACTATAGCCTGTAGTAAGCATTGTCTACAGACCATGGAAATCCTGAACCTGCTGTAATATATCCGCTAAGTCAGCTTGTGCCCTGTCGGTCATGTCCAGTCTTGTCTTGCGCCAGACCAGGGCTTCCAGCACAGGGTCAGGCATATCCAGCAACGCGCAGAAACCTGCCAGTCCCCCAGCATCCAGCTCCCCAAGCCGCTGCCGCGCAAACCCGCCCAGCAAAAAGTCCATCTCCGCCGTGCCGCGATAACTGGCACGGTAAAGAAGTTTTTGCCGCAATACTGTTTCGGATACAGCGTGACACCCCATTGTCATCATCCTTTAATCAATAGTTCGGACAGTTTTCACCCAACAAAAAAATAAGTGAGCCCTCAATTTGTGGGAAGATGGTGTTGTAAACGACATCAATCCTTCAAAACGGAGGAACTCATGGACATTGTAACAACTGTTCTGGATCAAATGC
>JAJRRF010000303.1 GCA_024279735.1 Alphaproteobacteria bacterium
ATTGATAAATAACGATAAAAATAAATCGTTATTTTTAAAACCACTAAAATATGATCATTTTTCCATTAAAAAACAGGATTTTCAGACTGTATTCCGCTTGAAACCGCGTATTTACGTGAAAAAAGAAGCTGGGGAGTTACACCCTTTTTGCAATTGAACCGAATTTTGAGCCATATCTATATCTCCTTGTTTTTAAAGAATAATATATTTTTGTGGCTATACAGCGGAAAGGAAGTGGTAATCAGGTTAACTTTTGGCAAGTATCCAGCGTCCCATCCGGTCAGGAAGAATTTTTCCCAATAAGGCAAAAAAGCGGTTTATCTGGCCATTAATATAAAAGCTGTCGCCCCGCAACACAGCCTCAACACCCTGCCTTGCCACCAGGTCAGCCTCCATCCACAGATAGGCCGGAATGGCTTCTGCCTCCTGTTCTATTGCCTTGTCCACCTTATGAAATTCTGTCCAGGTAAAGCCAGGACACAGGGCAGTGACATGAACACCCGTTGACTTCAGTTCTTCTCCATGTGCCTGGGAAAAATCGAGCAGAAATTTCTTGATAGGACTATAGAGCGGCGCGCCCTGTGAGGCCGGCAAAAAGGCTGTCAGGGAAGCCACATTGAGAATCCAGCCATACCCTTGTGCCGCCATCGCAGGACTATACAGATAGGACAGCCGCACACAGGACATCACCATCACCTGCAACATATCCTCATATTTGCCAAGGGGTGTCTCCTGGAAGCCCCCCATAATCCCATAACCCGCATTATTGACCAGGCCAGACACCCTGATAGCTGCTTCAGATGTTTCCCTGAACAGTTCTTCTGCCGCACCAGGGGCTGACAGGTCACAGGGAATGACCATCACCCTGACCTGATACTGCTCCTTAATTTCTTCTGCCAATTGCTGCAACCGTTCTGTGCGGCGCGCTGTCAAGACAAGATGGAAACCTTTTGCCGCAAACTGCCTGGCCAGAGCCTTTCCCAGCCCTGCGGAAGCTCCTGTCACCAGGATATAGTCATCATCACTGCGCGGCCCACTGCTCTTTTTTGGCATATTATTTTGCCTTGTCCTCATTTATCAGTTTGAGGAAAAGCCCCAAAGTGTTAAATATAGTGGAATTAAAACGAATGACCAGCGCATAATAGCCTCTAACCAGAAAAAGTTAAGTCGCCATGAGCCTTTCGATCAAAAATGCACTACAATCCCATGACAGGGAAAAGTTGGGGCAATTACTGAAAAAACAACCTGAACTCAGCAACGCCATTATCAAATGGGGAGACGATGGACAGAACAGGGTCACCCCACTGCATTATCTCTCTGACCTGATCTTTCTTGAAGATATCAAGCAACAGCAGGCCATTGCAATGGCAGAAATCCTGATACACTACGGAGCTGACCTGAACATGCCCAATGAGGTAACAGGGGACAGCCCGCTCATTTCGGCCTCAAGCCTGGGCGCAGAAAATTATGCCCTGTGGCTGCTCTCAACAGGGGCAGACTATCAGGCCAAGGGTCTGTTTGGCGCAACTGTCCTGCATTGGCGGCCATGATGGGGCAAGACCGCCTGATTGAAGCCCTGCTCCATTTCAAGGCGGATATTATGCTCAGGGATGACAATAATAAGGGCACACCGCTCGACTGGGCAATCTATGGCTGGACACATGATGACATTCTGGCAAAAACCAACAGGCAACCAATTTGCGCTGCCTTTCTGGTTGGTGTTGGTAGCCCCGTGACAGGTGCCATGATCGCCCACCTTGATCCTGAAGAGGACGGGCTGATGCTGGCGATATTGGAACCGGAAATTATTGAACAGAAAAAAGACAAATAACGCCCTGTCCCGTTTCCCCTAAAAACAAAAAGAAAAAATCATGGATGCAAAAATAATTTGGCAACAGAACGTTCAGTTTGAGGGGCTGACGCAGAGCGGCCACGCCATTACAATGGACGGCGCCGCTGAAATGGGCGGCAACAATGCTGGAGCGCGGCCGATGGAACTGTTATTGATCGGTATGGGGGGCTGCACCGCGTTTGATATTGTCACCATTCTCAAGAAGGCACGTGCTGACCTACAGGAACTGACCATCACCATTACCGCAAAGCGTGCTGACGAAACCCCAAAAGTGTTTACTGACATCAATTTGCATTTTATTGCCACTGGGCATAATATCAAGGAACAGGTTCTGGGTCGCGCCATCAGCCTGAGCGCGGAAAAATATTGCTCTGCCTCCATCATGCTTGGACAGACCGCCAATATCACCCACAGCCACGAGATCAAACAGGGCATATGACATTATATATCTCCCACCCCTCTTCCAAAAACCATGATACTGGCCAGGGGCATCCTGAATGCCCTGCCCGCCTTGAGGCCATCTACAAGGCTGTTGAAGGCCTACGCCTCACCAACCTGACAGAGCTAAATGCAACGGCTGCCACACAAGACCTTATCTTACAGGCTCATGACCAGGACTATTATACCCATCTCCAACATATCTCCCAACAAGCGCTGGACGCTGTCCAATATCTTGACCCCGATACTGTCATGAGCGCGGGAAGCCTTGAGGCTGCCCTGTTTGCCTCCGGTGCCGTAATCCTGGCCACCAAGCAAGTCATTGACGGCACTGCCAAAAACGCCTTTTGCGCGGCCAGGCCGCCAGGCCATCACGCTACCCATAACCAGGCTATGGGGTTCTGCCTGCTCAATTCTGTGGCCATCGCCGCCAAATATGCTACTGTCCAGCTAGGGCTGGAACGAGTCGCTGTGGTCGATTTTGATGTCCATCACGGCAACGGCACCCAGGATATTTTCTGGCAAGACAAAAACCTGTTCTATGGCTCAACCCATGCCATTGACCATTTCCCCTTTAGCGGTGGGAAAGACGAAAACACCCCAGGTCATATCTGCAATGCCCCGCTTTATTCTGGCAATGGCAGCAGTCATTTCAAGGAGGCCATGACCCAAAAGGTACTGCCAGCCCTGACCAATTTCAGCCCTGACATGATCTTTATTTCAGCCGGGTTTGATGCCCATAGGGATGACCCTTTGGCTTCTCTCAACCTGGTTGATGATGACTTTTACTGGATTACCCTTAAACTTGCCGAAATTGCAGACAACACTTGCCAGGGACGGATGGTCTCCACCCTGGAAGGCGGCTATAACCTGGATGCTTTGGGGAAATCGGCAGCCATCCATGTCAAGGCACTGTCAGAGGCCGCCTCCTGACAAGATGCTTGGCAGATAAGATAAAATAATTTATGAAACAGGCAAAACACAAACAGGACAAAAATGATGAGCGAACCGATCTCCACCAGCCCAAACAGTGACATCAAGGTGATGTCGTTTGAGGTTGCCAGCGAAAAGCTGGAAAATATTATCCGGAAACTGGAAAGCGGCGAGGCCAGCCTTGAGGAAACCCTTGCACTTTATGACCGTGGCGTTTTGCTGCGTGACCATTGCGAGAAAAAATTGCGCGCTTCCGAGAAAAAGGTCGAGATTATCCTGTCCTCCAGCGAGGGCAAGGCTGAAAAGACTGAGCCTATGGCATAGGCTTGGGATGCCCGCCATTTACAGCCGAAAAATTGCGAAAGGCTTCTTGCATCAGCGCGGAAATCCGCATCGGGCGGCCACGGCTATTGACCAGCACCACCTTGACACTGAGCCGCGCCAACACAGTATCGCCCCGCCGCACTTCCTGGTTAATTAGCAGGGTTGCCTTACCCATTTCGCCCACCGTCGAGACCACTTCCAGCACATCGTCAATATGGGCAGGGCGCAAATAATCAATCTCAAGATGGGCAATCGCAAAGGCAGACTGCTCACTGCCGTCTTCTGACGAAAACAGCTCCTTATGGCTGACCCCAAGGCTGCGGACAAAGTCAGAGCGGCCACGTTCACAAAATTTCAGATAGTTGGCATGATAGACCAGCCCAGTAAAGTCCGTATCCTCAAAATAGACCCGCACTGGCAACACATGCGCCCTGCCCTCAATCCGCCCCGCCAAGTCTGGCCAGTCTTTCTGGTTCATAATGCTGCCTGCCTATCAAAAAAATGTCGTACTCACTTTCCCCTCAATAGCAGATTCAGGATGACGGGAAAACCTGTTTTCAGGTTTGGTACAAAAAGCCTGGCAAACAAAGTGCATATCCCCATTTCACAACCTAAGCAAATCATGTTAGGAATTTTACACCCCTAACCCATATGGAATATGCCGTGGCCAGAAAACGCAGAAAAAATTTACAGGCGCGCCAGCAGCAACAGGCCGCACACCAGAAAAGGCAGGCCAAACAGCAGGCAGAAAAAACACTGTCTGAACCTGAAATAACAGCCAGCACCAAAGTCACATTTACGGAAACAGCCACAAAAGACACTGATGCCGCGCCATCCGCCCCGCCCCAAAAAAGGCCGCCCTATTCACGGCTCGAAAAATTACTCGGGGCTGTCAATACTGCCAGCAATGCAGCGCGCGGCAGCTGGATCGGATTTTTGGGCATCCAGGCCTATATTTTTATCACCATTGCCGGGGTGTCCCATACCTCATTGTTACTCAACAGCAATGTCAAGCTGCCTGTTGTCAATACCCAGTTGCCTCTGTCCAGTTTCTTCCTGTTTGCCCCCCTTGTGTTCCTGTTTGCCCATTTTGGCTTTTTGTTGCCCCATGCCATGCTGACCCGCAAGGCCGATACCCTGAACAGGGAAATGGAACATATTGAAAAGGACATGCCAAAGGAGGACTATCACCCCTACCGCAATGAGGTTGTGTCCTATTTCTTTGCCCAAGCTCTTGTTGGCCCGCCGCCTTCCCTGCTTTATGGCGTGATCCTGCACCTGATGGGCTGGCTCTCCTTTGTGTTCTTTCCGCTGTTCCTGCTGCTGTTTTTCCAGGTCAAGTTCCTGCCCTACCATGATGCCATGACCACCTGGTTTCACCGCAGCTATATTCTGGCTGACATGCTAATCCTGTTTGTCGCCTATAAGATTTCCCTCAACAAGGTGGCGGATGAAAAATATGCCAACTATCTGAGCCTGAGCAAAATCTCTACCCGGCTGTTGCGCTACCTCAAGCAATTATTTTTGCCAAAGGCAGACAAGGATTATTACACCCTGGATGACGATTTTGTTAAGGTCCGGCAATATTACAAGGATGTCAGCTGGGGCAAGGCTGTCAAAAGCACCGCGCTTTATGTGCCGCGTCTGCTGCTGCGCACCATTGGCAGGATCAACCTGTTTTTTATGGCCATTGCCTTTGCCTTCTTTTCGGTCTGCATCGCCACCTTCCCTGGCGAATGTGTGCCGTGGTGGAGTATCAAGAAGAACGGTATCCAGAAATGTGAATTTTCCCATGAAAGCTGGCTGGCAAACTTATGGGGCATTACCATCCCGCCCAAAAACCACCAAAGCTATAACAGCGGCGAAAAGGCAGACCTGGTGTATCGCCAGAACCGCACAGTATTCGTGCCAACCAGCTGGTTTTTTGAAAAGCCCCATAAAAGCTGGTTCTCCCTTGACCGTAACCTAAACCTTATCAACAGGGACTTTATCAACAATAAAAAATTTCCCTTGAGCAAACAGGGGGAAGAACCCTCCATCTCCCTGCGTGGCCGCAATTTCCGCCATGCCATCCTTGACGGGTCTGACCTGCATTTTGTTGATTTCAGTGGGGCTGACTTGTCATATGCCTCACTGGAACGCACCGATTTGAGGGGAGCCAAACTGGAAGGCAGCAGCCTACAAAATACCAGCCTGGAAGGGGCAAAACTGCAAAATGCCCAGTTGGCACAAGCTATATTTCAGGGGGCATATCTTGGAAAAGCCTGGCTGACAAATGCCAGCCTTGAAAAGGCAACCCTCTCAGGGGCTTATCTTGGCCGCGCCCATTTGGAAGGCGCAAACATGAAGGGAGCTTCCTTGCAGGGCGCATATCTTGGAGCCACCCGTATGCAGGGCGCAGACCTGTCCGAAGCCAACCTGCAAGGCGCAAGACTGTCCAATGCCCGTTTGCAGGGAGCCAAGCTCGACAATGCCAACCTACAGGGAGCCAACCTGCAAAAGGCTCGCCTCCAGGGCGCGTCGCTCAGGTTTGCAAACCTGCAAGGCGCAAATTTTTCTGGCACTTTCTTACAAGCGGCAGACCTGTCCCAGGCCAATTTGCAATATAGCCAGAACATGACCACAGGACAGCTCTCCTTTACCCAATTTCAGGGCGCGAAAATTTGGTCATTTCCTGTCCCTGACAAGGAACAACTTGCCCTGTTGTCACACCAGGCCAGCCTGCCTTTGGCCATATTGCTCAAGGATAGCCACAGCTACAAAAATGACATTTTAGCTCTGAAACAAATCATAAGGCAAGACCCCTCCATAGCCCAAAGGCTTGAGGCCACCATCCAGAAACTCGACAGCCTGATGCTCCATATTAAAAATGACAAATGGGACGGCAGTGAAGGTTACACCGTTTGGCAAGGCCTGGTTGGCAAGGCGAAAGGGAAAGCCAAACCCGCCAGCCTTACCAGTGGCCTGACTAAAACTTTGGCAAAACTGGCCTGTGCTGACAAAACCAATCAACAATGGATTGCCCGCAGCCTGGTGGCCCGAATCCTGGACAATAGCAAAGACCACACCAGCCCCAGATGTTTCCTAAAAAGGCTGACAGCAGAAAAATGCAGGGCAGGACAAAAGCTCATAAAAAATTGGCCGAACCTGGTTGAGGCTCTTACAGAAATTGCCAAGGACAACAAGGCAAGGAATCACGGTGGCTGCTGATTACGCCCTCTTCAAGACTGCTCAGCACACCACTCTTCAGGCATCTGTTTACTTTACAAAACTTCTTGAACAGCTAAAAACAAAAGTAAACAACAATAAACCCAAAATATTAATCAGTACTCGTTAGTAATTGTGACAAACGAAACACACGCATTGATTGTCATCATACTGATTGCACAAGTATTTGTTGATATTTATTGTTTAGATGTACTATTGTTATGACATACTCAACCTCATTTTTTTCTTTGGTGATGTCATGCGCAAATTGACCGTTTTATTCTATAGCCAGTTGATATGGACGGCCATTTTAATCCAGACACCTGCCAATGCCCAAACAGTTCCCTCACCAACAAAGTCAACCTATCTTGATGTCATCCGTTTCCTAACACTGGAACAAGTCAGGCAAATGCGTTCTGGTAGAGAGTCCCATGCAAAAACAGAACATGGCACCCTGCGGGACTTTTATGCCTCTCCTGAAAACCAGCCGATTTGGGTTGGGAAACATGGCCTTTCCCCCAAAGCCAGAAAACTTATCGTCGCTTTCAGAACGTCCAGGAAAGATGGCCTGAACCCTGATGATTTTCTTCTTCCATCACTTAAAAATAATGAAAAAAATCTTGAAATCATGGCAGGCATGGAGCTGAAACTCAGCAGAACCCTGCTCAAATATGTCCGGTATGCGCGCGGAGGAAGGATGCTCAACGCACGTCTTAACCAATTTTTCGGGATGACTCCGCGTTTTGATTCCCCTGAAGATATTATGGAAATGGCAGCCAACACAGGCAATATCACTTCCTTTCTGGCAAGCCTTCACCCTGACCATCAACAATACCAGTCCTTACGCAAAATTCTGCATAAAAAACGCGCCCTCTACAAACGGAAACCGTCACCCTCTCTTGAGAAACAGATTATACAGATACAGATGAATATGGAACGCTGGCGGCTGTTACCTGACGACATGTCTTCAGGAACTGGTGTCTTTGTCTGGACCAATATTCCTGAAATGAAAACCAGAATTATCCAGAACGGCAAAACCCTTTTTCTTGAAAAGGCCATTGTCGGAAAGCCAAGCAAGCAAACACCTGTCTTTATGGACAGAATGGAATGGATTGAGTTTTTTCCAACCTGGTATATCCCCAATTCAATCAAGCGAAACGACCTGTTGCCACGGCTTCGGCGCGGCAATACCAAGACACTGGAACAATTTAACCTGAAGGTCGATTGCGGAAGACATGGCCGCAACCCCAAAGCCATTGACTGGAAAAAGGTTGATATCCGCAATTGCAGCGTAACCCAGCCCCCCAGCAGAACCAATGTCCTTGGTGACATCAAGTTCAAGTTCCCCAACAAGTATTCTGTCTATATGCATGATACTGATGACAAGCATTTGTTCAAACGTAAAAGGCGTTTTATGTCCCATGGCTGCGTTCGTGTCCAGCATCCTGGCAGGATGGCACAAATCTTACTAAACCACGCCTATGGGGACAAGGCTCTCAATGTTAGCCGACTTCTCAATGGAAAAAGGCGGATGTACAGGGAAGTTTTCCAAAGGCCTGTCCCTGTCTACATGACTTATTTTACCATGATTGCTTCCAAGACAGGAAAACTGGAAAAATTTCCAGACCAGTATGGTCATGACAGGCGCATGGCGCACCTATTTACAAACAAGGCCAGCCTGTTTCCTGCACCAAAGGTTATTCCGTACAGGCGGCCAAAACGTAAAGCCAAAAAGGTCAAGAAAAATTGGCGTGAAGAGGCCTTCTAAAACCCCAATCCTCGTTCCCTTCAGTCCCTGTTAACGGTTCAGGCTATATTGGAAACAAGCCAGCATTGGTCGCAGCGAAAATCATACAGGCCATGCCAGGGCTTGGCTTGCAACCAGTCCCCACCGCAGGACGGACATTTTCGCGCCTGCCTTTAAACACATCACCTTCAAAGAAGTGACCCGACAATCCTGGACAGCCCGCGATCCGCCAGCAAAAGAAGTATGCCCAGGAAAAATGCCGCCACCATCTCAGCCACAAACAAGGCAAGCACAAAAGCCGCGCCGTACAGCAGGGACTTGCCCAGTCCCATCTGATAGTTACGGTGCAGCAGCAGGCTGACCAGCAATAAGATCACCAGATAGAAACTGGCAAAGATCCCCCCGCTCATCTTATAGCCTGCCAGATAGAGGAAAACCCAGAACAGCTGGCTAATAATAACATAGGCCATAAAGACCATAGCGACCTTCACCTTGTCATGGGAGCTGCCCCTCCTACTGTTGACCAGGCTGGTCATCACATAGACCAAGGCAAAGACCATCAACGCAGATAAAAACACCGCCCCGAGCTGGATCACTAATGCTGTATTTGTCATCCTGTCCTATTCCTCATCAAAAAGGTTGGGCTGCATATCCTCGCCGCCGCCAAAAACGCCCTTCGGGGCAGTCAGCCCCAAATGGGCAAAGGCATGGCGGGTCAACATCCTCCCGCGCGGGGTGCGGGCTATAAAGCCCTGCTGCAACAAATAAGGCTCAACAATATCTTCCAACGCATCGCGCGGCTCAGACAGGGCAGCAGCCACCGTATCAATCCCGACCGGGCCGCCATTATAGTTTTTCGCAATCACATTCAGGTAACGGTGATCCAGTGCATCCAGCCCCCGGTGGTCAACCTCCAGCCGGGTCAGGGCGCGGTCAGCCTCTTTTGGGGTGATGACCTCCACACCGTCAAAGGCCGCAAAATCACGCACGCGGCGCAACAGGCGGCCAGCAACGCGCGGCGTTCCCCTGGCTCTTTTGGCAATCTCATGCGCGCCCTCATCGGAAATATTGACCCCCAGCACCCGTGCGCCGCGTGCCACAATCTCCTGAAGCTCCTCAATGGTATAGAAATTGAGCCGCACCGGAATACCAAAGCGGTCCCGCAGCGGGGTGGTCAGCAGGCCGGCTCTTGTGGTCGCCCCGACCAGGGTAAACTGCGCCAGGTCGATCTTGACAGAACGTGCCGCCGGGCCCTCGCCAATAATCAGGTCAAGCTCAAAATCTTCCATTGCCGGATAGAGCACTTCCTCCACGGCAGGGTTAAGGCGGTGAATTTCGTCAATAAACAGCACATCGCCCTCTTCCAGATTGGTCAGCAATGCGGCCAGGTCTCCTGCCCTGGCAATCACCGGGCCAGAGGTCGAACGGAAATTGCGCCCCAGCTCACGCGCCACAATCTGCGCCAGGGTGGTCTTGCCCAGCCCCGGCGGACCAGCAAACAGCACATGGTCGAGAGCCTCATTGCGCTGCTTGGCCGCCTCAATAAACACCCGCAAATTGGCACGCGCCTGCTCCTGGCCGATAAATTCTTCCAGTTGCAGGGGGCGCAGGGTGGTGTCAAACTCATCCCCGTCCCGCCGCTCGCCCGAAACCACCCTTTGATCTTCACTCATGTTCCGCCTGCCTTCACTGCCGAATCATCCACTTTTCGCAATAGTGCCTTCCTTTGCCAGTCATGGCAAGACTGAACAGTGTTGTCCTGCCCTCTCCATCGTCATGGCCGTACTTGATACGACGACCCATTTCCAAAGCTCTCTGCTTGAGAACAGCGATATTTTTAAGACCAAAAGTTCAGAGATGGGGCATCAGATCAAGTCTGATAATGACGTGAGAGGGGGGATGATGTGAGAGAGCGGAACTTCTACACCGTCCCCTCTATCAGCCCTGTGCCAGTTCCTTCAGGCCGCGGCGGATCAGCTCTTCGGCCTTGGCGTCCTTGCCTGCCTTGCTGGCGGCGGCGGAGATGGCCGCGCTGGCCTGCGCCTGGGCATAGCCAAGGTTCATCAGGGCAGAGACAGCATCGGCGGCGGCGGCGGCGGCAAATTCAGGGGCAGGTGCAAAGCCCTCGCCGCCTGCAATATCTGCCAAATTGCCAACATCGGCCAAAGTGCCGACCTTGTCCTTCAGTTCGGTGACAATGCGGGTCGCCACCTTTGGGCCAACCCCTGGCGTGCGGGTGATGGTCTTCTTGTCGCCGCTGGCAATCGCATTGGCCAGCTCAGTAATGGATAATGTGCCCAGCATCGCAAGAGCCACTTTCGCCCCGACCCCCTGCACCGACTGGAGCATCCGGAACCAGTCGCGCTCATGGGGAGTGGCAAAGCCAAACAACCGGATTTCGGTCTCGCGGACATGGGTCTCTATCGAAAGGGTGACCTTTTCCCCGACAGAAGGCAGGTTGGCCAGCACCCGGCTGGCACATTCCACATTATAGCCCACGCCGTTGACATCTATAATGATCCAGTTCTCGCCCAGCTCATCCACAATGCCCTTTAGTTTACCGATCATCTCTTGTGTCCTCTTTTATAAAACCCGCAAAGGGCTGTTTCTCCTGCGCCAGGCCGCCAGACCCAGCCAATTGGGGATGGCCTTCATTTCGTGAGTTATAGCCCTTTTGCGGGAAATGGGTGTATAAAAAACACTACAGTACACGGCTAACGTTCAAAATAGGGAATGTATGGAAATCAAAAATGATCCACCTACTATATCTTCAGACTTTACACAACTTACTATAACCTATCACTGTCATACCGCAGAAATGCGGTATCCATGCCGTGAGGCTTGCGCTAAAAGAGCAATGTTTGTTTTGGTGTCACCAGACCCTCTGTTATAAAATTGCTGATCTTTTCCATATTGACAATACACGGCATGGATACCGCGTCGTAGCGCGGCATGACAGTGGATGTGGTTCATAGTCAAGTGCCCACCCAAAAGATCGCCATGAACCAAATACCCCCGCAAATAGCTCTCACTCCTGCGCCAGGCCGCCAGCCCCATACAGCGAAATGAACCGATTATGAACAGTCCTCTCAGATTTCGTTCAGGCAAGCTCGGCTATTGTCAAATCATAACAAACGCAGCAGGACGATAAAGACAGGCCTTCCCGCTTCCTGCACCAAAAGACATTGCAACACGGCCTGCCAAATGGAGAAAACAATGAACATGACCGCAAAAACAACAGCCGCACTGACAGCCGCCCTTTTCATGGTTCCCATGCTGGCAGGCACGACAGCTGCCAATGCTGGACACAAAAGCAAGTTTGGCTTTTGGTTTAACGGCGGAGACCAGGCCAGCGACGTTGCCAAATGTGACAAGGATGAAGGCCTGGATCAAAACAGGGGCAAGAACTATTGTGATATCAATGATGACTATGAAGAGGATGGCGGACGCTATTCCAATGTCCAGGTTATGACGGTAGGTCATCGCAATCGCAACCGTAGCAGAAAAATTTGTAAACGCCCTGTTGTCGGCATCGGTTATGGCACAAGCAAGTCGCTGGCACGCGCCAATGCTGTCCAGGCCTGGTCTCGTGAAGCCCGCAAACGCTATGGCCGTACATACCGTCTCAGAAATGCAACTGTGATTTCAGCGATACGTTGCCAATATAATGGCGATAGGGATTATGGCAACTTTAAAAGGCGTAGCAGACGGTTTGATATGCCCGGTGAAGCCGGCAACCCAAACCATAACTGGAACTGTAGCGTCAATGCCAAACCCTGCTACACCAAAACCAGCTCTAACGGTGGCTATAATGAAGGCCCGTCCTGGAAAAGAAGTTTCTGTCGGAGATATGCCAGAAAAGCCCTGCGCCAGCAAAGACGCAATATTCGTCTTGGCTGTGAGTATAACGGCCCCAAATGGCACAGGAACTATCGCCGCCATATGCGCCAGTGCATGAGAACACCTATGTTCAGGAACTTCCGCACGATCAGGAGACACCAAAGAAGACTCAGGCAGTGCAGATAAATGAATTGCCTGCACCCCTCTCATCTAGCCCCCCCATAACTAGATGACAGAATCTAGGGAATGCAGGCTCTCAAGAAACTCCCCCCTTAGCCATGAGGGGGGAGTTTTTTTGTGCCCTGTTGTACAATAGGCCTTCCCTATTTTCCCTTTCGTGCCTTTATTGTTCAGCATAAAATCCAGTAACCCGATTGTTTACGCTGGATTGGTCACATCAATATTTCAAAAAGATTACCCCTTTTTTGCCTCCAAAATGGTTTTTGGAAGCTCATTTGAGCAAAAAAATCCTTGATTTAGAGTGATCAAAATCAAAATATCACAGTTGCAAGCTGAAATAACTCATCAAAAACGGGAAATAAACCACAAAAAGAATAAAATTATTATAAATATCATTGATTTATCAGGGGGCTATTTTCAACAAATCAGTCATAATCGCAACAGTGTTGCACAGGATCGGCAATATGGAGCAACACTGTCTTTCTTACACTCTCTGACATAGCATTGTCATTTTTATCTCTCCTGATACAAACAAATACTGTGGCTACATCACCACAATTTTCAACTCTTGAGTGCTCTTTTACTCTGCGCACTGTGACAGAATGTGCCATTTTTAATTTGTTTTTTCCTGTTATCGTGATTTTCAACTTGCGGTAACAAAAACGTTACGACCTTTCACTGCACCACTAAGTGATTGATATATAATAATTTTGTTTCCTGTTGAGTTGTAACTGAGTAAACCCTGTGAATAATATTATCTTAACGAAATGTTACACAGGCTTTTTAAAACATGAGGTCTAGAATTATGAACAAATTTACTACTGCAACTGCTGCGCTCGTACTTGCTATCGCTACTTCAACTGTTTCTTTTGCTGAAGAAGCTGCTGCTGCTGATGCTGCAAAAGCTGCTGTAACTGAAAAAGCTACAGATGCCAAGACAGATGCTAAAGATGCTGTTGCAATGAAAGCTACAGATGCCAAAGGCACTGCTACTGACGCCGTAAAAGGTGCTGCTGCCGATGCAGTTAAAGGTGCTGTAAAAGCTCCAGCTGCCAAGTAAATTTCCAGTATCATTCGGATTGCAAGATAACTCAAGCAAAAGAGACGTCTTTTTCCAGATATTTTGCCACGACACTATAAATGCCCGCCTTTGCAAAAGGGCGGGTATTTTTTATGGACAACCCTGTCCAACTTAAAAACTTTCCCAGTCCCGTCAGTGCAAAACTCCCCACCCGAAAACTGGCTGTCTCAGCAAGAGGCTGACAATAGAGCAGCGGACTGCCTGAAATGGGCATGGGTTATCGCAATCGCTAACGCATCTGCTGCATCCTCACTCTTAGGCGTGGCCTTGGGCAACAGATAGCCAATCATTGCCCCGATCTGCTGCTTTCCAGCGCGGCCTGCGCCAACAACCGTCTTTTTCACTCGGGTAGAGGCATATTCAGCAACATCAAGGCCATACAGAGCCGGTACAACCATAGCAATACCCCGCGCCTGCCCCAGCTTCAGGGTCGAACTGCCACTTTTGTTGACAAAGGTTTCCTCAACAGCCGCCTCGTCAGGAGACCAGGTCTCCATAACCTGGTTCAGCCCGACATGGATTTGCATCAGACGATCAGATAAGGCACGCTTGCTGTCAGAATGGATTGTCCCACAGGAAATGAAGGTCAGGCGCACACCGTCCGTCTCCAGAATCCCCCACCCCGTATTCTGAAGCCCTGGGTCAATCCCAATGATACGTACCAGGCCAGCCTTGGGCCGGATAACAGGTGTTTTCAGCATAGATGACAAACTGCATTCCTCCTTGTTTTATCAAATATAACACAAGAACAACGCAATACATATATTAGGGCAAGGCAAGATAACAGTTTCAAAAGTGGCTATTACCCACCCAGCTTCGCCATAACCTCATCAGAAATATCAAAGTTGGCATAGACATTCTGGACATCATCACTGTCTTCCAGAGTATCAATCATCTTCAAAAGCTTGGCAGCCTTATCTTCATTCAGTTCAATACTGTTTTGCGGCTTCCAGGTAAAGCCCATCGACTTTGCTTCACCAAACTTAGCTTCCAGGTTGGTATTGACCTCATTCAGGGCATCTGTGGCACAATACAGCACATGTTCATCCTCATCGGACTCGCAGTCATCAGCCCCCGCCTCAATCGCTGCCTCAAACATATCATCAGCAGATGCCACAGAGGCCTCAAAAATAATTTCACCAACATGGTCAAACATGAAAGAGACCGAGCCAGACTCACCCAGGTTGCCGCCCGCCTTTGCAAAGGTTGAGCGGACATCACCCGCAGTCCGATTCCGGTTATCCGTCAAGGCCTCAACAATAACCCCAACGCCACCAGTGCCAAACCCTTCATAGCGTACTTCTTCAAAACTGTCTCCGCCAGCTTCCTCGGATTTCTTAATCGCACGATCAATATTGTCTTTTGGCATGGACTGTGCCTTGGCAGCCTTTACCGCCAGTCTCAAACGAGGATTCATGTCAGGGTCCGGCGTTCCCATCTTGGCAGCTGTCGTAATTTCCCGCGACAGCTTAGAAAACACTTTTGCCCGTTTTTTATCCTGCGCCCCTTTACGGTGCATAATATTTTTAAACTTGGAATGTCCAGCCATGAGATTAGTTCACTCTTTTTCTGTTCTGCCAACAGAGGCCATACCAATTTTATGATGTGAATGAGCTGGCAAAGGAATAATTTACAAAGCCAGTCACCAAAAAATAATATGGCGTAATATAATTACGGTTAAGAACTGTATAGGACGTAGGGCTAACAAAATCTAGCCCCCAGTATTATTTCTTCCCTTTTTAACACAGCCATTAAGAGTAATTTAAGAACTCCTGGCCTATGGTGTCCTCAAGCAAATTGGGAAGCGTTGGTCTTAACGCTGATATATTTAAGGAGATTTGTAAATGTCTAAAACAGCTGAAAACACTTCAGAATATAGTGAAACTATGGAACGCCTGAATACCCTGCGTGAAAATGCAGAAAAGCACCTGGATGAAGCCCAGGAAGCCCTGTTCGACGATTCTGTTTCCGATGAAGATGCACTGGCCCACCTGGATGCCGCCCTAAGTTGCGTCAAGGATATGCTGCCTAAAGATGTTTACGATGACAATAGTGAGGCCGCCTAAACTGGGTCTGCTCTCGTTCTGCATCAGGTCTTCAAGGGGTCTATGTTGTTGATGCACGAACCGATAAGATACGAGTTAGTGTTCCCCAGTAGCGTTGTACCGCCAGACAACCTTCCCCTATATTGTTGGTTGGTGAGCTGAGTATATCAAAGATAGTATGAGTCCTGGAAAAGGGTGGCGCAAAGTTTATTGCGCTGCCCTTTTATACTTAATCACATAAGGCGTCCCCCTTATGCCAAGCCGCAATGCCGTACCAATTGGGGATTTCCTTCACTACAAAAAAAAGATCCCTTATGTGATTTGATATTATTTTGTCAAAACCGCTGTTTTCCCACCCGTTTTGCCATTTTTTTAAGCTCCCACATTGCCACTTCTGGCAAGGTTGACAGGGGTTTTCTCGCCCTGATGGCTGCCCCATTATACAACAAAGCATTGCGGTCAACAGCATCTGAATGACGCTGCTGGACAATGTTGGCAACCACCCTAAAGAAACTATATTCTTCCAGAACCAGTCGCCTGGCTTCCCGTATCGCCGGCAAACGCTTTTCATACAGGTTATCCCCAACAGCCTGACGAATAATTTCTGCTGTTTTTTGGGCATCAAACAGGTCGATCTCAACAAAGCTATCTTCCGGAAAATAGTCCCCTAAATTTGTGCAGCCGCTGTAAAAAGGCAAGCAACAGCCAAGAAAACTGTCAGACAACTTTTCTGTCCAGTGATGCTTACCAATATAGTTCTCAATCGCAATATGGTAACGGTAATCATCCAGGGATTCAGCCTTGTCCCTCATCATCTGGACACCATGGCCAAAAACTTCGAGGTTAGGAATATACTGGCGCAACTCTTCCGTCAGCCGATAGCGTTGGTTATGCAGCGTATGTTTCTGCTGTTTGGATGAGCAAACCGTTGAAATTTCCTTATTTTTTTCCCTGCAATCCGCATTCAGAGCATGCCAGTCAAGATTTTCAGCACCGTCAAACCCCCAGCCATAAAACCATATCAGGGCTGGCTGAGAATAAATCCTGCCTGGATGAGGCAATGCTTCCTTGGTCTGGCTGGTCAGGATATGGGAGAACTGCCGAGAAAAGGCTTTGTGATACTGCTTGACAGTTTCCGGCTCTGCAACAACCAACAAGGTATTGTCCTGGCTACAAGCCAGCTTTTCTGAACCGAAGCGTCCCAGGCTGTTATAGCCCTTTGGCAGGTCATTATACACCACAACCCAGTCATAATCCCTGTCTCCCTCACCAAATGTAAAGCGACACCCCCCCACTTCCATCCGCTCCAGGTCAGGGAAATAGCGCAGCCACTGGGTTTGCGGTATCCTGCTGATAATTTTTACAGTAATCTGTCTTTTCGTCATCAGTTTAACGCCAGTATTTATCAATCCAGGTCGCTGGACGAATATATTTATACGTTTTTTTATACCAGGGAGCAGGCCACTTTCCAATTGCCGCCTCATCAGGGTCTGGCTTTCCTGTAAACCCTACCAGCCTCACGCCTTCGCTCAAGGCAGGTTCCCTGAAAAATCGCTGTGGCCAGGGAGGGATCAGCGAAACCTTGAAGCTGACGCACCATTCCCTTGGCCAAAAATGCATTTCCTCTATTTCCCTTGAAATATAGGTCTGTTCAATACGGTACTTATCCAGATAGCCTTGGGGATCCTTAATATAGTTATCATAAATATAACTATATTTTCCAACAGGCCAACGAAAAGCGGTCGTATTTCCCAAATTCCTATCCAGCTGTGTCCAATTCTCAATAACGCAATATTTTCCTGGCTTATAGGTAAAAAAAGAATCCAGGGAATCCGTTATCACAATATCCAAGTCCAGAAACAGGACATCCCCCTCAAGGTCAATCAGGGGATCTTGCCACAGGGAAATTTTTGCCCAGGCACTGAAGGTCGGTATCACATCAGGAAGCTTGATTTCAGGAAGGGGGTGAGGCTCAATGCCCTCGTCAAGCCCTGTCTCATCATCCGTGAAACAGACAAACCTCAATGGACCTGTGAGGTTGCGCCTGACCATTGAATAAAGCTTGTTTACATATTCAGGACCGTAGCGCACCCCCCATTTCATACAGACAACAGTGTTCATAATAACAAAAATTCCAAAAATGAGGCTATACATAACCTAGCCAGCGATAGCTCACCAAGCCGCCTAAGGACACCTGCAAAAACAACCAAATCGTTTAGCCTGTTCTTTTACCCGCCACTAATATTTAAAAAGCGGGTCGTTTCAAAAATGCTTGTATAGCTCACTATACACCCATTTTGGGCCTAACTGACAAACAAAATTACAGCACTATCTTGATCCTTTATTTTTACGTGTATCCTAAAGGCATATGCAAATCTTGACAAAAGGCCAATAGATTAAAGGACAGGACACCCTTGCCTCCCTGAAAAAGGGTAAAATAACAATCCCTGAAAGTCAAACACTGCCTAAACTTCCCGTCAGCCCCTTACGACCATAGACAGTTGCCATGATGGATAATATTGGCAGCTTCTGCACTATACCCTTCCTTCTTGTCATGAAGCACAAGCCCCCTGTAAAGGGTGGCAGATGCTCGGCTTCCCTTAACCCCCTGCAAAATAATCCGCTTGGCCGGTAAATTTTTCCTGGGATAGACTGGAAATATCTTGATGTCCCCAAAACGTCCATCCATAACCTTTAGCAATTTCTCAAGCATTTCCGCCCTGTGAATAAGCGTAATACAGCCCTTCTCCTTAGTGATACTGGCCAGAAATCGCATCCAGCGTTCCAGGGTTTCCTCATCCGCGCTGTAGGCCTGGCGTATCACTGCATTATTTGAGACCCTGCTCTCGCTCTTGATGTAATAAGGAGGATTGGCAACAACTTGGTCAAACTGCCGACAGCCAAGACCAAGCTTCTTCAGGCTGGTCAGCGGCTGGGTCAGGTCACCATGCAAAAATTCGATATTGGACAGACCATTAAGCTGTTTGTTTTTTTGGGAAAGGGCGTAAAGGCAGTCCTGAATTTCCAGCCCCGTCACCTGTACAGCAGGATTTTCCAGGGCAATTGACAGGCTGACAATCCCATTGCCACTGCCAGCCTCAAAAACGCACTGGCCTGGCTGTGGTTGCACAGCCATAGCAAGCAACAGCGCATCAATTGCACAACGCGGCCCTGTTTTGGGCTGGCATAATGTAAGCCGTCCGTCCCAGAAGTGATCAGTCGTTATATCTGTCAACTCATATGGCATAAGTAATTTCTGCATCATCCAATAGCTTACGTGCCCGCCCTAAATCTTCTTCAGAAACCATAACACGCTGAGCAATGGCACCTATTGAACCTTCCATAATACTCGTATGGCGATCAGCGATAAAAAAAGGAATGCCAAAATCCTTGAGCAAAACCCCAAGCCATGACAACAATACGATATCATTGGTCCGCAATAATTCGTGCATTTCCCTCTCCCTTATTTCCTTATTGTGTTGTACCTCTAAAATATGATATACAACAACCTGAATATTCATCTGGCTATGGTATGGACGGTAATTACTGTCTCGTGTTCGGGGCTTATGTTTTTTGTAGTTTCCCCTTTAGGATGTAGACTATATATATATTGAATGTTCTAAACTTTAATATGTGTATTGGGAAGCAAATCTTTCAACATTGACCACCTCAAGACACAGCGGCGGAAAGCTATAGCCTGTTAAAATACATCTCCTGGCAGTGAGAGCATTAGGGTCTTGGGACAAAGTCAGGAGAATTTTTTCCGAAAATTTTACCTTCAGTCCTCATTATTTTAATGTACCTCAGCATGACAAATGCTATAGGATGAGGCCAAACCGCAATATGACAGAATCAGGAGTCAATTTTGGGTGTAGTTATCGCATTAGACAAAAAACGGAAACCCCAGACCTCTATAGACAGGCTACTTGGACTTGTCAAAGACGATATGGCGGACCTCAATACCATCATTATTGAGAAATCAAAATCTGACGTTGACCGCATTCCGGAAATTGCCCACCACCTCATTGATTCAGGTGGCAAGCGTCTGCGCCCTATCCTAACCATTGCTACAGCACAAATGCTTGGCTACCGGGAAAAAGAACATGTAAAACTCGCTGCTAGCGTTGAGTTTTTGCATACTGCAACCTTGCTCCATGATGATGTGGTTGATGAATCAGACAAAAGGCGCGGCAAACAGACAGCCCGCCTGATCTGGGGCAACCTGGCCAGCGTACTTGTTGGTGACTACCTGCTTGGCCAGGCCTTCAAGATGATGGTAGAGGTCGGCTCCCTAGAAGCCCTTGATATTCTGTCCAGCGCAGCCGCCACCATTGCAGAAGGGGAAGTCCTGCAAATTATCATTGCCAAGAATACAGACACCACTGAAGACAAATATTTGACGGTGATCAATGCCAAGACAGCAGCGTTGTTCTCTGCCGCTGCTGAAATAGGGGCAGTGATAGCGAAAGCCAGTGAAAGCCAGAAAGCTGCCCTCCGGTCCTATGGCAAGAATCTGGGCATTGCCTTCCAGTTGATTGATGATGCTTTGGACTATTCAGGCGATGAAAAAAGCCTGGGCAAGGCTGTCGGGGATGACTTCCGCGAAGGCAAGATCACATTACCAATCGTGCTGAGCTATCGGCGCGGCAATGTGAAAGAGCAGGAATTTTGGCGCAAAACGATCCAGAATGGTGACTTGCAGGATGGCGACCTGGAACAAGCCATCTCCCTGATGAAAAAGCATGATGCAATTCAGGATACCGTAAAGCGGGCACGGCACTATGGTGCAATGGCCATCGATGCCCTGGCTATTTTCCCGGAGAGCGAACACAAGAAGGCTTTAATGGAAACTGTTGAGTTCTGCATTTCCAGAACCCATTGACCATGGCCTGAAAAGGAAGCCAGAAATCCCTTCTCCCGAAAGGCAAAAAGCACCGCCCCAAAAGGCAGTGCTTTGTGACCAGCATCATGGAATCTAATAAGCAAAACAAAGTTTAAATTCTCATGATCTGTGCTGATATATATAGTTATACATATTTTATATTAAATTACAATTAATATTAGATTTAATACTTTGATTTATTGGAATTAACGTCAGTAAATACTAATGAAAACAGAGTACATCTAAGATATATCAGCATTAACTACCCACCAATCACCTTTTTTTCCTTTGATTACTTTCGCAGCAACCAAAGCATTCTCCTTACTGTCAAACAGGCCAAAACAGGTTGCCCCACTTCCAGACATCCGGCTCAAAAAGCAGCCCTCCTGCGTCTTCAACATCTCCAAGGCAACAGTAATTTGAGGTTCCAGCTGTTGAGCAGGCTGTTCCAGGTCATTTTCGGTCTGCAACAGGTAAGACTGAAAATCCTTATGCTGGCTAGGGCGGCAATACCAGCCTTCGGACACCACTGGATTCCCCGTAATTCGCCTGGCCTGAAGTTTTTCAAAAACCTGAGCCGTTGAAACCTTAACCAACGGGTTCACAAGCAGGGCATATTGGGGGGCGATACCAAAGGCAGGCTCAATTTTTTCACCTATCCCTGACATATAGACTGCTTCACCCATCAGGCAGACAGGCACATCAGCCCCTAGCTCAAGCGCAAGTTCTGACAGCCTGCCCAAACCATAGCCTGATGACGTATAAGGCGACAACAGGCGCAAGGCGGCGGCGGCATTTGAGGACCCCCCACCCATACCGGAAGCAACAGGCAAATTTTTATTCAAGGTGAACAGTCCAAAAGGTATCCCTGGATTTTGCTCCCGTAACAACCTGGCTGCTTTCAGAATAATGTTTTCACCATCTATATCAGCTGCAAAACTGCCATTGATAACCAACCTGTCCTGCATTCCCCCTGCCTCAAAGGAGAGTTCATCACCATAAGAGGCAAAACCGACCAGGGAAAAAATTTCATGATAGCCATCAGGCCTGCGCCCCAAAACATGAAGATTAAGATTAATCTTGGCTGGAGAAAATTCAGTCAGTCCCATAAATCCCCCTACCCCCCAGAAGGAAGGCCAAAAACAGAAACGGCCTTCCTGATAAACAAGAAGACCGTTCCAAGATAATTTTTCAAACTCCCTACAGACCAGGAATGATGATTTTCATACCTGGCTTGAGGCCTTTCGAGCCAATCACCCCCTTATTCGCCTTAAGGATGGCATTAAACTTGTTCCCATTCTTGCGGCCATAATATCTTTGGGCAATTTTCCATAATGTATCGCCAGAACGAACCTGATGGGTCTGCCCCCCTTGAGGCACAACCTGTTTTTCTGCCTTTGGTGTTACAACACTGCCTACATCTTTGTTGGTCTTGGCAGCGGAGACCGAAGCCTTGACAATATCAGAGAATTTCTTCCCTACCTGGGTCGCCTGGGCAATTTTTGCACCCTTGCGCTTTTTGTCTGCTGGCAAACCATTGACAAGCTTGACTCTGATCTTTTTGGCATTTTTTGCTTCTGCCTTCAGGTCAAGTGCCTGCATCCACTGGTAACGGGCTTCAGTCTTGCGGCCAACGCGCCAGAAAGCATCCCCAAGATGGTCATTCAGGATTGGGTCATTGGGCAGCAGCTCGACAGCACGTTCCAGTTCCTTGGTTGCCAGTTCATAGTGTCCCAGCCGATAATTTGCCCAACCCAGGCTGTCGACGAAATAACCGTCATCAGGCTTTTCCTGGACAGCACGCCGAATAAGTCCCATGGCCTTTTTCAGGTGCAAACCCTTGTCAACCCAGCTATAGCCAAGATAGTTCAGAACCAGTGGCTGGTTTGGGTTAAGCTTCATCGCCATCAGAAAATCTTTTTCGGATAACGTCCAGTTGTCTAGGCGTTCGTAAGATACGCCCCGGGAATAATAATATTTCCAGTCCGCTTGTTCAGGCTTGTCAATCAGGCTGATCGCCTTGCTCAAATAGATGACAGCTTCCTTGTAACGCTTGTGGGAGCGCATGATATTGCCCTGCGCCTCCAGTGCTGCAATATTGTTGGGCTGTACCTTCAGCAGATAGTCCAGCAATTCCTTCGCTTCCCCAACACGCTTTGCAGCATTAAGGTTAAAGGCCTTACGCACCACAACACTGGACCATAATGGGGAATCTTCCCCGATTTTACCATAGGCCTGGTTTGAAAGTGCATACTGCTTGGAATCCTCATAGACCTCTGCAAGCGTCATTTGGGCAACAGGAAAGTCTGGCCTCAGGCGCAGGGCAAGCTGAAGATAGATTGTCCCAATATCAACGCCGCCTTCACTAGTCAGTGCATCGCCAATGCCATAAAAAACTTCCGCAAGACCCTGGGAGGGGGTTTCAATAAAAAGCCCGACCTTTTCTCTGTTTTCAATCCGCTCCAACAGGTCAATGGAAAGGGAGTGGGCAGGAGCATTGTCAAGATGACGCTGCATAATGGAATTCGCCTTGTTCCAGCGGCCACGCGCCATTTCGTGATAGGAATAGGCCATTGCCAGACGCAACGTCCTCTGTTCTTGCGAAAACAGGGTCTTGAACAAACGGGTCGATGTTTTTTGGCTGCCAGAAAGGTCAGCAATCAGTGCCTTGTGATAAAGCTGGTAAAAACGCGCCCAGCTCTGCTTGTCCAATTTGGACAAATTCTTATAGGCCAGTTCTGTCAGGCCTTCGGCCTTATAGGTCCAGGCCTGGGACAGGATAGAGACCAGCAAAGAGAGCGGACTGCGGCCTGCCTGTGAAAACTGCTGGCGTGCCTGGCGGTATTTGCCAGCCCGGAACTCCTCCACACCGATCACCAGCCTTGCAATATGGTGCTTCTTATTCTTTGCCAGAACTTTTTGGGCAGTCTCATAGACCTGACCCCAGTTTCCTGCACTGACATCAAGCGAGAGGGAGTGTTGCAACAACAGGTCATTGTCTGGATCCTGCTCCAGGGCACGGCGAAAAAGCTCCGAAGCCCGGCCAAAATCACGTTCATCCTTGGCGACCCTGCCAGCCAGATAACTGCCCAGGACAGAACTGCTGCTTTCGCTATAGTCCTCAGCATATTCAGGCTCTGCATCATGCTCACCCTCATTTTCTGTTGACAGGACAGGCACAGCCCCCATCGCCAAAAGAACAACAGAAATGCCAGCCAACCCTATTATTTTTTTATTGAGAATTTCCGATAAATTCAAAAAGATATTACTCACCATTTTATCTCCAACCCTGCAGAACCAAAATCATGGTTCTGAATCATAATGTCAAGGTACACCATTTTACAAATATTTTCAAACCCAGAAAAACTGAGCCTGCCAGCAGACAATGAAACCTACTTTCCCAAACACTTTTTTCTAAAAAACCAGCCCCGCACAACAATATTAAACCAGACAAAACAAACACTTTTAAAAATTTATATCACAATAATTACGAACTATAACGGGCACATATTGAAGGGGAAGTTATATCCCCGAACTCACCAGACTAAAAAATACACAATGGCGAGACCTGCCTCCCCTATATTTACAGCATACATGTCTTTTGGGACTATAGTTTGAAGATTTTTGCCTTAATCCCCAATCTGCCAATAAAAAAGGCCTGCCACAACATTATTCATGTCATGACAGGCTCTCTATTTCTAAAACAGTTTATCAACGCTGGTAGAGGCCAACCATTTTTTCAAGCAGCGATTCTTCATTAGCTGCCATACGGCCATCCTTGCACGGCTTTGCCTTTACGACACAGCTATAGCCCGATCTACCAGACCCCTGACAGCTCATTGAAGCATCCATGCTATGGGAAACACGCCCCCAAGCACGGCCATATTCAGCGACTGTAAAGTTTTCCCATGCCCGAACCGCATCACGTTTGGCAGTCACAATATTTGCCTGAACGCTGCCAACCCCGGAATGGTAATGGTCAACCTTGCATAGCTTGGTTCCGGCAACCGCAGGGTTTCCAGAAAGTGAAGCCACTATAGTGATTGTTCCCAACATTGCGAAACTTGATAGTTTTGTCCTAAAATTCATCATTACTCTACTCCCAATAAACAACTTACTCTTAGGACACCTTCAAAAATAACCGAATCGTTTAGCTTGTCCTTTCGCCCGTCTGTGCCGTTTCAAAAATGCTTATATAGCGCACTATACGCCCATTTTTCGCCTAACAGACAAACAAAATTCCTGCGCTACCCTGATCCTTTATTTCTGTCAGTGTCCTTACACTCTATACTCAACCCCAATTATGGAGAGATATGATAAATATTCAGTTAACCAACCCTGCTCTTCTGCCTCTGTAATCTTCTCTACACCTATCTATCTGCCCCCATAAAAAGGCCTTCCCTATTGGCCAAAAAATTGCCATAACGGGTGCCATGCCCACCAATGACCTGACATCTACTGCCCTGACACAAGCCCAATATCGCGCTGTTCTCCAGTGGTATGCTGATATGGGGGTGGACTGCGCTGTTTCTGAAGACACAACCGACTGGTTTGGGGCAAGGTTTGCGCCCTTTACAGCTGCCAAACCTGCTGTCGATACGTCCTCCCCTCATGCCCCAGTGGCACAAGGCCAAAACAACCCAGCCAGACAACATAACCCAGCCGCCAGGGTTTCCAAAAACCCAAGTCAACAGCAACCAAACACCTTTTCAGGCAAACCTGTCGAGACGGCGACACTTGAAGCCCGCAGCAAGGCCAGCCAGGCAAAGTCGCTGGATGAACTCCGCATCATGGTTGAGAGCTTTGAGGGCTGCCCGCTCAAGGTCACGGCCACCAAGACCTGCTTTGCCGAGGGCAACGCAGATGCACCGCTGATGATTATCGGCGAAGCCCCTGGCCGCGAAGAGGACATTTCAGGCAAGCCCTTTGTCGGGCGGGCAGGGCAATTGCTCAGTAAGATGCTGGAGGCGATCAAGCTTGAACGTGCCAAAGACTGTTATATCACCAATATTGTGTTCTGGAGGCCGCCAGGCAACCGCAACCCGAATGAGGCAGAAGTCGAGATTTGCCGCCCTTTCCTGGACAGGCAGATTGAACTGGTCAACCCAAAAGCCATCCTGTTGCTGGGTGCGCCTGCCGCCCGTTCACTACTGGAAACCAGCACAGGCATTTTAAAATTGCGCGGGAAATGGAAAGAAATTACAGTCAACGGCCAGGCCTACCCCGTGATGGCCACCCTGCACCCCGCCTACCTGCTACGCACCCCCGCCGCCAAAATGCTGGCCTGGCAGGATATGCTGGCTGTAAGGGCAAAACTGGGGGAGTAGCCCAGAATCGAGAGGAGGCTTGAGAGAAAAATTATCCCTGTTTGGCTTTTGAAGGTTCGATAAGCTTCTTATCCCTCTTCTGAACAGATTGTTGCGCTCGTGCCTGGGCTTGTTTCTCTCCAAGTACCAATGCCCCAGAACCAAATACACCGGAGATAGATAGTTTGCGAATTGTCGTGCGCCTATTGATAGTTTTACCTTTATCAACCACCAGATCATGTAATTCAGTCTCGATCCCTGCCAGCTTTTTCAATTTCTCTAAGTCAGCAGCCTTTTCTTCTGTTGTCCTTGTATCCTTGGTATTTTGTGAAAGCTTTGCACCACCAACAAAACCGCGAACAAACCAGCTTTCATCACCTGCCGCCAATTTACTCTCATCAACACGACGCTTAAAATCTTCTGCCCCCAACCCCCAAAAATCACCGATAGCCATCGCATTTTTATAGATTGTTTCGGGTTCACAGTCTTGACTGTTGCAAGAAGCAAGTTGAGTTACAATCAGGGAAAAAAATTCTGATGCCTGTTCAGGACTGGAAGAATATTCCCTTATTTGCTTCAAAATATTCCCCAACAACCTATGACGAATATCAAAATTACCAGGTATAAAAACAGACATAGAGACACCCTTCACTTTTCTGACACCAGTTATCAGACACTACTGCAATTCCAAATCAATTCCAAATAATGAAAACTGCGCGTAACTCCCCAGCTTCTTTTTTCACGTAAATACGCGGTTTCAAGCGGAATACAGTCTAAAAATCCTGTTTTTTAATGGAAAAATGATCATATTTTAGTAGTTTTAAAAATAACGATTTGTTTTTATCGTTATTTATCAA
>JAJRRF010000304.1 GCA_024279735.1 Alphaproteobacteria bacterium
GCGGTTTCAAGCGGAATACAGTCTGAAAATCCTGTTTTTTAATGGAAAAATGATCATATTTTAGTGGTTTTAAAAATAACGATTTATTTTTATCGTTATTTATCAATTAGTTAATGCACCTAAAACAAGCTGGGGAGTTACTATAGGTTTTCCCCTGGGCTGGAATGAGCTTAAGCCCATACCGCACTTTTCTTGCTCGCTGACATCACGGCAAAAGATTGCAAACGGGTTTAAATCCGTTCGCGCCACAGTGCCAATGGCTGTCATAAATCATCCAATGACCATTGGCTAAAACAGCTGCCCCTGCAATGGCTGTTGCACGTCCGCGCCTCTGTTGCGGTAGTTGTTGACGGCCTTGCTGACCTCAAATACATCAAGGGTGTCATCCGGGGCGGGGCGCAGCAGTTCGGCAGCTTGGGCGGCATTGAGGGCATTGGGGTCAAGCCAGTCTGCAAAATGTTCTGGTTCTAAAATGGCAGGCATACGGTTATGGACATAGCTGACCTCTGTGTTGGCCTCTACTGTTATTATGGCCGCGCTGTCCATTTCGCTGCCGTCCGCGCCCATCCAGCCTGCCCATATCCCGGCAAAGGCCAGCAAGGTGCCCTGGTTCGATCTTGGGTCTTTTTTGCGCCTTATCATAAAGGGGCGTTTGTCACCCTTTTGCCTGTCCATTCATAAAAGCCATCGGCAGGGATCAGGCAGCGGTGATATTTCATTGAGGTCTTGAAGGACGGTTTGTCATTAATGGTTTCTGCGCGGGCATTTATCAGGGTCGTAAACTTGCCAGGGTCTTTTACCCAACCTGGAATCAGTCCCCATCGCACCAGTGCCAATTCTCTTTCTTTTTTTAGGTCAAGCCGGACAATGTGGATCGGCTGGGTCGGGGCAATATTATATAGCGGGGGATAGTCAAAACCGCTGTCATATCCAAAATAGTCATGTAGTACCTCTTCAGGAGAGGTCAGGGGGTAGCGGGCGCACATGGTGTCGTCTCAGTCTGGCAAAAAAAGGTGTCATCTGGCCAATTGTTGGGATAGGGTATAGAGATCATTCTCATCCCATGATTGCAGCAACAGGTTTACATAATCTCAGGTGATGCGGCACTATAACAACAAAAATGCCGTAAACATGCCTTAATTAAAACTGACCTTGGCGCAGTATTCAAACAAAAAATTTAGAGATAAGGTTTTCATAAGCTATGGTCGGAATCGGTCTTATCCAGATAGCGGCCTTTTTGGCAGTTGCAGCCATTATAGCTCCTCTCGCCAAGCATTTTCAGATTGGGGCGGTGTTGGGCTATTTACTGGCAGGAATTGCCATCGGTCCTTATGGTATTGGTATTGTCTACCAGGTTTATGATGTCAGTAATGTTGGACATTTTGCTGAATTTGGGGTGGTGCTGCTGTTGTTCCTGATTGGGCTGGAGCTTCGTCCCGCACGGCTCTGGGCAATGCGCTCCACTATTTTTGGTCTGGGCGGCGCGCAGGTTGGTCTGACTGCTTTGGTTCTTGCTGGCCTGACCTTGTTGCTGTTTACCTCCTCATTTGTTGTCGCAGCCTATATCGGCTTGTCTTTGGCCTTGTCTTCCACGGCCTTTGCCCTGCAAATATTGGAAGAAAAAAATGAGATGAAGACCCATCATGGGGTGATGGGCTTCTCAATCCTGTTGTTCCAGGATCTGACAGCGATTCCATTATTGGCACTAATTCCTGTGTTTGCTCTGTTTGCGGGGGCATCAGAAGCGGCCTCTATAGATTATATGGCAATAGGCAAGGCGGTTGGCATCTTGCTGGCAGTATTGGTCGGGGGACATTTTTTTCTCAACAGGGTACATCGCCTGATTGCTGCGACCAAGGTGCGCGAGGCCATGACTGCGGGGGCTTTGTTGACTGTGGTTGGCGTGGCGATGCTGATGCACCAGGCGGGGGTGCCTGCTTCTTTGGGTGCGTTTATCGCGGGGGCTATTTTGGCAGATTCGGAGTTCCGTCACCAGATAGAGGCTGACCTTGCCCCTTTTGTCGGGCTTCTGCTTGGTCTGTTCTTTATTGCAATCGGCATGTCGCTGAATATACCCTTGCTGTTGCAAAAACCGATGGTCATTCTGGGGCTGGCTGTGGGGCTGGTTAGCGTCAAAATTTCTATTCTGTATGTTTTGGGACGCTGGAAGGGGTTGAACAGTCCTTCAGCCCGGAGGCTGGCTTTGGTGTTGTCACAGGGTGGTGAATTTGCCTTTTTCCTGATGACTTCCGGTGTCAGTGCAGGGTTTTTGGAAAATGAGCTGGCCAGCATGATGTCTGTCGGTGTGACGATCTCCATGATGTTTACGCCGTTGCTGCTGTTTATAGATGATTTCTTCCGTAAGGGCGGCAGTGCCAAGCAACAGGCTTTCGACAGGCCGCCAGAAGAGGATGGCCATGTCATTGTTGTTGGTTTTGGCCGTGTTGGCCAGATTGTTGCGCGTGTCCTGCGAGCCAAAAAAATTCCCTTTATTGCCCTGGATGTGAATGCAGGGCAAATCGCCTTCCTGAAAGAGGCGGGCTATAATGGGTATCTGGGGGATGCCACCCGTCTTGATGTGTTGATTGCAGCCCAGGCCAGCGAAGCCAGTGCCATCGTTGTGGCGGTTGACGAGGTGGAGGACAGCCTGAAAATTGTGCGCCTGCTGAAGACAAATTTCCCAGATTTGCCTGTTTATGTCCGAGCCAGGAACCGTCGTCATGTTTACTGGATGCTTGATTTGGGGGTGACCCGCGTTCGCCGGGAAACTTTCCATTCCGCACTGGTGATAACAGCCGACCTTCTCAAGGGGCTGGGGCGAAGCAGGGAAGAGGTTGACAAGACCATTGATACCTTTACCCGCCATGACCAGCACCGGCTTTATGATGATTATGAACATGCCTCTGACATGGACAGGCTGAAGGCGCGTGCCAAGTCCTCGACCAAGGAGCTGGAAGAGCTGTTTTCAGGTATGGAGTGGGACGAGGATGCGGCTGAGACGGAAGAGCGGGGGAAATGACAGCTTTGTTTTCGGACAGTTCAGGTTATTCTTCTTCCATGCGCCGTTGGTGGGCGCGTTTGGGTGAATAGAGCGAACTGGTCTGCGGCATAGCACCTGACAGGACAGGACCAATGATGATTGTCGCGGTTTTCCTGATTGTGGTGTCCCCTGCTTTTTCTGCCAGTTTGTTCAACGGGGCGGTGATAACCTGCTCATCTGGCCAGCTGGCACGGTAGATAATGGCAGCAGGGCAGTCTTCCCCGTAAAATGGGATGGTACGCTGGCAGACGGAGGCAATCATTTTGGCAGAAAGATGCAGAACCAGGGTGCTGCCTGTCTTGGCAAAGTTTTCCAGGGTTTCCCCGTCAGGCATGGCGGAAGAGTTTTGGGAGCTGCGGGTCAGGACGATGCTTTGGGACACGCCAGGGAGGGTCAGTTCGACCCCAAGGGCGGCTGCGGCAGCACAAAAGGCAGGTACACCGGGGATAATCCGGTATGGAATGCCCTGCGTTTTCAGGGCAGCTATCTGTTCCCCAATTGCGCTATAGAGCGAGGTGTCACCGCTATGAAGCCTGGCAACATCCTTGCCACCCTTATGAGCGCGGGTCATATGTTCCAAGATTTCTTCCAACGCAAGGTTGGCACTGTTGACGATCTGGCAATCCTTCGGGCAATGTCCCAAAATTTCTTCTGGCACCAATGCGCCAGCATAGATGCAGACAGGGCTTTGACTGATGACTGTCTGGCCGCGTAAGGTAATAAGGTCAGCTGCGCCAGGGCCTGCACCAATAAAATAGACTGTCATGATGTGGTTGCTTTTCTTAAGGTGTGAGGGTGTGTAATAGTTATTGTTCGGGCAGGCAGGTCAAAACTTCACAGAACTGGGTATATGGTTGTTATTCGTGGGGCGCTCATAATAGGGTTTGATATAGTGCCATTGGGTGACGGGGCGTGCGGGTTTCCAGCTGTCAAAACTGCCGATTTTATCAGGTTTGGAGATTTGGATATGGGTCAGGCTTCCCCCATAGGTTTGGTAGGCTTTATAGAGGATGGCTTCGCTTTGCAAGGTTACAGCATTGATGACCAGCCGTCCGCCTGTCTGTAAGGCGATCAGGCAGGTTGGGATTAGATCAGCATGATGGGTGAGGCCACCGCCAATAAAAATGGCATGGGGTCTGGGAAGGTCTTTCAGGCATTCTGGGGCTTTGTCCTGAATGATGGTGAGAGCCGTTGGCCGTGATAGTTTTGTGACATTTTCCTTGATATTGTCAATGCGGTCTGCCCTTGGCTCGATGGCAAAGCCAGAACTCTGCGGCGCGGCGCGCAACCATTCAATAGATACAGAGCCAGAGCCAGCCCCAATATCCCACAGGATTTCATGGGGACGGGGAGACAGGGCTGCAAGGGTGAGAGTGCGGACTTCCTGTTTTGTAATCTGGCCGTTATGAAGAAAAGCAGTATCAGGCAAGCCAAAAATATTGGCGTTTTCTGGATAGGTTCTGATCTTTGTTTGGTCGAAATCAAGCTGGACAGCTATGGCATTTAGGGAAGAAAAATTGGTCTTGTCGCAAAGGTCGGCAGGGAAAAATTCTGTCATTGTTTCACTCTTGCTGCCTATGTCTTCAAAAACGAAGACGGTACTGAAGGGAAAATCCTTGTCCAGTAAAAGCTGGGCAACCTGGCTGGGTGTTGTGTTGTCATTGCCAAGAATGATAATACGGTTTTTGTCAAACAGCGCGCTGTTGAGCTGGCTAAGGGGGCGGCCACAAAGCGAAATCAGGGTGGTATCCTGTTGCGGCCACAGCATTCTGGCGCAGACCAGGGACTGGATGGAAGGCTGGGGCAGGACTGTGAGCATGTCAGGGGGGAGCAGGCGGGACAGGCTTGCGCCAATGCCATATAGCATGGGGTTGCCAGAGGCCAGGATACAGGTTTTTGGCTGGGGAAGGCTTGCATCAATCGCGTTTTTGGCAAAGCGTTCTAAAAACGGTATCAGGGGCGAGGGCCAGGTCTGGAGTTTTTTGCCTTTCGTAATGTCATGGGGCAACAGCTCAAGCTGGCGTTGTCCGCCTAATATCAGGCCAGACTGAGAGATATGATGCCTGGCAGCATCTCCAAGACTGTTCCAGCCAAGTTCGCTGATTCCGATAATGTTGATGGTGGAGTCGGGTTCGTCGTGGGGCATGGCCTGTAATTTAACTGCTTTCCTGAAGGGCTTGAGTGGGTTAAGGTTGTCTAGCATATTCATCAGCAAAGGCCATTTAAACTTTATTTGCGGTATTTTTGGGAAAAAATGCCCTCAGCCCTTGCCCAAAAACTGTGAATAAGTATATATCAGGGGAGATATTTTTTGTGGCAGGACTAAAAAAAATAAACCAAGTGTCTTGCCGGGCATTGATTAGGAGAACAGACATGTCAATTGATACATCCAAAGGCCATCCTGAAATGGACTATAAACAGCATGAAACCACTTATGCCAGTTTTGTTGCCCTGTTTAAATGGGGAACCATCTTTCTGATTGTTTTGCTGTTGGCCATGCTGGTCTTTTTGGTCTTGTAATTTTTGGTATTTGAAAGATTTGATATCTGGCAGGTCTTGGTCGCACCAGTACGACAGGTGCGGGAGTTGTGGTTGTGGCTGGATGTGAGTAGAATTTTGTGTAAATTCAGCAAATTGCAGGACTTGCATTTGTTTTGGGAACGCTATATTAAGCTTCCTGAATAATGCTGGTTTTATTATTTATATCACCTTTTATGTTATGTAAGGCTTACGTTAGAATTCCCTGAAAGGGATTGATCAGTAATGGTAAAAATAGCTGTATTGGCTGAACAGTCTGGTGAAGACCGGGTTGCCCTGTCGCTTGATAATATTAAGAAATTTAAAAATTTGGGCTGTGAACTGCAAATTCAGTCTGGCGCAGGTAAGGGTTCGTTTTTCTCAGACAAGGCTTATGAAGAAGCGGGTGTCAAGGTTTGCCCTTCATTGAAAGATACCCTGGATGGTGCTGATATTGTCCTGGCGGTCAACCGTCCCAGTGAGGATATCGTTGCGACCATGAAAAAAGGCGTGATCCTGGCCTGTGTTATGGAGCCGTTTGACAACAGACCTGGCCTGGACAAGATTGCAGCTGCCGGAATTACAGCTTTCGCGATGGAGTTCATGCCCCGTATCTCACGTGCACAGTCCATGGATGTGTTGTCATCCCAGTCCAACCTGGCTGGCTATAAGGCAGTGATTGATGCTGCGGGACAGTTTAAGCGTGCCATTCCAATGATGATGACAGCAGCTGGTACTGTCCCGCCCGCAAAAGCCTTTATTATGGGGGTTGGTGTGGCAGGTTTGCAGGCGATTGCGACCGCCAAACGTCTTGGGGCTATTGTCAGCGCGACAGATGTGCGGCCAGCGACCAAGGAACAGGTCGAAAGCCTGGGCGGCAGTTTTGTGGCTGTAGAAAATGAAGAGTTCAAACAGGCTGAAACCGCTGGCGGCTATGCCAAGCAAATGTCAGAAGATTATCAGAAACAACAGGCTGGACTGGTTGCCAGCCATATTGCCAAGCAAGATATTGTCATTACTACAGCCTTGATCCCTGGCCGCGATGCCCCCATTCTGGTGAGCGAAGAGATGGTCAGGGCGATGCCGGACGGGGCTATTATTGTTGACCTGGCAGCTGAGCGCGGCGGTAACTGTGCTCTGACCGAGAAAGACAAGATTGTTGAAAAGCACGGTGTCACCATTATGGGGCTGACCAATCTGGCAGGGAAATTGCCTGTCAACGCCTCCAGCCTCTATTCCCGTAACCTTTATGCCTTTGTGGAAACCATGATCTTTGCAGAGGAAAACAAGCTGGCTATTGATTGGGAAGATGAACTGATTTCAGGCACGTTGCTGACGCATGAAGGCAAGGTAGTCCATGAACGTTTGACGGGTAACGGGAGTTAGACATGGAGAGATTTGTGACACAAAAAAGCAAAAAATATGTTGGTCTGTTCCTCGCCTCCGCCCTTCTATTGGTGCTGCCGCAGCAAGCAATGGCAGGCGGTGGGAATATGGTTGAAGACCCTATCATGTTCCGTCTTGCCCTGTTTGTACTGGCGATATTTGTCGGTTATTTTGTGGTGTGGAGCGTGACTCCTGCCCTGCATACCCCGCTTATGGCTGTGACCAACGCCATTTCCTCTGTGATTATTGTTGGAGCCTTACTGGCTGTGGGCGTGGATGCATTTACTGGAAGCGGTGACGCAGCAACCCATGCTGTTACTGGCGCAAAAGAAATTACAGGCGGTGCGAAATTCTTTGGTTTTATGGCTCTGGTCATGGCCTCAGTAAATATTTTTGGCGGTTTTCTGGTTACCCAGCGTATGCTTGCCATGTATAAAAAGAAGGATAAATAACAGCCTATGTCTGCAAATCTTGTTGCCTTGCTTTATCTTGTGTCGGGCGTGCTGTTTATTATGGCCTTGAGCGGGTTATCCTCGCCAGAAACATCCCGTAAGGGAAACCTTTATGGCATGGTTGGTATGGCCATCGCTATTGTAACGACTATTCTTGTTGCCAATCCTGGTTCTTTTTCTCTTGTCCTGATTTTGGCTGGCCTGGCTATCGGCGGCGGAATTGGCGGTTATCTGGCCAAAAATATTGCCATGACGGCTATGCCCCAGCTTGTTGCTGGATTTCATTCCTTGGTTGGTCTGGCGGCTGTCTGCGTTGCAGCGGCAGCAATGTATGCCCCCTCATCTTTGGGAATTTTGCAAAATGGTGTTATCCAGCCAGCGAGCCTGTTTGAGTTGTCTTTGGGCGTTGCCATCGGCGCACTGACCTTTACTGGATCAGTGATTGCTTTTCTGAAGCTTGATGGCCGCATGAAAGGCGCGCCAATCATGCTGCCATTTCGCCATGCTATCAATCTCGCACTGTTGGTTGCGCTGCTTTACCTGGTCTGGCAGCTGATGGGCAGTGCTGACAAGATGACATTCTGGCTGATCACAATTGTGGCGATGGTTCTGGGTGTGTTGATTATTATCCCAATTGGCGGGGCTGACATGCCTGTCGTTGTCTCTATGCTGAACTCCTACTCAGGCTGGGCCGCTGCGGGTATTGGCTTTACCCTTGGCAATTCTGCCCTGATTATTACAGGTGCATTGGTTGGTTCTTCGGGGGCAATCCTGTCTTATATCATGTGTAAAGGAATGAACCGCTCCTTTATCAGTGTTATCCTTGGTGGTTTTGGGGTTGATGATGCCGCTGGTGGCGGGGCAGCTTCCCAAGAATTGCGTCCCTATAAACAGGGGTCTGCCGATGATGCGGCCTTCATCATGAAAAATGCCGGTTCCGTCATTATTGTTCCTGGCTATGGTATGGCAGTTGCCCAAGCACAACACGCCTTGCGCGAAATGGGGGACGAGTTGAAAAAGGAGGGCGTAAAGGTGTCTTATGCCATCCACCCTGTGGCTGGACGTATGCCTGGCCATATGAATGTGCTTCTGGCAGAAGCCAATGTGCCTTATGATGAGGTGTTTGAGCTGGATGATATTAATAATAACTTTGCCCAGACTGATGTTGTCTATGTCATTGGCGCAAATGATGTCACCAACCCGGCGGCCAAAACAGACCCGCAAAGCCCTATTTACGGGATGCCAGTTCTTGATGTTGCCAAGGCCAAGACTGTCTTGTTTAACAAGAGGTCGATGGGTATCGGGTATGCGGGTATTGACAATGACCTGTTCTATGCTGACAACACCATGATGCTCTTGGGGGATGCCAAGAAAATGACTGAGGAAATTGTAAAGTCCTTATAGTTGGGAAGCCTGTTGGGCGTGATCCAAAATGACATAGGAAGACAAAAATGCTGCCAAATTTTGGTGGCATTTTTTTTGTCAATTTATTGAGAAATTTGGAGTATGCAGGGCTGGTGCACGTATAAAGTGTTGAAGTGTGTGTGTCAGATAATAATCCTGTGAGCTTGTCAGAAATTTTGGGTTATTTTTATGAAGCGAAGTTTCTTGTTAAGCCTTTGAAGTAATTGTGTTATTTATTTATATTTATGAAGATAATTATTAAGTGAAAATAAACCATATTTGTTTTGTTTTTTTTATGGTTGTATATTTATAGTTGATACCATATAAAGCAAATTAAATTCGTATATGTGCATATAACTATATGTAATGCTGTGCTTATAGATTTTTTAAATTTGATGTTGGTTGGTGTACTGGTTTCAGGATTTGTGGCGGATTTTGAAAGTCCAGGTGTCAGTCAAAAAAGTATTTTGAATTCAGGCAGCGTATTTGTCTGGGAGATTGGTAAACGAGACTTCAGCAGGATTTATTTTTTTTAAAAATCTTTAGCTGTGTTGAAAGAGGCGTATATTTTGGAACTCATTATTTTAGGTATTGGTTTCCTTCATGGCTTATTTGTCATGCTGGGACTTGCATTATACTATTTTCAGCCAAAATTAATTTTCAAGGCAGCTCCTATGGGGAAGCCGGTTCAGTCGCTTGGCATTAAGGGACTTAAGGAACTAACCTTTAGGGCTGATGATGGCACGGATGTTGTGGCATGGCATATTAGGCCCAAGAAAAATATGCCCACCCTGCTTTATCTGCATGGCAATTATTGTAACCTGTCCAACAGGAAAGACCGTATCAAGCGTATTACCAATGACGGTTATGGGCTGTTTATGATTTCCTTTCGGGGTTATGGCCGCACAGAGGGTATTCCTGGCGAAAAACGCAATGTGGCTGATGCTGTCCAGGCCTATGACTATCTGGTCAGCCAGGGGCTTTCTGCCAAGGATATTATTATCTATGGCGAGTCCCTTGGCGGTGCAGTCGGAACCCAGGTTGCTGCCAGCAGAAAGGTTGCCGCACTGTTGCTGGAATCTCCCTTTACATCCATGGTTGATATGGCTGCACGTTTCTACCCATTCTTTCCTGTTGAAAAATATATCCGTGACCGCTTCGAGACCATCAAGCATATCCGCAAGGTGACTGCCCCAGTGATGATCATTCACTCTGTGCATGATGAGTTGGTGCCATTTGAGTTTGGCGAAACCCTGTTTCGGGTCGCAGGCAAGCCAAAGGCATTGCATTTGATGGATAAGGTTGGTCACTATGGCCTGTTTCGGGCTGGTGCCTGGCAATATGTCCGTGAATTTATTGAGAATGTTGTGGTTGAGCAGGTATCGGATCAGCACAGAATTATATCAAGTGTCAAGCTTGAGCCATATGTCTATGATGTCATCAACTCGAAGCTACCGCTCTATCCAAATATTGGTCAGGCTGCGCCTGTTATTCATTAGGTGGCTGGCAGTAATGTGAAATATTAGGGTGTCCTTAGGTGGCAGACAAGAACTTTGCTCATCCTGCTTGCGGTGTGAGAGATTAAAGCTGGCTTTCATTTTATGGAAGCCAGTTTTTTATGTTGTATTGCCCTCATTCAAGGTTATGATAAATGGAAGGTGGCCTGTAAATTCTTTGAATGGGAAGAGATATGTGTAGGTTTTCATATGCGATGGTTATGGCAGTCATTATGACCTGTGTCTTGATACCGAGTGTCCATGCGGCGCGGTGGCTCAAGAACAGTATAGAGTTTGAGCAGGATGGTTACCGTCTTGAATTGTTTGCGCAGCAAAAGATAGCAGCCAAGGCCTTCATCCAGAACCGTGGCTTTAACGCCAAGGACAGTGAGTTCTATAGCAAGAACTATTGTGTATTTGGCTCTGCTCAGGGCAATATTCTGACAGACAAGAAATCTCCTCCTGTAGAGATCGACCTGAACAAATGGCGTGTGATTTATAAGGGCAGGGAACAGCCTCTTGTGACCCGCCAGGACTGGGAAAAAATATGGCAGAAACGGGGAGTGTCAGAAGAGTTGAGGACATCCTTTTTCTGGACCCTGTTCCCGACCCGCCAGAAATATGCGCCGACCGACTATAATTGGGGCGGGATAACTGTGGCATTGCCGGCAGGAGCAAAGTTTGACCTGAAACTTTGGTGGAAAAAGGGGCAAACAGAACATTCAACATTGGTAAAGGGGCTGCTATGCAGGGACTGAAATATATTTTTATGGCCGTTTTGGTTGGCTGGATGATGTCTGGTGTTGGTCTGTCAGTACCTGTTTTTGCCAAGGGACTATTGCAGGAGGTGCCTGGCGCGCCAGATGCGAGGGCATTTGAATTGCCTGATACTGATGGCAAACTGCATAAGCTGTCAGACTATAGGGGCAAGACTGTTATCCTTAATTTTTGGGCAACATGGTGTCCGCCCTGCCGAAAAGAAATGCCTTCCATGCAGCGTGCCTGGAACAAGCTGAAGGGCAGCGGTAAGGTCATAATGATCGCTGTGCATGTTGGCGGCAATGAAGAAAAAATCTGGAATTTTATGGGGGACGGGGACTATGATTTTCTGGTTCTGGTCGACAAGTCGGGCAAAATACCAAAAAAATGGCCTATGATGGGGCTGCCCTCTACTTTTATTATCAGTCCTTCAGGAAAAATTATGCTGCGCGCCATTGGGGAGCGGAAGTGGGATGATCCTGATATTCTGAAACAAATTCTGGCTGTGAAATAGTATTATGGAACAGTCACTCAAGCTCAAGGCCTTGATCTTTGACATTGATGGAACCTTTGCCCTGACCGAAGAGGCTCACCGCGCAGCCTTTAACGAGACTTTTCAGGACTGGGGACTGGACTGGCACTGGGATGGGAAGTTGTACAAGGAGCTTTTACTGGTTGGGGGCAGCAGGGAGCGCATCAGGCATTATGCAGCTGTCTACCGCCCTGAGGGAGCTGAAATTGTGACAGATGATGAAAATGTGATGAAGATGTATCGGCAAAAAACGGAAATCTACACAGGAAAAGTCTCTTCTGGCCAGGTCGGGTTGCGGCCAGGGGTCGGTCGCTTGGTTCAGGAGGCTATGTCAGCAGGGCTGGCATTGGGCATTGCCACGACAACAAATATGGAGCCACTGAAAGCCCTGTTTCGCGGCACCCTGGGGCTGGATGCCCTGAAGGATTTTGGCGCGGTGGCTGCTGGGGATATGGCGGCACACAAAAAGCCTGCCCCTGACCTCTACCTGTTGGCTCTTGAGCAATTGGCTCTGGGGGCTGGGAGCTGCCTTGCGCTGGAAGATTCCCGCAATGGCCTGTTGTCGGCGGACGCTGCTGGAATTGCTACTGTCATAACCCTCAATGACTATAGTGCTGGCCAGGACTTTACGGAGGCTGTTGCTGTTATCAGTGATCTCGGGGAGCCTGGGGCTGACTTTAGGTCTTTGCGTGGGGACAGGGTGCATCAGGGATATGTCACGGCTGGACTGTTGGCTCAATGGCATCGCAAAAGCTGTGAAGGTCAGGCGATTAATATTGGGGATTAATGCACAAAATATCAGGAAAGCTGATAATAATGCAACGTTATCAAAAGATTATGCCTTAATATAAACCATTTTGGTTTGCTTCCTTTGACCCGTTTTAAAATGAATGCAATAGTCATGTGAAGTATTATCTTTTAGTGAGTTGGGTCTGCATCTATGAAATTCTCAGGAAAATTACTTCGGTCAATGACCGTCGCCCTGTTGGGAACTGTTCTTCTGGCATCTCCTGCCCTTGCTGTATGTAAACAAAAGACAACAGGTTATTTTAGGCTTCTCCAGCGCGGGGGAACATTTATCCCGACAGCCCCAAAGGGGCTGGGAACGAGCCAGATCAACCAGCCGCTGACAAGGCGGCGCGGTCAGCCTGAAAGAGGGCAGAAGGTGATCCTGAACAGGAAAAAGGGGAACTGTCTGGCCTGTCATATTATCAATGTCCTGAAACAACAGCCCTTTCATGGTGAGGTTGGCCCCAATCTTTCAAGTGTTGGCCGGAAATATACCGAAGGTCAACTGAGACAGTTTATTGTCGACAGCCGTGTCTTTAATCCCAGAACTTTGATGCCGTCCTACTTTATCAAGACAGGCCTGGTCAATGTTATCAAGAAGCATCGGGGCAAGACCATCCTGAGTGCCCAGGAAATTGAGGATGTTGTGGCCTTCCTCAAGACTATGCGCTAGTGCATAGTGCGAGTAAATCGTTACGATTTGCGGGTTAAGATATGCGCCATATAAGGGCTAGTGCAAGGTCGGGCGACAGCAATTGCTTGCAATTTGCGCTAGAGCATGATGAAGACAAGTCGTCTGCGTCTTGTCTGGTTAAAGTATGCGATCAATGCAGGACACTGGAGCAAAAAATGATCAAAATTAAATCCATTTTGCTCTAGTGGCTGTAAACAGTTTTGAAGTGAGCCTTTTGTTTTTTATATTAATGAAGTCATAAGTAACAGGTTGAGAAAATGAAAATCAGTTTTGGGTTTTGCCTGAGAATTATGTTTTGCAGTGTATTCCTGCTGGCCTCTTTGGGGCAGGCAGCAAATGCACAACGTAAATCCATTGCACCGATAGATAAAGGGAATCCTTTGCCAGAACTGGTGTCAGGATATTACTTTGCCAACCCTGATTCCAGAAACCTTCAGGATGATGATTTTGAAAACCCTGGTTTCCTGTGGATGGATGTTGGGGAGGCTCTCTGGAACAAGAAAGAGGGTGATGCTGGCAAGGCCTGTGCCTCCTGCCACCAGAAAGCCAAGGACACGATGGAAAGTGCGGCGACCTCTTATCCAAAATATTATCCCAAAACCAAAAAGCTGATTAACCTTGAGCAACGTATCAATATTTGCCGCAAGGACAATATGAAGGCAAAACCGTTCAAGTGGGAAACCAATAATTTGCTGGCACTGACAATTTATGTCCGTAATTCGTCCCGTGGCAAGCCTGTCAATGTGAGCATTCCAGAAGAGGCAAAAGGCTTCTTTAACAAGGGTAAGGATTTTTTCTATCTGCGTCAGGGACAACTGAATATATCATGTGCCCATTGTCATGAAGGGCATTATGGTAACAAGATCAGGGCTGACCTGTTGTCACAGGGGCATATTAATGGATTCCCGACCTACCGCCTTGGTTGGCAGCGTGTCGGCTCTGCCCAGAGACGGTTCAAGGCCTGTAACAGGCTTTTGCGGGCGCAACCTTATGCCTATGGGTCAGATACCTATAACAATCTGGAGCTTTACCTGTCATGGCGCGGTAATGGCTTGCCTGTCGAGACCCCTTCTGTCAGGCGTTAGGCAGGGTGACTTTAGGTAAAGGTCTATAGGTAAATTGACTAAGATGAAATCTAGGGGAAGCTGCTAAAAAAGCGGCGTTCCCCTTTTTTGCTGAGGACGGATAACATAAAGTCACATTTTTGTTAGGAATGACAGTATCAATCAGCCGCGAACTTGTTTAGACTGTGATTCAATACATATAGGAATCTTGTAGCCTGGAAGAGACTACCGCTCTTGGTCATCAGGTCTCAAGTGGCCTTCGGCGAGATAATTTATTATTTATTGGAGAATAAGACGATATGTTGGGTGATGTAAGTTTGTTTGGGGCTTTTTTGGCTGGACTGGTCAGCTTTCTATCTCCCTGTGTTTTGCCTCTTGTGCCAGCATATCTCAGCTTTTTGGGTGGGACATCACTCCAGGAAATGCACGGTGAAAACAGTACCCTTTCCCTGAAGTCCCGTGCAAGAATAATTTTGGCAGCTGTGTTCTTCGTTCTTGGGCTGGCGACAATATTTATATCCCTTGGCGCGGTGATAACAACCTTTGGTTCAGCTGTTGCTGACTATAAGGAGGTGTTTCTCAGAGTTGGTGGCGGTTTTATCATTATTTTTGGGCTGCATTTTTTGGGAATCTTGCGTATCCCATTCCTGTACCGCCAGGCGCGCTATGAAAGCACTGTTGAACCTGCCACGCTGGTCGGTGCCTATCTGATGGGGATCTTTTTTGCCTTTGGCTGGACTCCTTGTGTTGGCCCCATCCTGTCAGCTATTTTGATGATGGCCGCAGATACAGCAACCCTGTCAAAGGGCATTACAATGCTGACAGCCTATACCATAGGCCTGGGGATTCCTTTTGTGTTGGCAGCCGTCAGTATCAGCTTCTTTATGAATTTCCTCAACAGATTCAAGCAACATCTTGATGTGGTTGAAAAGATTATGGGAGCCCTGCTTGTTGTGATTGGGGTGTTGTTCCTGTTCGACAAGATGAGCCTGCTGACAGAGCTGTTCCCCCAGGCAGATATTGGCGAAGGTTCCTTGGCTGACATGAGCACTTTTGAAAAATTTATGGAGGCTGGCAAGGCTATCCTGTACGGTCTTGGCCTGGGGGTTGCCTTTATCCTGTTCACCATGCTGGTCGGCACAGTGATGAATATGGTCAAGGGTAAAAAGTAAGGCGCGGTTTTGATGAATAATGAAAGACCCTGCCCCTTCTCGGGGGGCAGGGTCTTTTGTTCTAAATGTCTTTTTTGCTAAAATACCAGTCAGTATATTCAAAGCCCTCTTCCTTGCGCTTGTCTGCTTCTTGGGCTGTAGCTGGCGGGGGAACAATGACCTTTTCGCCGCGTTTCCAGCCTTCAGGGGTCGCAACCTTGTGGGCATCGCTGGTCTGGAGAGCCTCAATCAGCCTGAGAAACTCTTCAATAGAGCGTCCGTTGGTCATTGGGTAATAGACCATGGCACGCAAGATACCTTCTGGGTCAATAATGAACGTTGCCCGTACCGCGCTGGTGTCGCTTGCCCCAGGCTGGATCATGCCATAGTCATGGGCAACCTTCATGGATAGATCCTCAATAATTGGGAACGGCACCTCAACACCAAAATTTTCTCGAATGCTCTGAACCCAGGCAATATGTGCATATTTACTGTCAATTGAAAGCCCTAACAGCTCTGTGTTCAGGGCTGCAAAACGGTCATGGTTTTGGGCAAAGGCAATAAACTCGGTGGTGCAGACGGGGGTGAAGTCAGCAGGATGTGAAAACAGCACAAGCCATTTTCCCAGATAGTCCGACAGCTGGCGGTCGCCATGGGTTGTGACAGCCTTAAAGTCAGGTGCAGGCTTGTTTAGTTGTGGCAGGATGGTGGTTTGGGTCTGGTCAGTCATTTCGGTCTCCTAAATTGTTATAGTGTTATTCGATTGTTTGAATGTCTGTAAGGTATGACAGTTTTAAAAGTTTGTAAAATTAATATATTGATCTATAGTGATTGAAAAACTAGATTAGTTATGCGTCCGATAAAAGGTTCCAGACATGATTTTACCAACACTAAAACAATTGCGCTATTTGGTGGCAGTGAGTGACCACAGGCATTTTGGCCATGCTGCGGATGCTTGCTTTGTCACCCAGTCCACATTAAGCACAGGACTGAAGGAGCTGGAAAACATGTTGGGTGTGGTTCTGGTTGAGCGTACCAAGCGTTCTGTTGTGATGACACCGATTGGTAAGGACATAGCCTTGCGTGCAACGGATATCCTGACTGGGGCTGAAGACCTGGTTGACCTGGCAAAAAGTGATGGCGAACCGCTGTCAGGCAAGCTTCGCCTCGGGGTGATCCCGACGATAGGCCCTTATCTGCTGCCGTCTTCCCTGCCTGTCCTCCAGGAAAAATACCCAGCTCTGCAACTGTTCCTGAAGGAAGACCAGACAGCCAGGCTACTGAATCTGTTATCCGCAGGCGAGCTTGATATTGTGCTGATGGCTCTGCCATATGAGATGCAGGGCATTGAAATCATCATGATTGGTGATGATGAATTTGAGGCCGTCAGCCACGCAGATGGACCATTTTCTAGGGAGGGGGAGGTTGGTCTTGAGGAACTGACAGGCCAAAACTTGCTGTTGCTGGAAGAGGGGCATTGCCTGCGTGACCATGCCCTGAAGGTCTGCAAACTGAAACAGGGGGAAGGGGGCGGGAATTATGAGGCAACCAGCCTGTTTACCCTGGTGCAGATGGTCAATGCTGGGCTTGGGGTAACCTTATTACCCAAAATGGCAATACAGGCGGGGCTTGTTCGTGGTACAAATTTGGTAACGCGCCCCCTGAAGGGGACGGGCAACAGTCGCCAGATCGGGGTGGTCTACAGAAAAACCTCCAGTCGGGCGGAAGAATTTCAGATACTGGCAAATATCTTTAGGGAAAGCCTGCGACAACCTGACAGCTAATGGTGCGTCGGCTATAAGTTTTGGTTTTTGCCAGGGGATAGAGTAATGATGACCCCAATAGTGTGTACAATTGCAGGTTCAGATAGCTCTGGAGGTGCCGGGATTCAGGCTGACCTCAAGACTTTTTTGGCTCGTGAAGTTTATGGTGCATCAGTGGTAACGACCCTGACGGCGCAAAATACCAGGGAAGTTTCAGACATTTTTCCTGTGCCTGCGGACTTTGTAAAGAGCCAGCTTGATGCGGTATTTTCAGATATGAATATACAGGCTGTCAAGATTGGTATGGTTGGTAGTGGCGAGACTGTCCGTATCCTGGCTGAACGGCTGGCTTTCTGGAAAAGGCGACAGAAATTTTTTCTGACACTTGACCCTGTACTGAAAGCCAGTACTGGGACGACCTTTCTGGCTGCGGCAGATATTGACCTCTATAAGCGTTTACTGTTTCCTTTGGCAGACCTGATCACCCCAAATATTGATGAGGCAGCAGTTTTGCTTGGTGAGCCTGTGATCCGTTCTGAAGCAGAAATGAACCGGCAGGCACAGCGTCTGATGGGTCTGAAAGCACGTTTTGTGTTGCTGAAGGGCGGACATCTGCCTGGCAACAATGTCAAGGATTTGCTCTATGATGGCCGGGACCTGGTTGGCTTTTCTGCACCAAGGGTCAAGACAGAAAACAGTCATGGGACGGGATGTACCCTGTCAGCTGCCATAACCGCCGAGATTACGAAGGGCAGGACGCTTGTAGGCTCTATTGAACAGGCCAAAATTTATGTGACAGAAGCCTTGCAGCTGGCTGACAGGTTATCGGTTGGCACAGGCAGTGGCCCCCTGAACCATGGCTTTTTTCATGGCTGAGTTATTCTGTCCAGGGTTTGGGGACAGGCCTGGCAGTTCATGCCCTGTTCATCTCGGATGCATTATTCAATCCTAAATAAAGTATTGGGATGCTTGGTTATAAACCATAATTTACTCTACCAATACTTATTTGTGTGATAAGGCTGTAAAATATAGTACATGTCTGTTTTGCCATAGTTGCGCAGGTTGCAAGACGGGTGCTTTGGGTATGTTTTGGCCTGGGTGATATTTGGAAAGTTAGGAGTTGTTGATGCCATCAATAGGGTTTGGTCTGGAAAGGTTGGGATTGCCAGGCCTGAAACGGCCATGGCTGGTGCTGCTCTTTTTGTTGGTGGGTTCAGCTGTTGCGGTTATGGGGTTGCCCCATGTTAAGTTTCGTGGTGACCTGACGGATATTTTTAAGTCTTCATCCGAATATTATTCCAATTTTAAAACCTATTCCAAGCGTTTCCCTTCCAGTGACAGGGAAGTCTTGATTTCTGTCGAGAAGTTGGGCCTGTTGGAACGTGACAACCTTAAATATCTCAACGAGGCGATAGCAGAGCTTAATTTTGTTGACGGTGTTGATGGTATTACCTCAATTTTTTCGATAAATGAGGTGGCTGACAAGGACGGGGAAACTGCCCCGCTGATTCCGGCAGACTATCCAAAAAAAGATGCTGACTATAAAAAACTGATCGACCGAGTGAAGTCGCATCCCCTCATCAAGGGCACAATGCTTTCAGAAAAGAATGAAGATGGCAGAATGGCATTGCTCGTGGTGACCCTGAGTCAGGAAACGATTGATAACGGGGAAGATTTTCTGGTCATTGATGCCCTGAATGCCGAGCTAAAAAAGCTACTGGCCTCTAAGGGGTATAAGGTTGGCATTGCAGGAGAGAATGCAATCCAGAAAGAGATTTCTGAATCAATCTTGGATGACCGCATTACCTTTAATGTGGGCGGTTTCCTGATAGGAAGCTTTATCACAATGTTCTTTTTCAGGCGCGTTGACCTGATTCTGATAACCTCGGCCGGGCCTCTGGTAGCTGTCCTGTGGGCGATGGGTTTTATTGGCTGGACTGGGCTGAACCTGAACAGTTTTGTTAATGTGATCCCGCCCCTGTTATTGGTGATCACCTTTTCTGACAGTTTGCATATGGTGTTTTCCATCCGGCGGCATCTTCGGGCCGGGAAAACAAAATATGAGGCCGCCAGGGAGGCGGTTCTGCATATTGGGCCTGCCTGTGTCCTGACATCCCTGACAACCACGGTTGCCATGTTCTCCCTGATGATGGCTGATTCTGAGGTGATCCGCTCCTTTGGGCTTGCTGCCGGGTTCGGCACCATGTTGGCCTTCTTTGCTGTGATTGTGGTGGTGCCGTCACTGACCATTTTGCTGGTACGTAATGAGAAAAGTTTTCTCGGAGATGGCGGCGGGAACGAGGGAGCTTTTGCAACGCTTGACACTATTTGTGGTGGCTTTGAAAAGCTGGTGATGAGTCGTTACAGGTCTATAGCAATTCTGGGTATTGCACTGGCTATCGTCCTGTCATGGTTTCATTTGCAGCTGGAGCCAAACTATACCCTGTCTGAACAGATACCGGATCATAAGGAAGCTCTGAAGGCCGCGTCCAATATCGATAAGAAGCTGGGGGGAGCCTACTCCATTAATGTGGTTGTCAACTGGGACAAGTCACAGAAATATTCTGATCCTGAAGTCCTTGGAATGATTGGGAAGGTTCATGGCATCCTGTTGGAAGACCCTGATATCAGGAATATCAGCTCGCTGGCAAAGATCAGTGCATGGCTCAAGAGTGAGGGCAAGGACAGTGCCGAAGATTTGGTCAGCTATATGAATGAGATGCCATCCCACCTGGAAAATCATTTTCATGATGAGGGCAGCCATTCAGCCTTGGTTACAGGACATATCCTTGATCTGGAAGCCAGGCAAACGCGGGCGATTATCCAAAGGTTGGAACTAAAAATCAGCGAGCTGAGGGTGGAGAACCCTAAATTTATTTTCACAACAACTGGCTTGCCTGTCGTGTCTGCAATGCAGAGCTATAATATGATTGTCCAGTTGAAATGGAGTCTGTTGAGCGCGGTTGCCATTGTCATCCTGTTGATTGGGGTGGCTTTTAGGTCGCTGTCTATTGCGGTTTTAAGTATTATTCCTAACATGTTCCCTATTGTAACTGTCGGAACATATCTTTACTTTATGGGGTATGGGTTGCAATATGCAAGTATTATGGCGTTGACGGTCTCATTCGGCCTGGCAGTTGATGATACGATTCATTTTATGAACCGTTACCGCCGGGAAAAATCATTGGGGATTGATATCAGGACAATCATAAGGGAAACCTTGTTGAGGATTGGGCCAGTTCTTATTTTAAGTACCCTTATTCTGATTTTTGGGCTTGCGGTAACTATATTCAGTGACTTACCAGTGACACGGCAGTTTGGTGAGCTGAATATTGCAACCTTGTTTGCTGCGCTGATTTGTGATCTTGTGATTTTACCTGCAATTATATTATATGCTTACGAAAGAGGTAGTTCTGGGGAAGTCAGCTCTTAAAGTAGTTTTAATTGAGTGAGTTAAAGGATAAAAAATGAAATTTTTAGAATTGAAGACTGTCACAAAATGTTTGTCAGTCCTTGTTTTGCCAGCTTTTTTGTTGGCAGCCCAGGCTGATGCTGCCTTTGCAAAGAATGTTAAGGGAGCTGCCCGCATCGCCAAGAAGCTGGAGCGTTGCAAGGCAAAAATATATAAGAAGAGAGGCCGTTCCTATGTCAGGGGAAAATGTGTCGGAGCCATTAATTCTAGTTTTTCAGGGCCATATTCTGGCGCAAAGCTTGTACAGCGCAAGGGAAAATATGTGGTGACAACCCGTATGGTTGGGCGTTCTTCCCGTGGCTTTACCCTGAAAATCAAGGCCTACAACAAAAAGAATCGTAAGACCTACAAGGGTTCGATCTCTATGAGATAGCCTTAGGACACCCGCAACAATAAGTGAATCAATTTCACCAACCACTATTCGTTGGTTTGTGCTGATTAGTTACTTTCAAATGTGAGCGGTTAATATTGCGGGTGTCCTTAGCTGTGTGAGTTTTACGCCAATAAGAATCGTTGCAGGTTTAGCCTGTAGCGATTTTTTGTGTTGAGGACACCTGGCAAGCAGGCTGGGTCAGTCCGACCTCAATCCAGGCTCTTAATGGCGTATATTGTAGACCCGCAAACCGTTTCGGTGCACCAGTCATGAAAAGACAGTATTCATCTGGGTGCGCAATAAATATTGGTTTATGTTCAGGTGTTATTTTTAGTATTCAATGTTTGCCATGTTTGTAAAATATGGTATAAATACCTTGGGTTTAGGTATTGTTATAGTAATTTATTGAGTTTGTCTTTTTGTAAAGTGAAAATCATGAGTATTTTTGATATGAAAAATAAAAACTGGTTGGCAATGGGAACCTTGTCATTATTCGTCTTGGCCTTTTCAGTTAATGTTGCGGATGCCCGTAGTAAAAAGGTTAGGGGAAAGTTGGCCCTGATGCAAGGAAGCTGGAAAGGTTCTGGTACTTTTCAGGGGCGTTATTTTGTCTGTCGGACAAGGGTACGGAAGAGCATTGTCAGGGGGATTTGCTCTGAAGGGAATGAGACTGTCCGAACCAGGGGCAGGCTGAAAGGGCGTAATAGCTTTACCACGAGCTGGAGAGCAAATGGTTATAGTGGTGTAACCAATTTTTCACAAATTCGGAGTTCAGGCCATATTATGTTTATCAATGTTTATGGACAGGGCACTGCGACCTTAAGGATGAAGAGAAGGTAACCCTGAAACAGGTAGGCATGTTTGTCAGGCGGTAAAATGGCCTGACAACAGACAGTGCCTTTAATATTGGGATTATATTCACCAGGATGCAGGGGGAATACGCGCCTGTATCTTTGGTAGTGTTAACCATTTTAGCTTTGTTTTGCCATTTTGTGTCCCCGATTTGGTCGGTATGGACAGCTATGGTAAGGGCGAATCAACCAGTCAGGTTCTGAGATGTGAGCCGTCTATTTTTGTATGATGTTGTCTGTAGAAAGATAATTTTCCTGAAAAATATCAGGCAGTTGGTTTTATATCTTTGCCAGCCCGTTTTCGGTGGCACATAAATTAATTATTAAGGCGGATGTTAGCTATTTTTGATAAGGTTCATTGGAGATAACACTATCTTTTAATAAGGACGGTGTTATTCTCGCCCTGAGAGTTATTGAATATAGTCTTGCTGCGGATCGGAAAAATTTTATGGGTAAGTATTCTGAATTGAACGGGCGTAAACACACGCCAGTTACCGTTTCGTTCGCAGAAAAATTCCTGGGATCTGCCCAGTTTTATGCTGTTTTCCAGGAAGGCATGGCTTTGGTTGAGGAAGCCTCGGGCTATCTTGACAGTATTGGGCGTAAGGAATCAAAAGATCTCGACAGTCATTTAAGTTTTGCCTATGCCACAGAAAGTATGCGACTGACAACCCGCCTGATGCAGGTTGCTTCATGGCTTTTGATCAAGCGGGCTGTCAATGAAGGGGAAATGACATCTGAGCAGGCTGGCAAGGAAGAGGACAAGCTTAATATGTATAAGGGCAAGCCTGTCCAGAAGGTTGAGGCTTTTGATGAATTACCAGAAAGGCTGCAAGATCTTGTCGAAAAAAGTTTTTCTTTTTTGCGCAGGATGCAGCATATTGATGAAATGATGCAAAGGCAGGAAGACATTTCAACTCTTGGGGAAACTGTCCAGTATTCTCCTGTAAATATGCAAATGGAAGAACTAGAACTTGCATTTGGCAACCTGAAAAAACGCGCCTGAAGTCATTTTTGGATTTTTTTGTTGTGGTGTTTATTTCATGGAAATACAATAACAGCCAGCCCCTGTGATGGGGTTGGCTTTTGTATGTTCGGTTTGTAGTAATGTCAAAACCCCACATTGCAGGACGGTGGTTGAGACAATTCCAGTCTGGAAAAAGGACAAAAAAAGAGGAAAGACAAAAGCCTTTCCTCCCTGAGCTGTATTTGCCAACGAGGGCAATATGGGGTGCAATATCTTATCCCAAAAAGCCTTTATACTTGTCCTTGAACCGAGCAACACGGCCGCCACGGTCAACCATATGGTGGCCACCGCCAGTCCATGCAGGATGTGTGTTGATATCAATGTCAAGCTTGATCACTTCGCCTTCAGAACCCGCAGTTGAATATGTTTCAAACTGGCTGCCGTCAGTCATTTCAACAAAAACCTTGTGATAATCAGGATGAATATCCTTTTTCATGTTATATCTCTTTATGGTTAGGTGGTCAGGAAATAACGGTTGCAATGTCAAAAGCTCTGTTAGATATGACAGACATATGCTAAAGCTGCTGCCATTACAACTATTCCTTAAATTAACAAAATAACGAAAACAGGTTGCATGAACCTTAAGTCTTTAAACAGTATAGCCAAAAGGGCGCGCAACAATATTGCACTTCCTATAACATGTTTGGGTTTGTTTGGAAATATAAAACGCTCTGGGTCTACAAATAACGACTCCAGCCTGGCACGGGTGTTGGCATGATCTGTTATCAGGAAATGAATTTTTAAAATGATTTGCAATTTGGACGATAGAACTTTTAGAGACCGGACAGTTTTATGAGTGATACTGATGTTGATGACAAGGGAAGGCTGATGGGGCATGGGAGAGATGACCTGTCTATGGGCAGGGTCGCAAAAGAGGATGCCGCCAAGGACAAAAAGCAGAAAAAATCGCTGCGTCCGCTTATGATGTTGAAGCCATATCTGTTGCGTTACCGCCTGATGGTTATTGGTACACTGGTTGCCCTGAGTGCGGCAGCTGCGGCAACACTCGCTGTACCTGTGGGTGTGCGAAATGTAATTGATATGGGATTTTCAGGCAGCAATGCTTCTTCAATAGACCGTTACTTCCTTATTCTGATGGCGATAGGCCTTGTCCTGGCGATTGCCAGTGCAGCACGTTTCTTTTTTGTCAACTGGCTTGGGGAACGTCTGATCTCTGACCTGCGTGCTGATGTCTTTGCCCATCTGACAGGATTGTCCCCGGCTTTTTATGACAAGACCCATTCTGGGGAAGTCATGTCACGGCTGACTGCTGACACCACCCAGGTGAAGGGGGCGATTGGCACAAGCGCGACCCAGGCCCTGCGCAATGCCATAATGGCTATTGGGTCTCTGGTGATGATGTTTTTTACAAGTCCCTGGCTTAGTCTCCTGGTGCTGGGGTCTATCCCACTGATCTTGGTTCCCCTGATTACCTATGGCCGTATCGTCAGGAAACTGTCCCGCAAGGCGCAGGATACTGTGGCTACGGCCTCAGCTTTTGCAGCGGAAAACCTGTCCTCTGTCAGAAACCTTCAGGCCTATACTCATGAACAGGCTGTGACCCGACGTTTCCGCAGTGAGGTGGAAAAGTCTTTTGATGCAGCATTTGACCGTATGAAAGCCAGGTCAGGCCTGACTGTGATCGCAATCGCTCTGGTCTTTACCAGCATTATTGCGATATTGTGGTATGGGGCGCATGAGGTGATTGCTGGGCGGATGAGCGGCGGCGTTCTCGGACAGTTCGTCTTATATGCAGCCTTTGCCGCTGGGGCATTTGGCGGCCTGAGCGAGGTCTGGGGTGATTTGCAACAGGCTTCAGGAGCGGCAGAGCGGCTGGCTGAATTACTTGAAATCCAGTCAGATATCCAAAGTCCTCAAAAACCTAAAAAATTACCCAAGTCCCTGAAGGGAGTTCTGGAGTTTGACAAAATATCGTTTTCCTATCCTTCAAGGCCAAAGGACATGGCACTGAAGGAAGTCAGCTTCAGGATTGCAGCAGGGGAGACGGTTGCAATTGTCGGGGCTTCAGGCTCAGGCAAGTCAACAGTGTTTAACCTGATCCTGCGGTTTTACGATCCGCAAAAGGGCAAGGTGCAGCTGGACGGAATTGATGTGGCGCAGCTTGACCTGAAGGAGTTGCGCGACCAGATGGCACTTGTGCCGCAGGACATGGCTATTTTTGCCGACAGCATAGCGGAAAATATCAGGTATGGCAAAGGTGATGCCCCTTTGTCCAGTGTGAAAAAGGCGGCGAAAGCGGCTCATGCCACTGAATTTATTGATGATCTGCCAGAGGGCTATAATACCTTGGTTGGGGAACGTGGGGCGATGCTTTCAGGTGGCCAACGCCAGCGTATTTCAATTGCACGCGCTATTTTGCGGGATGCGCCGCTGTTATTGCTTGATGAGGCCACCAGCGCGCTTGATGCCCAAAGCGAGCGTTATGTCCAGGACGCACTTGAAGGCCTGATGAAGGGGCGGACGACGCTTATCATTGCGCATCGCCTGGCAACCATCAAGAAAGCTGACCGTATCCTGGTCATGGATAAGGGGGAACTGGCCGAAGTTGGTTCTCACGATGAGCTTGTCAAAAAAGGTGGCATTTATGCCCGACTGGCCAAGCTCCAGTTTGGCGAGGTTGTTGCAGTATAACCCTTTTTCGTCATGGCATGGCTTGTCCTTTGATGACGTGAGAGGGCTGAAATAAACTCTGAGAATTGAAACACCCTGTCCTCGACTGGTATGACAGGGTTTCTTGGCCGCTATGGGATTCACACATCTTTTTATGTGTGCCCGAAAGTAGGGGCGCATCGCATGCGCCCGCCTCTCGTAACAACTCGGTTTGAAAAGTTTTGAAACAATAAAATCTAACCTGCTAAATGTAACTTTATGTGCTTACGCCCATTCGGGCGCATGCAATGCGCCCCTACCACAAAGCAATACTTACTTAATATTTGTGTGAACGCCGTAGTTCTTGGCAAGCCTTATCCCTTGTCCGGTGACCACTTGTTCATTTCATATGGGTCGTCCAGCTCAACATCCGCAATCAGGTTGGTGTAGTTGGCCATAGTAACCAGCGTAATGCCCGCAACCACATCAAGCACCTGTTCCTTGCTAAAGCCAGCCTTCATAAAGGTCTCAACCTTGTCCTTGCCAACATTGCCAGAGGCTGACATGACCTGTTCTGTGAACAGGCGCAGGGCTTGCATTTTGGAGTCATCAATCTCCTTGCCATCACGCACAGCCTCAATAAACTTGCCATTCAGCCCCCTGATTAGACCCAGGTTAGAGTGTGCAGGGACACAGTAGTTACAGCCATTCTTGACGGATGCTGCAAGCAGGACAAGCTGTTGCTCTGCCTTAGAGAGGCTGCTCTTGTCAAAAATCAGGGACTGGCCAATATACATCTTGAGCAGGGTCGGGGAGCTGGCCATCACGCCAAAAATATTAGGCTCCATGCCGCCAAATTTTTGCTTCATGGATCCCAGCAGTCCCTTGATGACTGGATCATCAGTTTTATCAATGCTGTGTTTTGGAAAGTCTGTCATATGAGGTGTTCCTTAGCTCTTGCAATGCTGTCCCGCTCAAAGGGGAATATAAATATTCGTTTTCTATGATATAGCTTAAGGGCAGGGAAAAATCCAGGCCTGCCTTGCCTAGAATTTTATGGAACAGTATCAGCCTTCCAGAATTGTCCTGATCCTGGCCTGCATCCAGGGGACTGTCTGGCTTTCAAACCAGTCCTGTTTTTTCAGCCACCCATTATTGCGCCAGGACGGATGGGGGATTGGGAGCAGGGCAGGTGCGCAGTCAATATAGTCACGCCAATGGGTGACGGTTTCAGTCAGTGTTGGATAGGCCCGCTTTTCCAGATGCCACTTTTGGGCATAACCGCCTACCAGGATCACCAGGTCAAGCTCTGGCATGGCATCAAATACCTGGTTGCGCCAGGCGGGAGCACATTCCTTGCGCGGCGGTAGGTCACCACCCTTTTTGTCCTGGCCAGGAAAGCAAAAACCCATTGGCGCGAAGGCAATATTTTCCCTGTCATAAAATTCTTCACGGCTCACGTCCATCCAGCGTCTCAACCTCTTGCCAGACGCATCATTGAAAGGCAGTCCTGTCCTGTGGACAGTGGTGCTGGGAGCCTGTCCCGCAATGCATATCCTGGCTGTTGCGTTGAGGTGTACCACAGGGCGCGGCGTGTGTGGCATCACTGTTTTAATGGGATGTTGGATGCAAATGCGGCAGTCCTGGATTTGTTTGACGAGCCTGTCTATATCATTTTTCATGTCCCAATATTTATCGGCTGGGCAGGTTCGCCACAAGAAATTTTTTCAAAAGCGGGGGGATATATCATTTCGGATGTAAAAACCGTAAAAAACAGTCATTTTTTACACAATAGTTCGGACAGTTTTCACCCAACAAAAAAATAAGTGAGCCCTCAATTTGTGGGAAGATGGTGTTGTAAACGACATCAATCCTTCAAAACGGAGGAACTCATGGACATTGTAACAACTGTTCTGGATCAAATGCCA
>JAJRRF010000305.1 GCA_024279735.1 Alphaproteobacteria bacterium
GCATTTGATCCAGAACAGTTGTTACAATGTCCATGAGTTCCTCCGTTTTGAAGGATTGATGTCGTTTACAACACCATCTTCCCACAAATTGAGGGCTCACTTATTTTTTTGTTGGGTGAAAACTGTCCGAACTATTGATATTGAGAAGACCAGTAAATTGCAACAATTTGCTTGCACTATGGCTCTAACGGTAGACTGGAGACCAGGCAGGGTCAGACGCAAAGGAAGGCGTATTGACCATATGCTCATTATGGCCTGTCAAGTCAACCGAAAACAGTTTCGGGCCTGCTTTCTCACCGCGACCTTCACGGAAAAACATCAGGATACGGCCATTGGGAGACCAGGTTGGCCCCTCATTATGATAGCCCTCTGTCAGGATACGTTCGCCTGACCCGTCTGGACGCATCACCCCGATAAGGAAACGGCCACGGTATTGCTTGGTAAAGGCAATCATGTCACCGCGCGGCGACCATACCGGTGTAGAGTACAGCCCTTCGCCATGACTTATGCGGCGCGGCTGCCCCCCAATTGGCATAACATAGAGCTGCTGGTTGCCGCTTCTGTCAGATTCAAACACCAGACGCTTGCCCTTGGGGCCAAAGCTTGGGGAAGTATTGATACTGTTGTCGCGGGTAAGTGGCTGCAACTGTTTGGAAGACAGGTTCATTGTATAGAGATTGCTTTTTCCGCCTTCCTGCAAGGAAAAGACAATAGAACGCCCGTCAGGCGAGAAACGCGGCGCGTAACTCATCCCAGGAAAATTACCGACCAGCTCTTCACGGCCAGTGCGGATATTCAACAGATAGACGCTCGGCTTGCCACCTTTATAGGACATATAGGCCACTTCTTTACGGGTCGGAGAGAAGCGAGGTGTCAGGACAAGGTCTTTCCCCTTGGTCAGGGTGCGCACATTATGGCCATCCTGGTCCATGATGGCCAGACGCTTGATCCTGTTCCGCTTGCCACCTGTCTCGTCAACGAAAACGACCTGGCTGTCAAAATAACCCTTTTCACCAGTCAGCCGCTCATAGATGGCATCTGAAATGATATGGGCGATACGGCGTAGCTCACGCAGGCTGGCCGAGAATTTTTTGCCTGTCAACTGCTTGCCAGAATAGACATCCCACAATCGGAATGTTGCCCTGATCTTGCCCCCTGAAACCTCAATATTACCGACAGGAAGGACTTCTGCCTTGATCACCCGCCAGTCCGCAAAATGCGGCACAGCGTCAGCACTGACATCTGACTGGATAAAGGAACGCGGGTCAAGGCTTTCAAACATCCCAGAACCATTCAGATTCGCCCGTACAATATCAGAAATTTTTCGCCCAATCTCATCACTCTGGGCAGAATTTCCCCTAAATTTTGGAATCGCTATCTTGATCGCACGGACATTACCACGGGTAATGTCAACTTCCATGACAGCCAAGGCAGGCTGCGTGGCCAAGGTACAGGAAAACAGTGCAAGCAACATCACCAGAGCCGCCTTTGCGGCTTGGGGTGTCATCCGTGTTGCTGTTGTCACACAAAAATGCTGAAACATCTATTTTCCTCAAAGACTACCACTTTAAAATATTTTACCACTGCCAAAGCTACTGCGTGAATGCAGCAAAAATTAGATTTAGCCCTATTCTCTGCACGCCGCTCCCGTTTAGCTGCTTTTAATGAGGGTATCCTTACCTGATTCGCAAGCTCGTACAAAATATCCCTGGCAGGCATGGCAGAAGCCGTAATTATTAATAGCCGCTATGCATTTCACTAGGGTTAAAGTTCAAAATCATGTCATTCCATCCCTGGTCACCTGCATATTTTTCCCGCGGCATAGTATAGGGTTGGCATTGCCATACTGCACGGATCGCACTGTCAGCCGCCGCATCAAATACGCCAGACCTTTCACGGTTCATCAGTCGGGGCATGGAGCGCAACGAGCCATCCTGCTCAAACTTGAGCCGCAGCTTGACAATAATTCTGCCAGAACCAAGCCCGCCAACAGGGGGAGACCAACATTTTGAGACCTGCGCCCTGAAAAAATCTATCTCACTGGCTGTCACCCTGTTGAACCGCCCCTCACGTCGCCCATTAACAGGAGCATTGCGCGCACTGGCCATCCGCCTGCGCTTTGTTTTCTTGGTAATTTTATCAGGCATAACAGAACCGCCCGCATCCGGGATCTTGTTCAGGATCGCTGCAATACTCTCAGGATTGAATTTCTTTTTACGCTTCACTGTCCTGCGCTTCGCCTTTTTCTTACGCTGTATTTTCTTCCGAACCACTTTCTTTTTCTTAGGCTTCACTTTTTTCTTCACCACTTTGGGCTTTTTCTTGGCCTTCGGCTTTTTGGTAACTTTCTTTGGCTTTATGATCGGTGTCTTTGGTGTCACAACCTTGTCAACTGGCTTGGTTTCCGTCTTGATCTCGATCTGCTTTTTAACAGTCTTCTTGACAGCTGGCTTGGGAGCCGAAGCGGCATGGGCTGCCTTGGCCACAATCTTGTTGACCTTAGCATGAACAATTTTCCTAGGTTTTGGGGCTGCCTTAACGACCTTTTTCTTCTTGGGTAGGCTTTTCTTTTTGGCCGCCTTGCTTTTGGCATGTTTCACCCCAGCCTTCAACTGGGTAAACTCAGAGGCAGATAGCACTTCAACAGCCATAGACTTTGCATCTGTCTTTTTAGGCTTGGCAGGTGCCATGAATGAGCCAAAGGCCCAGAACAGCAGACTGCCATGAAGTAAAAAGGATATGATAATTGCCTTGCGCACCTGGTGTTTTATCCTGCCTATAAGTTCAAATATCCAATCAGACCCTATATATATAAAGTCCCTGTTGTTATCCCAGCAAGGGGGCTTGTCAATTCTATGACGAAACCCAGAGTGTCCCTAAGAATCATCATTACTTGTGACAAACCCGATACGGCTAAACCCTGCGCTGTTGACGAGTGACATAATTTTCATGACACGGCCATTCTGAACCAGTGCATGTCCACGGATAAATATCCGCTCATTAAAACCATTCTTCGACATTCCCTTCAGTTTTTTCACCAGTTCCTGTTCAGCAATCGCCTTGTCCTGTAGGAACAGGCTGCCATCTTCCTTGATGGTGACTGTCAAAGGCTCTCCCTTGGTTGACATCGCCCCTGCCTTTTGCGTTTTGGGCAAGTCAACAGGTACACCGACCGTCATCATCGGCGCAGCCACCATAAAGATAATCATCAACACCAGCATCACATCAACCATAGGGGTGATATTGATTTCTGCCATAGGCTGTTTCTTGAAACGGCTACGGCGACCTCCGCCGCCCCCGCCCCCAACATTCATGCTCATAACTGTCTCCTATCTTTTTGAGAGTGCCTTTAGTTCTACCGTGCAGCAAAACTAACCACTATTTCTCATATCAGCCTGACGTGACAGGATGGTGGTAAACTCATCTGAAAAGGTTTCCATCCTCATCGCATGGCGTGACACCTCATGAGAAAACTTATTGTAAAAGATCACAGCAGGAATCGCTGCCATCAAGCCCAGGGCTGTCGCAAACAGGGCTTCCGCAATACCAGGAGCCACAACAGCCAAAGATGTGTTTTTGGTGTTTGCAATCGCCTGGAAACTGCTCATAATCCCCCAGACCGTGCCGAACAACCCGACAAATGGCGCAGTAGAACCAACCGTAGCCAAAAACATCAGGCGGTTTTCAAGCCTCTCGACTTCACGAGTCAGGGTAACATCCATTGCCTTTTGCACCCGCATCTGGACACCAGGCAAGAAACCTTTGCCCTGGCTGTTTACAGACCGTTTCCACTCCCTCATAGCAGAGACAAAAATGGCTGCTGTTGAATGGTTCTTGCGCTGGGTCAGTTGCTGGTATAGCTCATCAAGGGATTCTCCTGACCAGAACACCCGCTCAAAAAGGTCATTTTCTTTGCGAATTTTTCGCAGGGCAAAATATTTTTCAAAAATAATCATCCATCCCCAGATAGAGGCAACAAACAGTCCGGCCATAATGGACTGGACAACAATATCCGCATCAAGGAACAATTTCAGGAAAGACATGTCATTGCCATGAGAAGCCAATGATTGTGTTTGGACAGCCAGAAAATTCATTTAATCAATAACCCCAAAAGAAAACAGGCCAGCACTGCCCATCAGAATAGTTTTAAATATGACCGCTGAAATGATGACAAACCATACGCCTCAGCAAGTAACAGTTCCAGCCCATTAGTGCTATTTGATTGTGTCGCATTTTTGTCTGGCGGGGCTACTTCATGACATCGCCATAATAACATCACTATAGAGCCTGTCTGGACGCAAAGTCTCCATAAACCGACAGGCAAAAAAAAAATCCCCCATCCTTATAATGAAAGGACAGGAGATTCTTCAGGGAAATAATGCTTTCCTTATCTGCAAGGTCTCGCTTCAGCCCTACAAACATAGGCATTTCCGGGATAATGCTTGGTGCATGTCAACACCTTGCCACGCGCCCTAAACCATTTATTGTAGCGGCTGCCATAGAGGTTACGCACTGTATTGCGCCATTTTCTTTTGGCCTTCCACTTGATCTGCGCCTTTTTCCAGAAAGGGTCAAACCAGCTGCCTGCCCCGCCACTCTTGAAAACCTTGACCCGTGGCTTGCAAACACCCCCGCCATGTCCGCCGCCTGATCCGCCAATAAACCGCCTGTTGACCCAGCCACGGACACCAGCATAACGTACATCAAGCCAGTTACCGACCCTGTTGCCCCAAAACACACGAACCCCGCAGGCACGGCGCGGGATAGCTCCCTTTTTGCGGTAGCGCGCCCCGGGGCCCGTCCTGATATTGAGCTTGTCACCATAGGCAACATTCTTCACACAGGCTGCACTGGCCGTCTGGACAGTTGCTGCCATTAAAAGACCTGCCAAACCTGCAACTGACAAGCCAAGAGAAATAATTTTTTTCATTACGAGCTCTCCTTATAATAATATACTCAGATTCCACCAAAACCCAGTGAGATGTTGACATAGTGTTCTTATTTGATTCAGAATAGGATCATGGATCATAGAGGCTACCTTACAGAAGAACAAGAAGAAACACTTGAA
>JAJRRF010000306.1 GCA_024279735.1 Alphaproteobacteria bacterium
AATCCAACGAACACCTGCTCAAAACCTTTTCTTCCATGTTAGGTTTTGAGTTGAACTCCATTAAATCACAACCTGAATTCAAGAAGCTGTGTAACTACGGGACTATAGCAGCATGAAACTGTCCAAACTATTGATACTGTACCCGCCCTTTTTCTACCAGGCACTCATCAATGATGCTGTCGCCAAAAAGGCTGTGGTTCTGGACTGGAAAGAACTTGTTCCTGGCAATATTTCTGTCAAAAAAATGGAAAAGCTGATGTCAAAGGCGGCTGTGTTTGATGACATGGACAGTGTCTTTTTTGAACCAAAATACTTTCCCGCCGTCAAGAAACTCAATGGCAAGCTTGTCCAGATACTGGGTTATGTGGTTCCGCTGGATTTTGATGCCAAAAAAATTAGTGAATTTTTACTTGTCCCCTATATGGGGCCTGTACCCATGCACCACCGCCGCCGCCCAACCAGATTGTCTATGTCAAGATGAAGAAAAAGGTGGCGATTGATACCCTTCGCGATTCCGTCATGGTTCTCGGAAAACTGTCCGTCAAAACCAAACGCTCAGAAGTGGCCAATGCCGTCTATATGATGGATGGCTATTCCGTAAAACCTTATAAATAGGGTTATCTATGAGCCAGGTTCTTGATTTTTGGCAAAACTGCTGTTTATTTTTCTGTAATTGTTCCCAATAATAAACGCCTTATCTTGCGGCAAAATCATGATATGGATACCGCATTTCTGCGGTATGACAGTAAGAGAGATGATAGATTTATGTGAATGCCGTAGTTGGCATAATCATTCCCTCATATAGAAAATTTCCCTTTTTTCTCAGACAGGAACATTTTTCGAGTTTTTTCGTTCACGCGCATCTTCTTCATCTCGTTTTTGCCGCGACACGATAAGATCAAAGGCTTCTTTTTTTGATTTGAATTTAAAGTCAACACCATAGAATTGATTTGCAATTGCCTTAAGTTCGTGATGAAGCCGAATAGCCCTATTCTTTTTCATTGCTTCAAGCACTGAGTTAAATGCCCCTAAATCTGAAGCAGCACCCTCAAGCTGAGAAAGTATAGTACTAACCAGCTTTTCGTCTCGTGGTTTTGTTGTTTTAGCAGATTTACTTAGTCGATTTCCCAGTGTGTTTTTTAGGGTAGCGTTATAATCCGCAAAGAAATACTTCTCATGCCCCTCCAGCAGTTCATTGATCTTTTTGATATCTCTGAGAACCGCCTTGCTCACAAAAGGCTCAAGTAAAGAGATAAGATCATCCAACGAACTCTTTATGTTTTGGACTGTTTTCCCTTCGGTGCTCTTCGGTTCTATAGCAGGCATACTCTTTGCCCATAATGATATCTTTGAGATGGTTGCATTTTTGTTAATTTCTAAAGTTTCTACAAGCTGCAATATCTCTGGTGTTGCTGTTGCACAACCCCCATCATCAAGGAAATTACTATAAATTTTTATGCCATTACAAAGCTCGGTCAACTTCATTAATTCGTCCTTTGTTTAATTATTTGGCCTAGTGCTGCAAAATAAGGTTGTGTTTTGGAATATGTCAAATACGCAATTTCATCACTACCAGCCGCTGCTGCGATATCTGCCATTTCGGGAATAAAAGCATCTTTCAAATAAAGACTAGAGGGTTCCCCGTGACTCCTGAGCAAGGCCTCTAAATCTTGTTCAACTTGTAATATCCTTTGGGGCTTGCTGCTCAAATTTGTTGATTGCGTCCCAATAATACCAATCAATTTTATGTGAGGAAAGATTGCAGCATCTTCCATATACTTTATCTTGTTTAGGATATGCCCCACTGCCTTTGCTGATAACTTGTCCAAAACTGTAGGAATAAGAAGCGATGTGCTAGCGCACAAAGCCCCAACAAAACCTGCGGCCATCCGTGGCGGCGCATCAATAATAATTCTGTCAAAATTATTCCTAATTATTGGATCATGCAAGGCTTGCGACAGAAAATAACGGGCATCAATCGGCCTACTTGTTTGGCTATCAATATCGCCAATAAGCCATTTGAGCATAAGTTTATTTTCAAAAGCATCGAACGCTCGATAGGTAGGAATCAATTTTACATTTGCAAGGCCATGACCAGCATCTACTGCAACTTGTAATATTTTGTCACCCGTTGTATCAGGCCTAAAAAGCTGTTCCGTTTTACTTGCATCACTGTCAACTGGCGACCTGCCCAAAAGCAGGGTGGACATTGAACCTTGCGAATCTAAATCTATAGCTAAAACACGTTCGCCTTGCTTTGAAAAATAAGCCACCAAATTTGCTGCAATAGTGCTTTTGCTAACACCACCTTTCAGGTTTGCAATAATAGTGATTGGAATTGCTGCACTTCTCTTTTGCACATACTGGTTAGGCTTGCGACCACCTTTACGAGACCAAATATCGTCTGTTTTCATAGCGGCATTAAGTCTTTTCAGCTTTAATTCTGCCGCTTCTTTTTTTAACGTTACATCATGCGCTAGCGAAGTTAACTCCTTGATTTGCTTATTAAGATAACGAAATGACTTAAAAAAATATTTATCCAAAAAGTAGGTTGTGACCGAACCAAATATAGTCCCCGTTATACCCAAGACAGTCCCCATTCCTCCAGGAACTTGAGCTGAGGCAGTTTTCAAAAGATCAACAAATAAACTCCAGTATTCCATTTTCCGTACACATCCCCAAACTTCATCATTATTATTAATAACAATGAATCACATATCAGCACACAGAGTCAATATGTCAACGTCCTTTGCCCATTCCACGCGTTACATCCCCAAACCTGTTAGCATCACACCGCCTCAACATAACGCGGGAACACCGCTTCGGGCTTGGGCAATGCAACACCGCTTTTCAGGCGGCCTGTTTCGCCGAGGCTGTCGAAATTACGGGCCTCTTTCGGGATGGACAGCAGGTCCAGCAGCTTGGCCGCAGAACTGGGGACATAGGGCTGGGCGAGGATGGAGACCTGGCGGATCACCTCTGCTGTCACATAAAGGATAGTGGCCTGGCGCGCCGGGTCGGTCTTTTTCAAGGCCCAGGGTTCTTGGGCGGTAAAATAGCGGTTGGCCTCGGTAATCACCTTCCAAATTTCCTCAACTGCCCTGTGAATCGCCTGCTCATCCATCGCCTTGCGCACAGGCTCAAGCACCGCCCCTGCCATCTCCAGGATCGCGCGGTCCTCATCTGTAAAGTCGCCATGCGCGGGGACAACGCCGCCGCAATTCTTGTTAATCATCGAAAGCGAACGTTGCGCCAGATTGCCCAAATCGTTGGCCAGGTCGGCATTGATGCGGCTGACCATGCTGTCATGGGAATAGTTGCCGTCACGGCCAAAGCTGACCTCCCGCAGGAAGAAATAGCGCAGCGGATCCACGCCGTATTTCTCGATCATCTCAGACGGGCTTGGCACAGCCTGCGTGGATTCCTTGTCTGACTTGGAAATCTTGCTGCCATTATACATCAAAAAGCCATGGCCAAAAATGCGTTTGGGCAATGGCAGGTTGGCAGACATCAGGAAGGCAGGCCAATAGATCGCATGAAACCGCAAAATGTCCTTGCCAATGATATGGACATCCGCAGGCCAGAACTTTTTGAAACTTTCGCTGCCCTCGTCAGGATAGCCAATCGCGGTCAAATAGTTGGTCAGGGCATCGACCCAGACATACATCACATGCTTCTTGCTGCCCCCCTCACCCGTGCCAGGCACAGCTATGCCCCAGTCAAAGCTGGTGCGCGACACCGACAAGTCCATCAGGCCGCCCTTGACAAAATTGACCACCTCATTGCGGCGGCTGTCTGGGCCGATAAAACCGGGCTGGTCTTCATATAGGGCAAGTAACTTGTCCTCATAGGCCGATAGCCTGAAAAAATAGCTGTCCTCCTCGACCCATTCCACAGGCGTACCTGTTTCGCGGGCAACCTTTTGGCCGTCATCATTGCTGGCAAGGTCAGCCTCTGTATAGAAGGCCTCATCACGCACCGAATACCAGCCAGCATATTTGTCGGTGTAAATGTCGCCGCTGTCCACCATCTTTTGCCACATCGCCTGAGCCGCCTTTTTGTGGCGGTCTTGCGTGGTGCGGATAAAGTCATCATTGGAACAGTCCAGCTCTGCGACCATCTGCTGGAAATGGGCAACATTTTCCTCAACCAGCTGACCAGTCGTGATGCCCAGTGTTTCAGCCGTCTGTTGCATCTTCTGGCCATGCTCATCCGTGCCAGTCAGGAAGAACACCTCAAAGCCGTCATGACGCTTGAAACGCGCCAAAGCATCGGTCGCCAGCACCTCATAGGCATGGCCAATATGGGGCGCGCCATTGGGGTAGGAAATGGCGGTAGTGATATAGAATGGCGTTTTTTGGCTCATGATGGATTTTCAGCTTATTGAAGTTTACAATTTAAGTAAGCCTGAAATAACACAGGACCATATGGCCTGTAAGAAAAAAATCATAGTTTCCCAAAAAACTGATCCTGAACCAGCCTTCTAGAGCAAAATGCATTTAATTTCGATCATTTTTTGCTCCAGAGTCCCTATTGGTCGCATACTTTAACCAGCCAAGCCGATTCGACTTGTCTTCATTATGCTCTAAAGCATAAAGCCAACTTCTGCCTTGGCTATCTTGCGTTCGGCCCATTTTCGGATGCCTGCTGCATTTTTATACCGTGCCAAAAACCTGTTGGCTTTCAGGGCTCTGTGGCCAACGGTTTCCTTGACTGACAAATCTTCCTTGGCCTGGATAATCCGGATGGCCTTACCTGCCCCAAAAACATGGGAAAGATAAATTTCACCATTGGAAGGCTTGCGGTTCAGGCGGGACACCAATACAGCCTCATTGTCCTTCAACAGGCGGGCACAGGCCACAGCCTGCTTGTCTGCATCATTGGTCGCCCAGTCCAGCTGATAGGCCTTGGCAATCACCTTGATAAACTGGCACAGGCCGCGCGCCGAGCCAATAAATTTGCCGTTTCTGCGCCTGGGTCGGATCGAGGTCGAAAACGTGCCGCCTGTCTCAATCTTGGAAATCGCCAGAAGCAGGCTTGGCCTGATCTTATATTGCCGCGCCGCTTCAACCAGAGCCATCTGAGCCTCTGCAACAGGCCCTGTCAATTTGGTCAAGCGGTAATGTTGGGATGAGGCCGTTACAAAAAAGATTGTCAGGATGGTGAGCAGGCCGCCAGACAGCAGGCTTAGGGTGGTTATTTTAAGATGTTTCATTATTTCCCTTTTATGGAATATCATGCCAGCCCACTATATTTAGCCCAAAACTTTATGTCTTTATTGAAGCAAGGCGGATGCCAACTGGTCACGGTGCATAACTGTCATTCACTGTCAAAAAGATCGTTCTGGCCATGAAAAGAATCTGAAGCAGTCATACCATAGGTAAAGTTAACAGAAGGTAAAGGGACAGGGGCTAAAACCTTCCAGAAGCCGTATCCCTGCTCCGCTTGGTTATGATTGGGGGTGTCCTTAGCAGGGAACTTATTTCATCATTGAATTTTCATACAAACCGCAGTAGACTGGCTACAGCACAAAAAAACCAGTTGCCAAATTTTCAGGATGCCAATTACAGCCCCACAGCCTTTCAGGGAAACCCAAAGACATGACCGCAAGAATTTTTATGCCTTCCAAAAATGCCATGCAGTCTGGCAAAGGCAAAACCCAGAACTGGGTGTTGGAATTTGAGCCCACCAGCCGCCAGGAAGTAGAGCCGCTAATGGGCTGGATCAGTTCAAGCGACATGAATGCCCAGGTCAAACTCCGTTTCGGCAGCAGGGAAGAGGCTGAAGACTATGCCAAGCGTGAAGGGGTCGCCTACCGCGTGGAAGAACCAAAATCTAAGAAACTGCGCAAAAAGTCCTATTCAGAAAACTTTAACGCAGACCGAAAAATCACCTGGACTCATTAATTAAGTGCCCATTTGGCGCGATAATATTGTCTGTCAGCAAGTCACAAAAATGCGCGTGTTGGACTATGTCACCATTTTTGCGGCGCAACTGACGGGCAAAAGAACAAGTCAGCTGGAGGTTAGTGTTGAGGCTGTCCCCAGGCATAGCCAAGGCTTCAGGAAGAGTTTTCAACCTTCCTTTTAACCTTCCACGGTCTCCTGACCACTTTATTTGACTTACAGGACTGGTCACAGAGCAAAATATATGCTTTAACCAGCCCTTGTTGGTCTCGTAGCTCAGCTGGATAGAGCAACGGACTTCTAATCCGTAGGTCGAAGGTTCGAATCCTTCCGAGATCACCAACTTTTTACTTATAAATCAATACCTTACAAATATACGTAATTTCTCACAAATCCCTTGGGGTAACAATGGGGTAACAAATTTGCAAGGCTCAATTGCCTATTGCCCTGTCTTGGGCTTGGTTATCCTTTCCAAAATAGTCCACGCTTTCCCCTATTTTTCCGAATATTTGCCTTAACTGCCTGTCGTGGTCTTTCAGGTCTTCCTCAAGGTCATCAAGCAAGATTGATAGATTGCTGTGGACTGCCTCAAAGGCTGGTAAATGTTCGTCACCGTGAAATTTTGGGTTTCGGTCAATATGAAGGGCTATAGAGTGCAAAGCCTCAAGCTGTCCTTTTGCCCTTCTTATCCCCCTTGATATTTTACAGGTTGGCACTGTGTTTTCTTCTTTTTCAGTGTCGGGGTTCTGGTTGCACACTGGTGTGTTGGGGTTCTGGTTCTTCATGATTATTTTTCCTTTTATATGCTGTGCAACAAGGTCAAGTGGTGCAACAGGCGTATTCATGGGACTTAGTCAACTGGTCAACAACAAGTCAACAAGGGTCAAGTGGGTTTTTATTTTACAATCAGGCTCTTAATCTCATTTCTGGCATAGGTTGCCATGCCAATATTTACGGGTTCAATCTCTTTTATCAGGGTGTTGATTTCTTGAAAATGGGGCTTAAGCCTGTTTATGGCCTGATCTATCTTTGTTACCCCAAATATTACAGGGTAACAGTGAGACGGGTGTTTCTTGCTGTTTGCTTTATGCAAACAAATTGTGTTATGCTATGATACCGATTGGAAGCTATTGAAACCCTATGCACTCTATTGAAAAGGACTATCTGACTATGAATGCACAAGACAAAAAAGACTGTCCTACTGTTATGTCCAAGAAAGATAAGGAAGAAGTGGCACGGTTTAAAGAAGTGGCAGAAAAATTTATTGCAAAACATGCCAAAAATAAACAGACCGCTCAAAAATATCTTGTTGGTGCTGGTGTTTTTCATGAAGACGGCACTTTGACCAAGGAATACCAAAGCTAAAATGCACACCCTTAGCACGTCCTTTATTCTTGGGTATCACGGTTGCACAAAGCAGGTTGCTGACAGCTTGTTATCAGGTGAAGCCTTCGCGCCTAGCCAGAATGATTATGACTGGTTGGGGCATGGCATTTATTTTTGGGAAGCCAATCCAGGCCGTGCCTTTACCTTTGCACAAGAGAGCATAAAACGCAAAAGACAGAGTGCTGAACCTGCTGTTGTTGGGGCTGTTCTCAATATGGGGTTATGCCTTGACACCACCACGCAAAAAGGACTGGAAGCCTTAAAGATGGCTTACTCTGCCATTGCTGGCATTGTCTCCCAATTTGGGGAAGACTTGCCAACAAACAGCCGCTATCTCAAAAAACTTGATTGCCTTGTTTTTAATACTTTGCATGATATGAGAGCATCAGAAGAAGAACCGCCTATTGATACGGTAAGAGGTATTTTTATTGAAGGCAAAGAACTCTATCTAGGTTCAACCTTGCATGAAAAGACACATATTCAGGTTTGTGTCTGCAATCCTGATAGTATCAAGGGTGTGTTTCGGGTTGATATAAGCCAGTTTTAAGTGGTAGTATTCAGGCTTTACGCCTTCCTGTTTTAGGGCTGCAATAACACATTCTACACTATTGCCTTTTGATCTTGGCTAAACCTGCCCTTCCAGTGAATTTTCTAGTAGTTCTATGTCTGCTTTTGTCAGTTTGAACAGGGTGTAGACCTGTTTGTTGAGGTCTTGTTCCAGCAAGGCTATCTCTTGGCCTAAAATTTGAATTTTGGCTTTTTCTTCTGCCAGCCAGTTTTCCCACTGATTGCGCTCTGTTAGAGGGATCTCGGTTTTAAAGGTTTTTTTGATTTCGGCCTGAAAGGCGGTGAAGTCGAGGGATGGCCAATCTTGCAGCTTTTTGGTCAGTTTGCAGCCACTCATGGCCACGCCACTCGTGGCTGTTGAGGGGCAGAGGTCGGGAATGCGTTGGCGCACGGCGGATTCTATGGCATAGCGGCTTTCGGCTTTTTGCTGGATGGTTTGCGCCAAGATTGCAAGCGCGGTTTTTTGTTTTTTTGTGGCTTTAGGGATGGGGATTGTAGAGATATTTTGCTCCCTCAATTCTAACCGCCATTGTCCGCCCCTTAAAGGTGAACACACACCAAAAAGATAGAACCAAGAAACATATGAATTAAGTAATGCTAAGAGAGTTTCATCACCATTCAAAATAAAAATTTTATCATTTCCATACAGTTGTGTTGTATCTATAGAAAATTTTGCTCCTTGAGAGATAACGGGATATATAATTTTAGGCGCATCAAACTTATCATAATAGGCACACGCCCTTAACTCCCACCAATAATCCCCCTTATCAGTGCGTTTTTTGGCCTTTTGTTCAAAAGGGGCAAGATAAGCCGCTATGGCTGGATAGGTTTGGCTAAGCCATGCCCATGCTTCGGCTTCATTGGCAAACTTGCCTTGCTGGTTTGTCCAGCCGCGCGGCATCAGTACAAGCGATAAATTTTTATGTTCAACCCGCCATTTCTTTAAGTCCTTTCCCTCAAGAAACGGCTTTAACAGTTCGCCGCTTTTGGGGTCTTGTTGTATCAGTTGGTCATGGGCGGCGCGGTCAATGATGAAGGCTTCATTCAGCCCTGTTTTAATCCCATAAAGAGGCGAACCATAAAGTTGTTTCAGGGTTTTGTGCTTGCCCTTGATCTTTTGCCTTAGATTTGCCAGTGCCTTGCTTTCAAGTTGCCAGCTTTGCGCTCCAAGCTGCTTTTGTGGCATGGCTTCTTTTTCGGCTTCAAAATGCGCTGCCAAATTTTCTGGCACATCTTCGGTTAGCTTGATAAAATCCAATGCGCCCGCTGGCTTTTTAAGCAGACTTTCCGCCTTTTGGCAGGTCATCACCACAGGATAGGTGGTCACTCCTGGAAAAATTTGCAAATCTCCAAAATCTATCACGCTTTCCAGTTGGGCTTTCTTGGTCATAAACAGGCGCAAGGGCTGCCCCGAACTGGTGCGGAAAAAGGTGCTGGAAGAAATATAACCAAGCCGCCCGCCCTGTTTAAGATATTTGAGACCAAGCTCATAAAAATAGGCATAAAGATCAACCACGCCGTGATAAACCTTATAATGCTTTTTCAAATAGTCCTTATAGGGCTTTATCAGCTCTTGACGCACATAAGGCGGGTTGCCAATCACAATATCAAAGCCGCCTTCTTTGCAGATTTTGGGAAAGTTGTTTTTCCAGTTAAAAGCCGCTTCATCCAGCTTTTTATCTGCGATAATGCTATTGCCGCGCTTGATATTGTCATCAAGGCTTTTTAACTTGTCATTTATGTTTGCTGTGCGTAACCACATAGAAAGCTTGGTGATTTCGATACTCTCCAAGTTCAGATCAACCCCATATAGATTTTCTGTCAAAATGTTGGAGTGGGTATCAAATAAATCTGTCCCTATCTCTGTTCCCCCTGTCAAAATAGAGATATGACCATTTACCCTATTATATTCTGATTCCAAATAATCAAAGGCGGCAATCAGGAATGCCCCTGACCCACAAGCAGGGTCAAGAATACGCAATTTAAACAGTTCTTCACGATAGGCTGTCCAAAATTTAACTTCTGAATCTTTGCCTTTCCAAACAATATCTTGTTCGGCTTCTGGCATTTCGCTTTCTTTGGCATAGCGTTTGAGCAAGGTTAAAAATCGCTCTTTTAGGGTGCGCCCCAAGGTTTGCTCAATAATAAAGGCGGTGACGAATGGCGGGGTATAGACCACGCCGTCTTGTTTCTTTTTTGACGTGGCAGGCGGTTTTTGCCCAAGGGCTTCGGCCTGCATGGCCTCAATGTCGGTAATGGACTGTTCAAACAAATGCCCAAGAATGTGAACGGTCACCTCACTTGCAAAGTCATAATCGCCAATCTTTTTAAACTCGTGGCAAATGTCATCTGGCACGATTAGGCTGTCGAGTTCTGAATCTTTGGCAAACAAGCCGCCATTATAAGCAGGAATACCCTGTTCCTTGTTGCCCTTGTCGATAAACTGAAACAGGGTTTTGAAATTGTCCCAAACGGTGGCGGTGCTAAAGTCATTTTTCGCCTCATAGACCTTTTTCAGGGTATTTTCAGGAAGCAAGCCTGTATCTTCTGCAAAGGCGGTAAACAGAACACGATCAAGAATTTTTTGAGCAAAGGTGATAGCGCGGCGCGGCTGGCAGGTTTCATTTTGGGCGCATATTGTGGAAATAAGGTCACCGCGTAAGGTCTTATATTCACTATAAAGCCTGTTGGTAATGTCTTGGTCTTCTTGCTCACTGGCCACCAAAAGGGCTTTGGTTTTCCCTGTAAGCAGGTTTTGGGCAGAAAGCAACAAATGAAGGCTTGCCAATTCTTGCGGGTCTGCCAGATTTTCCAGTTGCCAGCCTATATATTCTTTGCGACCATGCCCCACCGCGTAAAGGCGAATTTCCAGATAGTTTGACACCAACACCCAAGACGCGCCAACCGCATCCATGCCATATTCCCACGCTTGCTCTACAGGGGTTTTGGAACGCCCCGCCATAATGGCGTCAAGGCTTGTTTTCGCGCCTTTTAGCTCAAAGGGGGCTGTTATGGTGCGATTTTCAGGGGCAAACTGTCCAAGGGCAAGATCAACCCGCCCCGTGCCTATCTGTTCTTCTACCGCCATTGTTTGCGGCGCATCACCGCTTACCCCGCAATAGCCAAGAATATCTTGCATGATAAGCTGTTTAAATTCACCAGAAACAGCGGTTTCCTTTTCCTTCTTGAGGCTGCCATCTGCAATCATAGCCGCCCATTTTTGCGCGGCCTCTTTTTGGGCTGGTGTTGGCTGGAAGTTATAAGCTATGAGAGCTTTTTGCAGGGTTTTTTTGTTGAATAACAGCATGATATACGTCCAGCACGTTAAGAGATTACGGGGCTTTGTTTGCCTTATAGAATATCACTATCAGGCTTGAAAGATGTAATTGGGAGTTGTGCGCTGTTTTGGGAGCGTTATTGGATAATAATGGACGCGGTGGTAGCTTGTTGCGGTGTCTCTGGTTCTACATACGCAACGACTTTAGATAAATCTTACCCTATTTTATAACCCCATCGACACCACTTAATGCTTTATCCTTGCGCCATTTATCCCACCGCTGTTTCTGTGCCTGTGATATGGCCTTGCGTCCTGCTTTGGTCTTTGCGCCTGTACTCATACCGCCATGAAAACGGCAACGGCCATTTAACAAGGGTTTCATGATACAGGGCTTTCCTGTTCTGGTTTTTGCCCCGCATGTTGGCCTTTGCTCTAATTTCCAAGCTTTATATCTGGCCTTATAAGCTTCCATGTCTTTCATTGAATTTTATCCTTTTCTGAGTAATACCCCATGACGCGGGCGCGTAGTATGGCTATTTTCCTCTTTAGCCCCCCCTTTTGACGCGTAATATCACTTCGTCATGATCTGCCCCGTATTAAAGAACTATTTTCCAAAAGACTTTATGAGGGCTAATATTTCCGCGTCTATCTGTTCTGGTGTTCTGGTCTCTACTTCTTTGGTTTCTACTCTTTTGATTAACAGCCCATGCAATTTGGCCTTTGCAGTGGTCGCACTCACAAAAGCCCCTGCCTGTCCTTCCTGTCGGGCTATTTCTTGGGCTTCTGATAGTTCATGGGTCAAGGTTTCCACTGTGACCTTGTTCAGTTCTGCATACTGTTCTTGCAGCTCCTTTATTCTCATGGTTATATCGTGGTCTTTCATGAGTTTATAAGCTTCATTTGATATTGTGCTGTTTTGCATATTTTCAGCATCATAAGCCAGCCTATAGGCTCTTGTGGCGTTGCCTGTCTCAATATAGGCCATGCAAAAAGCCTCTTGTTTTGGTGTCATGGGTTTGGTCATGTGTTGCCCCCTTGTAAATGGCTGTTTTCCCACACTGGTGTGTCCCAAAGGGGAACGCTGCAATAACGGCTTGTTATCAGGCGCATTTTAACCAGCTTTGCACACTCGTGTGTTGAGCTGGTTTTCTGACACCCTCCCTTAAAGGTGAATATTGCCCTATCCTGTTCCAGCTCTGTCATAAAGCCTCTTATCCTTGACCATGCCATTGAAGGAACTAGCCCCATAGCGTCATGACGGCGTTTTACTGCCCCATGCGGCGCATCCAGAACCCCGAATAATTCCAAACTGTCCCAACCATAATCAACAGCCTTTGCAGCGTGTGGACTGTCTAGGAAGGCAAGCGCAACCTTAACCAGTCTTGCCCCGTCTTGAGTGTTGGCACGGGGCAAGCCTTCAATCTTTGCTTTCCACTCTGTAATCTGGACAGTCTTGCAATATTTTTTGCGCTGGTTTCATGACTAGACATCCTCCCAAATAATACCGTTTTCATCTGGTTCTTGCCTGTCAAGTGGGTCAAGTGGGTCAACAGGCGTATTTTCGTTACTTTGGGGCTGGTCAACAACTGGACAAGTGGGGTCAAGTGGGTTTTGTTGGCTTGGGTCTTTGCTTCCTTTCAGCCCACTTGACACTTGTTGACTTGTTGTTGACCTATCTGAAAACCCCGTATTTGCGCTTGTTGCACCACTTGACCTTGTTGACGCGCTATTGAAGGAAGAATAAACAAGAGGGTTTACTGTCCATTCATTTTTACGCCTTCCATTTCCGCCGTTTCTTGGTTGCTCTGTCCAATATATCCAATTCAAATCTATTAGACCTTGCGTTGCTTCCATGATCGGGGCGGCGGTTCTTAAGCCCTCAATTTTCCATTTACGCCTTATCTCGGTGCTGTTGATTTTTTCGGGTCTGTCCTCAATGATCTTTTTTGCAAGGTCACGGGTTGCCCTGATATTTGGGGCATCACCAAGACCACCAAGAACATTCTTAACAGTGGGCTTGAAATAATACTCTATCAGCTCAAGGGCGGCTTTCATGGAAGCATAAGACACCCTTACAGGCTCAAAGCTGTTATTGGTGACACTGTTACAAGCACCGTCTAAGCACTCCAAGATAAGGGCAAGCCTAAGAGCCTGTCCTTGCATCTTGCCCCAATAACTTGCCTTTGCCCCGTCAAGCTGGTCTGATTTGGCCTTATGGCCTATATACCAGTCTCCAAATAGGGTTTTGGCCTCCTTATCAAGGGGCAAGGTTATGGCTATGGGATTGTCATAGGTACTGCATGGGTCATGCTCAAACTTTGAAAGGCGCAAAAACACTTGATACAGAAATTCACTGTCTGGTTTTAAGCTTGGGTCTGGTATCTGGTCAACTTTCCGAATAGCAGGGGCAACCATCAAGAACCGCGCTGCAAAACCGTCATCATCACCGCCATTAATCAGGTGCAACTTTTCAGGTTGAACACCGCCAATAAGAGACAGTCCAGTTTTAGGTATGATTAACGGCTCATCCCCATATTTTACCTTATGGTCACTTGCTCTTTTGCCGTCATAGCCTGACAAGTAATAAGCCTTTTCAGCTTGACCAGAACCGCTATAACGCCCCATAGAACCAATAAAGCCCGATATTTCATCTTTGAAGCATATAACGCCCTTTGGGTTGGCAATTTGAACAGGCTGTAAGGCCTCTTGCGTAAAACTATCTAAAATGGTGCATTTGCGCGGTGGCTTCGCAGGAATAAGCGGCGGCGTATCGCTTACAGCTTCCCCGCTTTCTACCGCTATTTCCCATTCCTTCTTAGCCTTTTTCGCTTCAATTATTTTTTTCTCAAGTTTCAACAAGGCTGCTTTATGCGCCTTGCTATAGCCGCGCTCAAGCCGTTTTAACTGGCTTTCAATGCCAGACATGGAAGGGCTTTTATTGCTTGACGGATTGCCAATAATGACCAACCACAACAAAGCATATTGGTTAAACCCTTCCCATCCTTGAACCTGTCTTGTTGTGCCAACCAATGCAGCCCCCGCGCCAAGCATACAGGCGGCAACATAATCAACAGGGGCGCATTTTATGGCGGCTTCTGTCTCTATCCATTCCTTGATCTTGTCAGGAAAGACAGACAGGGGGAAAACAGGCCGCTCTATGCTGTGGCTGTTTTCTTCCAGTATGGACATATCAGGAGCGTTGGGCGGTATATATTCGCCTTCACTATTGGCATGATCTGCCCCGTTTTTGGCTTTGCTCATTAGGCTGCCCCCCCATGAATAGACTGTAAAACAAGGTCGTTCCAGTCCTGCCCTTGAGGCGGCGTTATGGTTTTGATTTGATAACCCAATAGGGCAAGTTTGGGGGCTGCCTTATGGTTGGCTGCCTGTCCTGCTGTGTCATTATCCCCTGCAAGAATAACCGTCTTGATACCATCAGGCGGCGTTATGTTGGACATGTTGCCACTTGAGAACGCGGCGCATATCAGGGGGCTATCATGGCGCATAAGCTGCAAACTATAAGCGTTCTCTATGCCCTCACAAATGATAAGCTTATCACTGTCATGATTGCCAATCCAATGACCTAATCCCTTGAAGGAAGCCGCTGCAAGCTTTGGTTTAGCAATCGGTGCTTTGCTCTTGCCATCTTGTGACAGATACCACCTGAAACAGCTTTGCACCGTGGCGGTTGGTGCTGGTCTGGCTGCAATGATAAGGCTAGGCCAAAGGCTTGTAAGCTTGTCACTCTCAATATATTTGAGCAAAGGCAAAAACCGAATATTGCCCCCAAAGTCACACCTTGCAAGCCCTCTTGTGTCGGTCAAATAGCTGATATTTTCGGGTATTGGCTGCCCTTTGTCCCATAAGGAAACCGCCCATCGTTGCTTGTGTTCAATGCGCTGCCTCTCTTGGTGTCTCGCTGCCTTGGCCTTGGCTTTAATGGCCTGTTTCTGCTGTTGGGTTTGCTTTGGTATTGTCCCAATCTTGGCAAGGTCAAGGGGGCTTAATCTGCCTTTTGCCAAGCCATGCCTTGCCGTAGCTCTTGCCTCACTGGTTGGCAAGCTTGAAGCGGTAATAATGCGCCTTTCAAGGTCTTGAGCATCTGCCCCATGAGGGATAAGGCCGCCCAATAGATAAGCCTTTTCACTCGCAATCTGGTTGCGCTGCCCCTTGGTTGCGTCTCTTATGCAAAATAAGGCATTTTCAATAATATGCTGCATATTAAATCCTTTTCTTACTGTAATTTCAGAAAGAAGGATTGCAAAACCGCCCACAATTCGGTATGATGAATGTTAGAGAATGACGGGCGCAAGCCTTCAAGATTAACCCATTGGCCTTAATGGCAGTGGGTTTTTCTTTGCCTATTCGGCGGCTTGCGTTTGCTGTTGTTGCTCTATCCACGTTTCAAGCGTTTCAGCTTTCCAGCGCAAATCTTTGTTATTGATCTTGAAGCCTTGAGGGAAGTC
>JAJRRF010000307.1 GCA_024279735.1 Alphaproteobacteria bacterium
CTACGACGCGGTATCTATGCCCTGCACTGTCAACACGAAAAAGACCAACAATTTAACAATATAGGGTCTCACGCCCCCAAACAAACATTGTCATTTGGGCGCAAATTTCACGGCGTGGATACCGCATTTCTGCGGTATGACAGTGATAGAGTGTCGTATGGTGTGTACTATGATAGTTCGCTATACGCCCATTTCTGTGCCTTGAAGAGAAACAAAATTGCCGCGCAAAATATGAGCACTTATTTTTGCAGGTGTCCTTAGTATTAAGGGTGTCCTATCACTGCATTCTTTACAGAACCTTACCGGTTTCGTTGCCTTCCGAACGGCCTCCTGGAAATCGCCTGATATAATCAAATATATCCCTGGTCTTGCCGCTCACCACTGCGCCAGCCTGCAACCCTTCGACAGAAAAGGGATCATTATTGAGTATCCCCTCAACCTCATCCCCATGCCATTTTGTGACACCAACCCACATCCACTCTATGCTGCCATCCAGGCTCTCGAAAGGTAGTTTGACACTGATTGTTTCCCCAGGATTAAGCCCGTTGTTAAAATCTTTTTGCAAGCCAGGCAATTTTGCACGGGCTCGTTTGCTCGCCTGCGCCATAGCTACATTTCCGTCCTGAACCGTTGTGACAGAATCCTTTTTGCCAAAGACCTCATCCATAAAGCTATATTGCTGCTCCTGCTGGGTCTTGCCTTGATACTTTTTGGGAAAGGTGATCTCAAACAGTGGCCCTGCCGGATCCCCGTCATCACGGGCAGCCTTCACCAAAATAATTGTCCCGTTGCCTTTTCAATCAGGCTGTTCTTAACCTCGTTGCGCATGGCATCCAGACGAATCGCACTGACATCAATCTCCATTTCCCCCTGATGACCTGGCCTGTCACTGGGTAAGCGACCTTCTGCCACATGCTGCCCCACAAGATAGAGCAACGTCCCCATCTGGGAACTGATTGACCACTGGAAACCATTAACCGCCAGGTCAGGTAACCCAAATTTTTCCATGCCCAATGAAACCGCCCGAACATATTTCCCCTTCTCATAGGCATGGATTGTAATATGGCTTTCAATATTTGGGATATTTTCTTGCCAGCCCTTGACCAACTTGGCAGTCCACTCCCCTTGACCGAACAGCAATCTGGTCTGTTCATCCCAGACAGGAAGATTTTTATAATGTGCAGAAATCTGTGCCATAATATCCGCAGACTGCCGAAGGATATCACGATGATCAAAAGCATCATAAACAAAATCCAGAACCAGAGCCTGTTGGCTTCCCTGGATCAACTCCGTCTCGGTTCTGCTCACACCTCGTCCAAAATATTTCATACTCTCCTGTGAGGGCGGACGGTATGTCTTGAGATCCTTCAAGAGCCTGATATGGACACAAGGGACAGTTGCCTTATATAATTCTGGCCTCCCCACAACCCGTATATCCCTGAAGTTATCGCGCACAACATTCTTGGCATAGCTCAGGGGGTCTCCTTCATAGCCAGGTAACAGATAAATGGCAAACTGGGATAGGGTTGGATGAACAAGCTGCCTGTTGTCATTGCCTGTTTTTTCCCGTTCCATATTTCGTCCTTTCATCAAACATCCCTGAAGTCACATCGCCCTGAACCTAGCAAGAAACCTTTCCCAAAAGCAATGGATTTATACTTGCTGTTGAAATATTTTTTTCTCACAGTCATGACAATTAAGGTGATATTTGTCACAGAAAAATTATCCTGGATTAATGTTGGCCAGTGATACCGCTGACCCAACCAACACAATGATTACCAAAAGTATTTTTGGGCTCAATCAACAATTGTAGTCCTGCCATATTTTTGGTATTCTCTGTTTGCAGACAAGACAGTGCTGTTTCATTCCAGTTATCACAAGACAGGCAGGCCCCAGTGACAGACTATACCAAAAATTTCCCTGATTTTTACGTCACCGGTGTCAATCCTTGCCCTTACCTTCCGGACAGGGAAGAACGCAAGCTTTTTACCCATCTGACAACAGACAAACCAGCCACCTTTGTCGACCACCTGCTGCGTAACGGTTTCAGGCGGTCGCAAAATATTGCCTACCTGCCCTATTGCGAGGGATGCACGGCCTGCACCTCAATCCGTATCCCTGCCCATAAATTTCATATGAGCAAATCCATGAAGCGGGTCTGGAACAAGAACAAGGATTTGGTTGCCATCCGCGTTCCTGCTGTCACCAACAAGGAACAGTACCGCCTGTTTTCGAGATATATTACCCATCGCCATCTGGATGGCGGCATGGCTGACATGACCATGCTGGACTATGCCATGATGGTGGAGGACAGCGTGGCCGATACCGCAATGACGGAATACCGCGCCACATGTGACAGTGAGGGGGTCGAAAGCGGGCAATTGCTCGGGGTCACCCTGACAGACCATCTCCAGGACGGCATCTCACTGGTCTACAGCTTTTATGACCCTGACATGCCCAAACGCTCGCTTGGCAGTTATATGGTGATGGATCATGTGCGCACTGTCTTGCGGGAAACCCTGGACTATGTCTATCTTGGTTACTGGATTGATGGCTGCCAGAAAATGAGCTACAAGACCAAGTTCAGCCCGCTTGAAGCCCTGACAACTGAGGGCTGGAAGCTCTTCAGCCCACATGAACCAGCTTAATCAAAGGGTTTATTTAAGCACATTGGGATCACTAAAATGGGCTTTCCTGCCACTGCCTTAATAAAATTGGGCAATAGCTTTGGACGTATGCCTAAATATATGATACCGTTCAAGAATAACAAAAAATAAACGCTTAATATAGTGCCTTCATTTTGATAGATAATACCTTAGCATCATGCACTTTATAAATGACTGCCAGGACTAAAAATAAAAGTAACTCCCCAGCTTGTTTTAGGTGTGTTAACTAATTGATAAATAACGATAAAAATAAATCGTTATTTTTAAAACCACTAAAATATGATCATTTTTCCATTAAAAAACAGGATTTTTAGACTGTATTCCGCTTGAAACCGC
>JAJRRF010000308.1 GCA_024279735.1 Alphaproteobacteria bacterium
CGTCCCATACTGTTCCAGAAAAGCAGTGATGCTTAACCCTTTTTGCAATTGAACCGAATTTTGAGCCATATCTATATCTCCTTGTTTTTAAAGAATAATATATTTTTGTGGCTATACAGCGGAAAAGAAGTGGTAATCAGGAAATATTAAGCAGAAAAAATTTCATGTCACTGCCTAATAAACTACTGAGATCTGACACATAAATAAATTTATTGTCGGTCGACTGCTCTGTAGTTGACCGGAACGTTGTCCTGCCAGCGTTTCTTTTGGGCAAAAACGTTCTGGTCAAGGACAGTGCCCTTGACCAACATGACGCGAAAGAAACTTTTCTTTTGTGAGTTAAGATTGCCCTATAATAACCAAGTCTTGGGGTTATGGATTCTGAACCAAGTTCAGGATGACAAAGGCGATTATTTCAAGTTTTTTTCAAAACTCTGCCTTCGCCTTCCAACAGGGTTGCAATGGCGGGATACTTTTACAAAGCCAAAATTCCCCCTTGCCCCTGCCCCATTGATAGGGCATATTGCCTATAATTATTTCGAGGGGTGTCTGGCGTGTCAAGCAGGCTGAGAGTGATGACAATCCAACCCTTATAACCTGATCCGGCTCATACCGGCGGAGGGACGGAAGCAAACAATGCGATATTTTCGTATTTTTACAGTTTTGGCGGTTGTGCTTGCCCTGGGGCTTGAGCTTTATCATTCCGTCTTGCTGTGGTCATGGCACACCCCTGGCCTGGCACGGTGGGTTTTGCTGGGCGATTATCTGGCCGCCCCTGTCCTGCTGCTGGCCAGCCTTGTTTTTTCACGAGACACAACTGCCCGCCGCGCCTTTTTTGCCAGTGGCTGGGGCATGGCGACCGCTTTCTATTACCAAAGATTTTCGACAGAACTTCTCTCACCCAGCTTTGAAACCCCCAATTCATTCTCATCATCAACCCTTGCCAGCATCCCGCTTATGGTCTCACTCATTGGCCTGGCTGCGGCAATCCTTCTGCCCTATGAAAGCAAAATTTTATGAACAAACCAAGCAAACAGTCTGAACTGAAGACCCCTGAAGTGACGACAGGCACACTCCCTGCCTCTGACAAAATCTATTCTGCCCCTGAATCTGACCCAAGCCTGAAAGTGCCGTTTCGTGAAATCACTTTGTCAGGCGGCGAGCCAGCCTTGCGGGTTTATGACAGCTCTGGCCCTTACAGCGAAGCAGACTATAAGCCTGACCTTGAAAACGGCCTGGCCCGCTTTCGCACAGACTGGATCACCGAGCGCGGCGGCGTTGAAGAGTATGATGGCCGTGAGATTAAGCATGAAGACAACAACGCCACAGGCGACCGTCTTGCCCGTGCCTTCCCCATTACCAACAAGCCTTTGCGCGGTGTGGGCGATGCCCCTGTCACCCAGTATGAATTTGCCCAAAAAGGCATTATCACCAAAGAGATGATTTATGTGGCGCACCGCGAAAATATTGGGCTGGCCAAGGCGCGTGACAATGCCCAGGAAAAACTCGACGCTGGTGAAGGCTTTGGCGCAGAATTACCGACCTTTGTCACCCCTGAATTTGTCCGTGATGAAATTGCCAAGGGACGCGCCATTATCCCCGCCAATATCAACCATCCTGAAGCTGAACCAATGATTATTGGCCGCAACTTTCTGGTCAAGATCAACGCCAATATTGGCAACTCTGCCATCACCTCCTCTGTTGAGGAAGAGGTTGACAAAATGGTCTGGGCAGCGCGTTGGGGCGCGGACAATGTCATGGACCTCTCCACTGGCCGCAATATTCATAACACTCGCGAATGGATTATTCGCAACTCACCCGTGCCTATTGGGACTGTGCCAATTTATCAGGCGCTTGAAAAATGTGACGGCGATCCTGTCAAGCTGACATGGGAAATTTACCGTGACACCCTGATTGAACAGGCCGAGCAGGGCGTGGACTATTTCACCATTCATGCAGGGGTCAAGCTGGCCTATGTGCCAATGACTGCCAAACGGATGACGGGGATTGTCTCACGCGGCGGCTCTATCATGGCTAAATGGTGTCTCTCGCGCCATCAAGAAAGCTTCCTCTATACCAATTTTGAAGAAATTTGCGATATTATGCGCGCCTATGATGTCTCGTTTTCGCTTGGTGATGGCCTGCGCCCTGGCTCTATTTATGATGCCAATGACGAAGCCCAGTTTGCCGAGCTGGAAACTCTTGGCGAGCTGACCAAAATTGCTTGGGCCAAAGGCTGTCAGGTGATGATTGAAGGTCCTGGTCATGTGCCAATGAACAAGATCAAGGTCAATATGGACAAGCAGCTGAAGGAATGTCACGAAGCCCCCTTCTATACCCTTGGGCCACTCACCACCGACATTGCCCCAGGCTATGACCATATCACCAGCGGCATTGGCGCGGCCATGATTGGCTGGTTCGGCACCTCCATGCTGTGCTATGTCACCCCAAAAGAACATCTTGGCCTGCCCAACCGTGATGATGTCAAGGTTGGCGTTATCACCTACAAACTGGCCGCCCACGCCGCCGACCTGGCCAAGGGTCACCCTGGGGCACAGGTCTGGGATGATGCCATGAGCAAGGCGCGGTTCGAGTTCCGCTGGGAAGACCAGTTCCACCTTGCCCTCGACCCCGAAACCGCCGTGAAATATCACGATGAGACCCTGCCCAAGCAGTCCTCAAAAGTGGCACATTTCTGCTCGATGTGCGGCCCCAAATTTTGCAGCATGAAAATCACCCAAGACGTGCGCGACTATGCCGACCGCCTCAACGAAAAGCAAGAAGGCATGGACGGCATGAGCGACGCATTTAATGCGCTAGGTGATGAGATTTATGTGGATGCCGATAAGCTGGCCGCCGAGAAAGTGGCTGCGGAGAAGAAAAGTAATGAGGGGCTTTAGCAGCAGGCTAGCGGCAAGGCTGTTTTGTTTGGGCTTGTAATGGCTACAACAAATTGTCGGTCAAGGGCTCAGTCCTTGACCGGAACGTTACACCCTAGACCTGTCATCAGTAACGTTCAGGTTTAGGACTGAGCCCTAAACCCACAAATCCTACAAGCCACTATCTAATTGCAACACGGCGCACTTTTACTTATAATCAACAAAATAAACATTTAAGCAAAAACGTGGAAATGAGGAGCTTCCCCATGCCCGTAAGTGTACGGCTTACTAAAATAAATTAATTTCAACTTATACTCCTAAGACATGAAAACCTATATTTTTAGGGCGCACTCATCCTGTTCAAGAATTTTAACACCTTTATGGGATATAATTCTAAAATTATCTGTAACCTGGCTGCAAAAATCTTGCCATTTTCGGGGAATTGTTTC